>NZ_JAAEDW010000010.1:0-115227 GCF_013346885.1 Gilliamella sp. ESL0232 | reverse complement strand
GCGTATACTACGCCAACCTTTTTTATTCGTCAAGATCTTTTTTTAAAATTTTTGATCTCACTTAATCACTAACTTTCCGTCTGCTTGTCGCTGACTGCGTGTCAGTGGGTGCGCATTATAGGGGCTTCTTTTTTTTTAGCAAGCAAAAAAGATAAAATAGCCATCTGGTCGCGCAAGTTTTAATCTCACTTAACTTTAATGTTTTGATATTTATTAAGATTGTAATCAGATAATTTTTTAATCAAATTTTCTACAGGCTGAGTATAAACTGTGCTTAATACAATATTTTCGGACGCAGAAGAAATTATTTGATCCAGATTATATTTATCATTTAGTAAATTACAGACTCTTGTCGCAATCGCATAACCTGAATCTATTAGGCTCGCCTGAGGAAAAAGCGTCTGTAATTCTGTCTTAATAAAAGGATAATGCGTACAACCTAGTATTATTGTATCAGGGATTGTTTGTAACCCAAGCCAAGGTTGCATTAGTTCTTTTAACTGTTTCATATCTACATTAATGCCTTGTAATTTATTTTCGGCTATAAGTGCTAATTCCGATAAACCTAACATTTTAACAGTACAATGCGAAGCAAATTGCTGTATTAAATCGGTTATATAAGTTCTTTCAACTGTTGCCTTTGTTGCTAATAATCCTATACATTTATTTTTAGTAAGTAAGCTAGCTGGTTTAATCGCTGGTACAACACCAATAATAGGGAAAGAAAATTTAGCGCGCAAACTAGGTAAACAGATAGTACTAGCTGTATTACAAGCAATAACTGCTAAATCAATTGGATAAAATTTAGTAACAGCCTCAATGACAGAGTTCACTCTATTAATTAAAAACTCTGATGATTTATCACCATAAGGGAACATCTCATTATCGAATACATAGATATAGTGTGCATTAGGTATTTTATTGTAAATTTCATTATAAACAGATAAACCACCAATACCTGAATCAAATATTAACACTGAAGGAGATTGTTTTACGATATTCATTTTAGCTATAGGATATTAAATAATAAATTAGAAACGCATCATATCGTAAATTGATTAAAAATTAATGCAAGTATTTTACCCAAGCTAATGTTGCATTTAGTTCCATAAATTATAAACTAGACGTCTAGACGGTAAAACTGCTAAAATAAATACTTACTAAAGCTAAATATTATATTTCGAATATTGTGCAAGAATAAGTTAAGGGGGTATTCTATGTCAGAGTTTCTATTTACTTCAGAATCTGTTTCAGAAGGTCATCCAGATAAAATTGCCGATCAGATATCTGATGCTGTACTTGATGCAATTTTAAAACAAGATCCGAAAGCACGTGTTGCTTGCGAAACATATGTAAAAACCGGTATGGCCTTAGTTGGTGGTGAAATCACTACTTCAGCTTGGGTAGACATCGAAGAATTAACTCGAAAAACAATTAATGATATTGGATATACCAGTTCAGAAATGGGATTTGACGCAAATTCATGTGCTGTGCTTAATGCTATTGGTAAACAATCTCCGGATATCAATCAAGGAGTTGATCGAAACGATCCTCTAGAGCAAGGTGCTGGTGACCAAGGTATTATGTTTGGTTATGCTACAAATGAAATGCCAAATCTAATGCCTGCTGCTATAAGCTACGCTCATGACTTAATGCGCCGCCAAGCAGAAGTTAGAAAAAATGGTACACTTCCTTGGTTAAGACCTGATGCAAAAAGCCAAGTAACATTAATTTACCAAGACGGTCAGATAAAAGGTGTTGATACAATCGTTCTATCAACTCAGCATTCAGAAGGTATTGAGCAAAAAGCATTACATGAAGCCGTCATGGAAGAAATCATTAAACCAACATTGCCAGCCGAATGGTTAACACCTAGAACAAAATACTTTATTAATCCAACTGGACGTTTTGTTATTGGTGGCCCTATGGGAGACTGTGGATTAACTGGACGCAAAATCATTGTCGATACGTACGGTGGAGCAGCTCATCATGGTGGAGGTGCCTTTTCTGGAAAAGATCCTTCAAAAGTTGACCGCTCAGCAGCTTATGCCGCACGCTATGTTGCAAAGAATATTGTTGCTGCAGGACTTGCTGACAGATGTGAATTACAAATATCTTATGCAATTGGTATTGCCAATCCTACATCAATCTATGTCAATACTTTCGGCACAGAAAAAATCCATCACGATAAAATTGTATCGCTTATTAAAGAATTCTTTGATTTAAGACCTTATGGATTGATCCAAATGCTTGAGCTAATTCAACCGATCTATCAACAAACTGCAAGTTACGGTCATTTTGGTCGAGATATATTCCCTTGGGAAAAAACTGATAAAGCGGCACTACTACGTGATGCAGCAGGACTATAAACGCATACCAATTTATTTACATAATCAAACTATGGCTTGTTTAAGAACTCACTTAATGCAAGCCAATCAACGTCTACATTCCCAATATAAAGAGCCTAAGATCATTTATAAACCCAAAGGCAGTATTGCTGGTAGTGCCTTTTTAACACGTTGGGAAATTCAACTTAATTCGATTATGTTGCTAGATAATGGTACTCAATTTATTGAGGAAGTTGTGCCTCACGAATTAGCACATCTCATTGTCTTTAAAGAGTTTGGCAAAGTAAAACCACATGGTAAAGAATGGCAATATATTATGTCAGAAATATTAGGAAAAATCCCTGCAACAACTCACCGTTTTCCTATTCAACGCAATACTTATTTATACTACTGCAGTTGTCAACAACATCAATTAACCTCAATAAGACACAACAAAATTCAAAATAATAAAACTAGTTATTTATGTCGTAAATGCGGTACTATACTCAAACTTAAAAGTGCCATTTAGTACTAAGATATTATATGTGTAAGTTAGATTTTCATTTTTACAAAAGTTCGTTATTAATTATCACTCTTGGCATTATCCTTTATATTACGGGAAATTGGTTTATACCTTTATGCAATGGAATGACGGTTGTAGTGATTGAACATATTCAATCTCTCTTCTTATTATTTATGTGCTGTTATACCTATTATTATGCAAAACGAGTATCTGAACATTCTGAGCTTTATAGATTTTGGATTTGGACAATTTTCTGGTGGTTTATGATTTTTGGTCGAGGAATTAGTTGGGGAAGAGACTTTTTCCCTGAGGTACCTCGTTTCTATTATAAAATCATTGCGAGTATATTAATAGCGCTCCCAATACTAAGTATATTTTTACTCACGATTCGCCGAGAAATTGCTCGTCGCTACAAATACGAAAAAATACCATTTTGGCATATATTCTTTGCTTTTTTATTCTTAGGTATAGCTGATATTGCAGAACATCGCCGTATTGGACATGAATTTCTAGTTATAACAAAAGAGCGAAAAGATCTCATTGAAGAATTAATGGAAATTCCTTGTCTTCTTTGTTTATCCTTAATAACCTTTTATATGCAAAAAAATGAAAAAAAGAGAGTAGATTCCCTATGCTAAGCTACCGCCACAGTTACCATGCAGGAAATCATGCAGATGTATTAAAACATATTGTTTTAACGTTATGTATTGAATCATTAAAGGAAAAAGAAAAGCCTTTTTTATATTTAGATACACACTCGGGGGCAGGACGATATCTATTAAGAAGTGAGCATGCAGAAAAAACGGGTGAATATTTATCAGGAATTAATTTACTATGGCAACAATCTAATATTCCTGAATTGCTTAATACATACATATCGGTACTAAGACGCTATAATCCTTTTGAGGAAATAAAATATTATCCTGGTTCACCATTAATTGCGAAGCAATTATTACGTGAACAAGACAAGCTCAACCTTACAGAGTTACACCCAACTGATTACCCTTTATTAAAACAAGAATTTAGTAAAGATAAACGAACAAAAGTTTTACGTGAAGATGGATTTTCCCAATTAAAATCAAAGTTACCTCCACTATCTCGTCGTGGAATAATATTGATTGATCCTTCTTATGAAATTAAAGACGATTATCAAAAAATCCCTACAGCATTATTTGAAGCATATAAACGTTTTGCAACAGGTGTTTACTTAATTTGGTATCCTGTGGTATCTCGTACACAAACTCAAAAAATGATTGATAATATTGTTAACTTAGGCATAAAACGAATTTCACAATTTGAGCTGGCAATAAAGCCTGATAATAACCAAAAAGGCATGACAGCATCAGGGATGATAGTAATTAACCCACCATGGAAATTACACGAACAAATGCATACAATTTTGCCATGGCTAAAAACAACACTAGACGTTGGAAAAACAGGAAATTTCATCATTAGAGAGCTAAATGGAGTTGATCCTTTATATTAACCATAAGTATCCAATGCGTTAATTTCTTGAAAAATTTCCCCATCGTAAGTAACGATGGGGAGTCATTTTTAATGATGATCAATAAAAATAAATTTTAAAGCAAATAGTAAAGCAAAAATTATTACACAAAGATTTAATTGTTTAAATTTGCCAGTAAAGGTTTTTAACACTACATAAGAGATAAAACCTAGTGCAACCCCTTCAGTAATTGCAAAGGCAAATGGCATCATAATTGCTGTAATAAAAGCTGGTGTTGCCTCTGTTAAGTCAGACCAGTTAACTTTAACTAAGCTTGAAACCATTAAGATCCCAACAAAGATAAGTGCGCCTGATGTTGCATAGGTAGGTACTAAATGTGCCAGTGGCGAGAAAAAGGCTACCAATAAGAATAATAGTCCAACTACTACTGCGGTTAATCCTGTTCGACCACCCACAGAGATACCTGCGGAACTTTCAATATAGGTTAACACTGATGATGTACCAAATAATCCACCTAAAGAGGAGCTAAAACTATCAATTAACAGCGCTTGACGCATTTTGGGGAATCGACCTTTTTCGTCACTAATGCCTGCTTTATCTGTTAGTGCTAAAATAGTGCCTGATGAGTCGAATAAGCTGACAATCATTATTGAAAAAATAACGCCCATGATACCGATATTAAGCGAGCCAGCTAAATCTACATGACCAACAACGCTAGTTACACTTGGTGGCATAGATATAATACCTTGGTAACTGATATTTGGATCGAGCCATAGTGCTAATAAAGTTACAACTAAAATTGAAATTAATACTGCTGCATGAAAGTTACGAGCCGCTAAAATAACAATGATAAAAAAACCTAGTGATCCTAATAGGACTTTAAGCGATAAGATATTCCCCATAGTTAATAGTGTGGAAGGAGAAGCGACTACAATGCCCATATTTTGAAATCCCATAAAAGCAATAAATAGTCCAATACCTGCACTAATACCTACACGCAAACATTGTGGAATATGTTCAATTAACCAGTGACGAACTTTAAATAGTGATAACGCAAAAAAGATTAAAGAACCCCAAAATATCGCTCCCATACCAATTTGCCAAGAATAGCCCATTGCCCCACATATGCCATAGGCAAAAAAGACGTTAAGCCCCATGGCAGGTGCTAATGCAATTGGTAAATTGGCAAATAGCCCCATTAAAATGGTAGCAAAGGCTGTTACGATACAAGTTAGAACAAAAACAGCAGAAGTATCCATACCTGTTGCTGATAAGATGGAAGGATTCACGAAGATGATATAAACCATTGTTAAAAAGGTAGTACAACCAGCGATAATTTCAGTACCGATAGTTGTTTTTTTCTCTTTCAATTGAAAGGTTTTTTCGAATATTGACTTCATAAGTTTAGGCCTAATTTAAATTGATAAGTAAGAGTAAAAGTTTATAAACAGTTTTACCTATTTTTTTACTAAAGGGGAAAAATAAAAAAGATGAGGAGTATTTACTCCACACCTTCAAATAAACAAAAATTTTTCAGCGTCAATTATTGCTAGTTATTTATTTTGGTCAAGCGTTATTCTAGTTATTTCTCTTTGCTGTATTATAATGCTACAGAATCAGGTTTATTTAACGTGATTTTTACTTTAAGAATTCTATGACTTTCTATTTCAGCTACTTCAAATAAATAATCGCCAATTTGCAAGGTTTCACCAACATTGAGTAAATGTTGAGCTTTTTCCATTAATAGCCCCGCTAGGGTATGATATTCACGTTTATCATCGATCGGTATTGGTACAAAACGGACTAGCTCTTCAACTGGAATATAACCATTAGCAATCCAGCTATTATCATCTAGACATTGAATATCATGTTTAGCATCAATTTCCTCTTCTTCTGTTGGAAAATCACCAGCAATGGTTTCGATAATATCTGTTACCGAGACAACCCCTTGCATTGAACCAAATTCATCAACCACAAAAGCAAAATGAGTTTTGGCCTTTTTAAATTGTTCTAATGCAACCAGTAACGATACGGTTTCTGGAAAGATTAAAGGTTGTTTGATTAGTGAGTGTATATCAATCGGTGCTTTGCTTTGTAGTACATCTTTTAAAAGGTCATTAACTTGGATAATGCCTAAAGGCTCATCAATTGAGTCATTATCAGTGACAACTAAACGAGAATGAGGATTATCAAAGATTTCTTTTATTATAACATCACGATCGTCATTAATATTGACCATATCAACATCAAGTCGAGATGTCATAATGCTACTGACCGAACGCTGTGCAAGTCCAAGTACTCGTTCAACCATGCTGAGTTCTTGATGATTAAACACTGATACTTTTTTATTAGCATCAGATACGATATCAATATTATGAGTATCGGGATCTTCCTCAGCATCACCTTTTAGTAGATGTAAAATAGCTTCGGCAGTACGTTCTCGTAGCGGTTTTTTATTTAATGCTTTACGGCGATTTAGTATGGCTAATTGATTAAAAAATTCAATCATGATTGAGAAACCGATCGCCGCATATAAGTAACCTTTTGGAATAATAAAATCAAAACCTTCGGCAACAAGACTAAATCCTATCATTAATAAGAAGCTCAAGCATAGGATCACAATGGTTGGATGGGCATTGACAAAATTAGCCAATGGTTTGCTTGCAACCATCATAATGCCTATTGCTATACAAACGGCAATAATCATCACTGGGATATGTTCAACCATTCCAACAGCTGTAATAACTGAATCAAGCGAGAACACTGCATCAAGTACAACTATTTGAGCAACGACAGTCCAGAAGTGGGATGTCTTTTTAGGTTTACCATCCTCATTTGATGTGCCTTCAAGGCGTTCATTGAGCTCCATGGTAGCTTTAAATAGCAAGAATATACCACCAATTAGCATAATTAGTTGTCGGGCATTAAAACTGATCTCGGATATCGAAAATAGCGGTGTAGTGAGTGTGACTAACCAACCCGTAAACATTAATAATAAAATTCGAGTGATTAATGCAAAAGCAAGACCGGTAACGCGGGCTTTATCTCGTTGTTGGGGTGGAAGTTTCTCGGCAAGAATGGCTATAAAAACAATGTTATCAATACCAAGGACGATTTCAAGTACAACCAGAGTGGATAAGCCAATCCAGATTGTAGGATCCATGATCCATTCCATATGTCAGGTGATTACCTCTAATAAATACAGCACATGCTGCGTTGTAATTCTGTCTGTAATTGAGCAAATAATCAATAAAATATTTATAAAAATTGCATATCCTGTTAAAAACTTTCAGGTAACTATGTGTTTCAGTATAAATTTAGCTTTTCCAAAATGTTGGTGTGAATAAAACTAGTAAGGTAAATATTTCTAATCGCCCAAATAACATGTCAACCACCATTACCCATTTTACTATATCACTGACACTAGCAAAATTATCACTTACACTACCAAGACCAACCCCTAAATTGTTAAGTGATGATGCTACTATGTAAAAAGAGTCAGTGGCATCAATGCCTGTTGCCATAATAATAAATAAGCTAACTAAAAAGACCAACGTATATGCAGAAAAGAATCCCCAAATTGCTTCGATTATGCGTTCAGAAACCACGCGATTATTTAATTTTAAAGTATAAATAGCGTTAGGATGAATAAGGCGCTTTAGTTCACGTGAGCCTTGCATAAACAAAATTAACACACGAACCACTTTTAAACCGCCACCCGTTGATCCCGCACAACCACCAATAAATGAAGCGCACAATAAAAAGATTGGTAATGATGATGGCCATGTGTTGATATCATCGACACTAAAGCCTGCTGTTGATGATATGGATACCACTTGTAAGATAATTTTATCAATGCTCAGGCGGTGTGGTTTATAGAAATAAATAACAATTGTGCAGATAGCAACTAGTATCAGTAGAATAAATATAAATGTTCTGAACTCTTGATCACGCCAGTACTCTTTAATCGAAAAGCCACTTAGTGCGGCAAAATGGAGCGCAAAATTACAGCCGGATAAAATCAAAAAGAGGGTGACGATGTAATTGATTACCGGACTATTAAAATAGGCTAAATTATCATCATGGGTTGAAAACCCTCCCATTGATATTGTAGAGAAACTATGTGACACAGCATCAAATACATTCATACCAGCCAGCCAGAGACAAATAGCACAAAGCGTTGTTAGCAAAATATAAATTGACCAAAGTGTTTTAGCTGTTTCAGCAATACGTGGACGCATTTTACTGTCTTTTTGCGGACCGGGAATTTCGGCACGATAAAGTTGCATTCCCCCTACCCCCAGTAATGGTAAGATAGCAACAGCTAGCACGATAATCCCCATCCCTCCAAGCCATTGCAATAATTGGCGATAGAAAAGTAAAGCTTTAGGTAGATGATCTAACTTAACAATTGTGGTGGCACCTGTTGTGGTTAAGCTTGAAAATGATTCAAAAAATGCAGTATTTAAATTTAAATTAATATGTGTATCAAAAATAAAAGGAAAAGCGCCAATTGATCCTAGAACAACCCAAAATAGTACGACGATAAAAAAGCCTTCACGTGTGCTCAGCTCGTGGCGATGATTACGATTAGGAAACCATAGTGCAATTCCTAAAATTAAGGCAACAAAAAAAGAGCGAACAAAAATTGCACCAGCCCCATCGCGATAGATTAATGCAACAAGTGCTGGTAATAACATGAATATCGATAATAGGGATACTAATAAACCGATAATTCGTAAAATTGATCGCCAATGCATCATGATGATAGTCTCTACTTAAATCCACGTGATGCTTTGATAAGATCATAGGCCGCTTGAATCTCTTGTGCACGTTTTTTGGCGGCTTCAAGCATCTCTTTCGGTAAGCCTTTCGATACTAACTTATCAGGATGATGCTCATTCATTAATTTACGATAAGCTCTTTTTATTTCTGAGATTTCAGCTGTAGCTGCAACACCTAAAATTTTGTAAGCATTTTGTAGGTCGGATTGTGGTGAGCGACCTTGATAATTTCCATAATTATTACTGCGTTGGTATTGGTCTCGTTGTCCGTATTGGTTACTATAGCCATTTTGACGGAAGTGATAACTTCCCATCATCATTTGGATATATATTGCCATTTGTTGACGTGGAATATTAAATTCTTCAGCCACAATAAATAAAATTTGTTGTTCTTTTTCGTCTAAAACGCCATCAACTAATGCGGCTTGGATCAATTGCTCACAAAAAATATTTAACACATTACGTCGAAAACGATATTGTGCGTATAGCTCAGCCAAACGAGATCTTAGTGGGTAGTCACTTGCTTTACCATTATTAAATGAATCTTGTGCTAGTTTTCGGCCGTTTCGGTCAAGTTGTAATCTATCCATAAATTGACTGGCAAGATTAATATCATCTTGTGTAACGACCCCTTTAGCTTTACTTAAGTGACCTAGAACTTCAAAAACAACAGTTAAATAAAGTGTTGGATTTGCTTGTGTTCTTTGTTCGGTCAATTTATTACAAAACATGCGGTAAAGCATTGGCCCAACAAAAAGCCCAAGAATAAATCCCCATCCTGTTTTTAATACAGTGCTCAAAACAAAGCCTGCAATTATTGCCCAGATAAAAGACATATTATTCGTTCACCTCTATTTTATCTATCTTTTGTAAACCTCTCGGTAATGGTGTACCTTTTCGTGCTCGCTCTGCCTTAAATTTTTGTAAATCAGCAGGATATAATGTAAGTTTGCGTTTACCAACATATAACGTTATTGAAGTGTCTTGTGTAATTAATAGAGTATAAGTAAGGCAGTCATCAGCACCTGAAAGTGATACTATTTTATTTCCTTTACCTTTAGCAAGTTCAGGTAAATCTTTTACAGGAAATATGAGCATTCGACCTGCTTTGGTGATTGATAGTAGTAAACTATCTTCAGATGTGATTTCAATTGGTGGCAATATTTTAGATTCTTTAGGCAAATTAATAATTGCTTTACCATTACGATTGCGAGCAATCAAATCACTAAATTTACCAATAAATCCATAACCAGCACTTGAAGCAAGTAATAATTTTTGATCATCATTTTGAGACATGAGCACATGTTCAACTGTTGCACCAGCGGGTAGTGCTAATTTACCAGTTAATGGTTCGCCTTGACTTCGTGCTGATGGTAACGTGTTTGGTTCTATAGCATAACTACGTCCCGTTGAATCGATGAAAATAACAGGTTGATTACTTTTGCCTTTGGCGGCAGCTTTAAAACTATCACCAGATTTATAACTTAAACCAGCAGGATCAATATCATGACCTTTTGCTGTTCTTACCCAACCCATTTCAGATAAAACGACAGTAACAGGTTCAGATGGTGTTAACTCTTGTTCACTAATAGCTTTAGCTTCACTGCGCTCAACAATTGGAGAACGACGGTCATCGCCATATTTTTCAGCATCCTCTTTTAGCTCTTTTTTAATTAAATTACTCAATTTTTTAGGCGAAGCTAACAAAGCTTGCAGATGATCACGCTCTTTTGCAAGCTCACTTTGTTCGCCTTTAATGCGCATCTCTTCAAGTTTGGCTAAGTGGCGAAGTTTTAACTCTAAAATCGCTTCGGCTTGAATTTCAGTTAAGGCAAAACGATTAATTAATTCTTGTTTAGGTTCATCTTCGTGACGAATAATTTCGATAACTTCATCAATATTTAAAAAAGCAATTAATAAGCCATCGAGAATATGGAGTCGTTTTAATATTTTATCTAAACGGTAATTTAAACGTCGAGTGACGGTATTTTTTCGATACTCTAACCATTCAGTAAGAATTTCAACTAAGCCTTTTACTGATGGGCGATTATCAAGCCCAATCATATTCATATTAACCCGATAACTTTTTTCGAGATCGGTTGTGGCAAATAGATGATTCATCACTTGCTCTAAATCTACTCGATTTGAACGTGGCACAATGACCAGACGAGTTGGATTTTCGTGATCAGACTCATCACGTAAATCTTCAATTAAAGGTAGTTTTTTGGCTCGCATCTGAGAAGCTATTTGTTCTAAGATTTTAGCACCCGAAACTTGATGAGGCAGATCTGTAATTACAATATCACCTTCTTCTTTCTTCCAGACAGCACGCATACGGATTGAACCACGACCCGTTTTATAGATTTTCGCTATGTCTTCTGGTGAAGTAATAATTTCAGCTTCTGTTGGGAAATCGGGGCCTTGTATGTGAGCCATTACTTCGTTTAGCGTCGCATTGGGGTTATCAGCAAGCATAATTGCCGCATTCGCGACTTCACGAAGGTTATGAGGCGGTATATCAGTTGCCATGCCGACCGCGATACCTGTTGTACCATTTAATAAAATGTTGGGTAATCTAGCCGGTAACATTTTAGGTTCTTGTAAAGTACCATCAAAGTTAGGCGTATAATCAACCGTTCCTTGTCCTAGTTCACCTAATAGTAGTTCGGCATATTTTGACAAACGTGATTCAGTGTAACGCATAGCGGCGAATGATTTAGGATCATCAGGTGCCCCCCAGTTACCTTGCCCATCAACTAATGGATAGCGATATGAAAATGGTTGCGCCATGAGCACCATCGCTTCATAACAGGCACTATCACCATGAGGATGATATTTACCAAGCACATCCCCGACGGTACGCGCAGATTTTTTAAATTTGGCTTGTGCGTTAAGTCCTAATTCAGACATAGCATAAACAATGCGTCGTTGCACTGGTTTTAAGCCATCTCCAATAAATGGCAAGGCACGATCCATAATGACATACATTGAGTAGTTTAAATAGGCACTTTCGGTAAAAGTGCGTAACGACTGGATTTCTACTCCGTCATGAGTTATCTCACTCATTATTGTTCCTCTAAATCATTCTGTTTGTTAGACATCAAGTTCAACTTGATCGCCTTTTTCTTGTAACCATTCGCGGCGATCTTCTGAGCGTTTTTTAGCAAGTAGCATATCCATTAATGCCATCGTTTGCTCAGCATCATCAAGCGAAAGCTGTACTAAACGACGCGTATTGGGATCCATTGTTGTTTCGCGTAGTTGTAGTGGATTCATTTCACCTAGACCTTTAAAGCGCTGCACATTGGGCTTGCCTTTTTTACGTTTAAGCTGTTCTAAAATGCCTTCTTTTTCTTCTTCATCTAAGGCGTAATGAACTTCTTTTCCTAAATCGATGCGGTAAAGCGGCGGCATAGCAACAAAGACATGCCCATGTTCAACCATCGTACGAAAGTGCCGAACAAATAAAGCACAAAGTAATGTTGCAATATGTAGTCCATCTGAGTCAGCATCGGCTAAAATACAGATTTTACCATAACGTAATTGGCTTAAATCATCGCTATCTGGATCGATACCGATAGCAACAGAAATATCATGGATTTCTTGTGAGCCGAGTACTTCATCGGACGAGACTTCCCATGTATTTAAGATTTTGCCTTTAAGAGGCATAATGGCTTGATATTCACGATCTCGCGCTTGTTTAGCCGAACCTCCCGCAGAATCGCCTTCCACTAAAAACAGTTCAGTACGACTTAAGTCTTGTGATGAGCAATCAGCCAATTTGCCTGGTAATGCTGGACCACTGGTTAATTTCTTTCGAATGACTTTTTTGGACGCTTTTAAGCGTTTTTGTGCACATAAAATTACCATTTCAGCTAGTAATTCGGCTATTTGTACATTTTGATTCAACCAAAGACTAAACGCATCTTTCACAATAGCCGAAACAAATGCCGCACTTTGGCGCGATGATAAACGTTCTTTAGTTTGACCCGCAAACTGAGGCTCTTGCATTTTGACTGAAATAACATAGGCACAGCGTTCCCATATATCATCGGCGGTTAATTTTAATCCTCGTGGTAACAAATTGCGAAACTCACAAAACTCACGCATTGCGTCTAATAATCCTTGACGTAAACCATTAACATGGGTGCCACCTTGTACGGTTGGGATTAAGTTAACGTAACTTTCAGTTAATAATTCTCCACCTTCTGGCATCCAAAGCAGTGCCCATTCTACAGCTTCTGTTTCGCCAGTATGATTACCTGTAAAAGGCGTTTCAGGTAAAAGAGAGTAACCGCTGACAGATTCCATTAGATAATCTTTTAGGCCATCTTCATAACACCAACGTTGTTCGGTATTATTGATTTCATCTTTAAAAATAATTTCAAGGCCAGGGCAAAGTACCGCTTTAGCTTTTAGTAGATGTGATAAGCGTGGGACAGAAAATCTAGGCGAATCAAAATATTTTTCGTCAGGCCAAAAATGAACTTTGGTACCTGTATTACGACGACCACAAGTGCCCGTAATATGCAGATCTTCAACTTTATTACCGTTTTCAAAAGCTATTTCGTACACTTGTCCATCACGATGAACTGTAACTTCAACACGTTTTGATAATGCATTGACTACCGAAATACCTACACCGTGTAAACCACCTGAAAATTGGTAATTTTTGTTCGAGAACTTTCCGCCAGCATGTAAACGACAAAGCAATAATTCAATCGCTGGTACACCTTCTTCAGGGTGAATATCAACCGGCATTCCTCGCCCATCGTCGATAACTTCTAGTGAATTATCTTGAAAAAGGGTAACCTTAACTTTACGAGCATGACCTGCGATAGCTTCATCAACACTGTTATCAATGACTTCTTGCCCTAAATGGTTTGGTCGGCTTGTGTCAGTGTACATTCCTGGTCGATGACGAACTGGATCAAGGCCTTTTAATACTTCAATATCAACGGCATTATAAGTAGATTGTGACATAGTTTTTCTATTTATTCGAATAAATGACGGCTATTATACCAATCTTTGTTTAATAAGACCAAGATCAATGGTGAAGGCGTTTGATTTGCAATGCTAAACTATATTTATCATAATAAATTAATCATAATGATTAAGGTGGACAACTTATTGAGAGTGAATCATTGGCGCTGTCCTTTAATTGAATTTTATACCTAAATCTCTATGTGCAAATAAATTCATAATGTATTGTTGATCGTGAATTACGGTTGATAATTTAATACCTAGAACAAGTGTTGTATTTATTTTTCGTTTTATATTGTCAATATAGTTTATAACAAAATCAACACCTTTAACAAATCTTAACGAATCTTAACAAAAGTTAATATTTTTTATCTTTAAATGATACTATTTCTTGTTTAAAATTAAATCAATATCCTCTTAATGGGTGATATTTTGTGCATTAATACTACAGAAACACCATTAATTAATGGTCAATAATAACTCAAATATTTAATTCTTTAAAATAATCGTAAATTCACAAAATAGAATAGGTAATGGTATAATGTCATTTAATCATACTTTTCAACAACCAAAAAATTTGATTTCTCTGAGATCGTTACTTTTTAATTGTAAGGTACAGCTATTTTATCCTCCATGTAAACACCTTCTTTCACTTATAAAATTTTTCTCTTCACGTTTAACTCTATTTACTTGTATTTATCTTCTTTTACCTGCAAATAGTGCAATCGCTTTATCAGCAACGACCAATAAAGTAATACGCGGTAGTGCGCCGTATTTAACGTTTGATGGTGGAGCAACCAAGGTAAAAAGCGTTGAAGGGTTGTTAGGCATAAAACTGCCGAATAGTAGCTATATACCACCAGGTATAAATAGCGCTCTTTACCCAAATGCAACGGTAGATACCTCAAATGCAAATAACCCAATAGAAATGCCAAATATAACCAACACTTTCGCCGATATTCAAACCATAGTGCCTATTTCAAATTATCCTAAAGTTTCGTTAACTAATTTGGTTAATGCTTATGGTCGAGATGATGACGGGGATGGTAGCATCAGTGCATCAGGTCAATTAACGATTAAATGGCAAGACAAAAATGGTAAAGACATTACTAATGAGGTTAAAAAACAACCAAATAAGCCATTAAATATTTGTAATGCACCTTATAAACTAACATTAACCGCAACTGATACTAGGTTACAGACAACGTATGGTATACCAGGAGAAAGTGAATTCTCTGGGGCTAGCCACTCATATTACATCAAACCCAATATCAATAAACCTTTGGTGTGTTATGCTCAACCTAATTTAAACTATGGTACGAACGAATATGCTGGTCCAGAGGAACAATGGGATCCAAATCATGGATTTAAAGTACAAGACCTTGGCAATGCATCAAAGAATTTCCCTACAACTGGAGCAAATAATTTATATTTTAAATTAATACTTGAAGGTATGACAGCAAGGCAAATGATTGCTATTAATGGCAATAAAGTAAATCCAGTATTAGGTAAGGGGATTACGCTATCATTGTCAGCTGAAAATAATGCATTAGAGGGTAATATTGTTCGGATAACCTTAAAAGGACCAACACAGAATTCGATAAATAAAACGTTTCACCCAGCAAGATTTGAACTTTATAGTGATAAAGCAAAAAAAAACTTGATTTATCAATTTAAAATAGAGCATTGGTTTATCGTAAAATCAGGGGATACAGGTCAAAATTTCAATAATGCGCTTTCGTTTTGTAAAAATCTTTCTTCACCACAAACGTATTTTGTCCCTGAAGTACAAGATTATACAAACGCAAATGGTTTTGGTTGGAACTTTGGGGTGCCAGGACAAGGCAATACGTATCAACGCAGAATTAGTTATTGGAATTCTTCTAATAATAAATGGGTTGGAGGATTGTTTAATGAATGGGGAATTATTTATGATTATCGTGATGCAGGTTGGGATTTTGGCGACTATTGGGTAATTAATGAATCTCAGGGTAAAAGATATAATGTTTTCGCTCAATTTGGTGATGTAGATTTTCTATTCAATCACCCTTCTAGTGACAGGGTTGCTTGTTTTACTTGGATGAGTGACTTTTAGAAAACACTGGATTATTTACACTTTATGGTTAGAATAACCCGTTAAAAACTCATAAAGCGTTTTCCCCGAAATCGCTTTATGGGGTTTAATCTTATATAATTCTAACAGCTATCTATTTAATCATCATTTCATTCGATTCTTATTAATTTAAACAGTTTTCGTTTTTAGTTTGTTTATTTCTTTTTTAGTATTATTATCAACAAATCCCATATTTATATCAGGGAATAATGTGAGTAAACTACAGAATAAAATAACCCGACGTAATTTTTTACAAAAATCATTAACTATAGCAGGTGTATCTGTACTAACGAATAATATACAATTGCCTTTTGTCTATGCAGAGCCAAACACCAATGCTAGAAGTAAGATAATCCTTACTAATTCCACAGATGAAGAAAAGATTGTTTATAGTGCTTGTTTAGTAAACTGTGGTAGCCGTTGTCCTTTAAAAGTTCATGTCAAAAACGATATTATTACTAAAATATCATCAGAAGATGGGATTAATGATTCCGTTTTTGGCTTGCATCAAATTCGCCCTTGTCTTCGTGGTAGATCTGTTCGTTGGCGAACTTATGATCCTGAACGTTTAAAGTATCCTATGCTACGCATTGGTAAACGTGGTGAGGGTAAATTTAAACGTATTTCATGGGATCAAGCCATTAGTCTACTAGCCAATAAACTTAAATATACCATTAATCAGTATGGCAATGAGGCAATTTATTACCAATATGGTTCAGGTACAACAGGAGCTAATCTTTCTGGGCGTAATGCATGTAAGCGTTTTTTAAGTACAATTGGTGGTTTTTTAAATTATCATGGCGATTATTCGAGTGGGCAGATTTCAGCTATTCGCCCTTATATTTTTGGTAATGCTAAGGATTCTTTACTTGATCAGATAAAGCATTCTGATTTAGTTGTGATGTTTGGACATAACATTGCCGAGACCCGAATGTCGGGTGGAGGGCAAGTTACAGAGCTTTTTCATGCATTAGAACAAAGTAATGCCCGGGTGATTATAATTGATCCCCGTCGCAGCGAAAGTGTGGTGGCGTATAATGCTGAGTGGATCCCGATAATTCCCGGTACCGATGCTGCGTTAGTTGCTGCTATTGGCTATGCTTTACTTGAAGAAGATCGTATTGATGATGCAATGCTCAATCAATATTGTGTTGGTTGGAACACTGAGTCATTGCCTGACAGTGCACCGCCTTTTAGTGATTTTAAATCTTATATTCTCGGATTGAGTAACGATAGAACGCCTAAAACACCAGAATGGGCAGCTAAAAAGACAGGTATTCCTGCGGAACAAATTCGTAAGCTAGCACTGGATATTGTTAACGCTAAAGCTGCATGGATTTCTCAAGGTTATGGTGTACAGCGCTGGCAAAATGGCGAACATACCGCACGTGCGATTATGATGCTACCTATTATTACAGGACAATTTGGTAAACCTGGTACCAATATTGGGACGTGGGGTGGGAGTGTTATTTATCCTATACCTAGTTTTAACCTTCCAAATCCTGTTAAAACCAGTATTCCTTTCTTTCTATGGACGAAGGCAATTGAAGATGGGCCAAGTATGACAGCTAGAAATTCTTATCTCAAAGGTAAGGAGAAGTTGGATGTAGGTATTAAATTTATCTGGAATTATGCTGGTAATGTAATTGGCAATCAACATTCAGATCTAAATCTTACTCACCAAATTTTACAAGATGAATCTAAATGTGAATTTATTCTTGTTTGGGATACGCATATGACTGCATCAGCCAAATATGCTGATTTATTGCTGCCTGATGTTTCATCAGTTGAAAATAATGATTTGATTAATAACTCTTATTCATCTGGTGCGTATAGTTATTTAATTCGTATGCAACGTACAATTAATCCGCTTTGGGAAAACCGTGCAGCTTATGATGTATTAACCGATCTTTCTGAAAAGCTAGGCGTAAAAGATAAATTTACTGAAGGTCGTTCTCAAGATGAATGGATAGAATATTGTTATGAGCAATTGCGAAAAAATGAACCTAATTTACCTCCTTTTGCTGATACCGATGGTATGGGAGTAATTGAGCGTAGGCTTGCCGATAGTGATAAACAAATTGGTTTAAAAGCTTTTAGAGATGATCCTATTAAAAACCCATTAAACACGCCGTCGGGAAAAATAGAAATCTATTCAGAGGCATTAGCTAATATTGCCAACAAATGGGAGCTTGATGCCGAAGATGTTCTGTACCCAATTCCAGCATATTTGCCTGCTATCGAAGGGAGCGAAGATAAACCAAAACGTAAAAAATACCCGTTGCAACTTATTGGATTTCATACTAAAGGGCAATGCCATTCCTCTTATAGTAATTTACCGCAATTGCGTGAAGCTGTTGCTAACAGCCTTTGGATTAATCCATTCGATGCCGAGCAAAGGCAGATTAAGCATGGGCAATTGGTCGAGGTTTATAACGATCGTGGTCGTTTGTATATTCCTGCTAAAGTTACGCCACGTATATTACCAGGAGTGATTGCGATTCCGCAAGGAATGTGGGCAAAAACCAATTCTATAGGGATTGATATTGGCGGATGTATTAATCGGTTAACATCATTGCGCCCAACAGTACTTGCAAAATCGAATCCGCAGCATACCAATCTGGTTGAAGTTAAACCATTATCGGTTTCAGGATTAACGTCGTAAATTAAAGAGCGGATAATAAAAATGCAATATGGATTTTATATTGATTCTTCAAAATGTACCGGTTGCAAAACCTGCCAACTCAGTTGTAAAGACGAGAAAGACAATGCTTTAGGTGTTCATTTTCGCCGTGTTTATGAATATGGTGGAGGTACTTGGCAGTTGGTTGATGATATGTGGCAAAACGATACCTTTGCCTATTATTTATCTATCTCGTGTAATCATTGTGAAGAACCAACTTGTGTACAAGGTTGCCCAACAGGTGCGATGCATAAACGAAAGCAAGATGGTTTAGTGGTTGTTAATCAAGATGTTTGTATTGGTTGTCGATATTGCGAAATGCGTTGTCCTTATGGAGCACCGCAATTTGATCATCAAAAGAAAGTCATGTCAAAATGTGATGGCTGTTATGAACGTGTAGCCGAAGGTTTAAAACCAGTATGCGTTGAATCTTGCCCTCAGCGTGCGTTAGATTTTGACGAAATTGA
Source organism: Gilliamella sp. ESL0232 (assembly GCF_013346885.1). NCBI lineage: Bacteria > Pseudomonadati > Pseudomonadota > Gammaproteobacteria > Orbales > Orbaceae > Gilliamella > Gilliamella sp. ESL0232. The sequence continues at coordinate 95,882 of NZ_JAAEDW010000010.1, read as the reverse complement.
AAAACTACGTCACTGTTATGGTGATGAATGCAATATTGCACCACTACCAAGTTCACAGCTGACTAAACCTAATATTGTGATAAAACCACATGCACATGCTAAAGCATCTGGTGATACCTTAGGTAAAGTACTTAATCCTGAGGAGGTATGAGTTATATGCATGAATTACCATTGGTATTTTTTACGGTACTCGGTCAATTATCTGCTGGGATGGTGCTGATTGGTGGCATATCATCTTTAAGCCATTATTCATACAGTTTAATTAAGATAAATAAAATGAATATGGCGGCTCTGATTGTAATGGCTGTTGCAATGCTTATTGCTTCGCTACATTTAGGTCATCCTTTTCGGGCTCTTAATGTTATTTGGGGTATTGGTCGTTCGCCGATGAGCAATGAAATTTTTTCCTTTGGTCTCTTGTTTGGAATAACATTAGTATGTGTATTACTAACTTATTTTTCTTATCATAATGATGGTAAAAAATGGCTATTGGTCAACTCACTTTGTCAACGCATATATCAAATCCCCAATTTTTCTAAAATATTATCTTTATTGTTGATCTTTTTTAGTTTAATTTTTGTTTGGATGATTGCTCTTACTTATATGCTACCAACGGTTAAAACCTGGAATACCTATTACACAGCCATTCAGATGTATACCTCTATGCTAGTGTTAGGAGGAATTGTTGCAATAGTTTTTGGGATATATCGAATTGGCATAATTTCTTTCTTTATTGGAGTAATATCGATTCTGTTATTAAAAATTCCTTATATTAATTTAATAACCTCAGTATCACCTGAACTTACCCCAAAACAATATATTTGGATGTTAATTCAATGCCTATTATTAGTACTCGCACTTGTTTTAGTTTTTGTAAATATTTATCGATCTAAGCAATCAACAATAATTTACTCTGTTGCTTTTATTATTGTTTTATTTGCCGAGTTATGTGGAAGAATTGCGTTTTATAATTTATGGACTATTCAAATGTAAAATTAATAACATTTTAATGTTTTTAATAACAATAAAAACATACTATACAATAGGGACTGTTGATTTTTTTAACAAAAAATAAACAGATATACTAGTGTCTTTCTATAAAAATAACGACTATCTTCTATAAATAATTAATACCAAGATCAAGCACTTATTGATAGCAAAAACTTGACATTATCTCCTCTGGGGTCTAGAATCTTGCGACCCAAAACTTATACACATAGGTTTTGGTCTACAGTTATTAATTACGTATCTAAAAAGCAATTTTAAATTTATTTTAATTAATCAGGAGCTTATTAATGGCAACAATTAATCAGCTGGTACGCAAACCAAGAGCACTAAAGGAAGCAAAAAGCAACGTTCCTGCCCTTGAAGCATGCCCGCAAAAACGCGGTGTTTGTACTCGTGTTTACACAACTACACCGAAAAAACCAAACTCAGCATTACGTAAAGTATGTCGTGTACGTTTAACCAACGGTTTTGAAGTTACTTCTTATATCGGTGGTGAAGGTCATAACCTACAAGAACATAGTGTAATTTTAATCCGTGGTGGTCGTGTTAAAGACTTACCAGGTGTTCGTTACCACACTGTTCGCGGTGCATTAGACTGCGCAGGTGTTAAAGATCGTAAACAAAGCCGTTCAAAATACGGTGTTAAACGACCTAAAGCTTAATGGAACTCCGTTAAGTAAGGCCAAACTATATAATTCCATTTAACTCATTTGAGTTTTGGGTAAACCTGAAAATTTATAACATATAAACGGAGTATTCCAATGCCACGTCGTCATGTTGTCGGTCAAAGAAAAATTCTTCCTGATCCGAAGTTCGGTTCAGAGTTACTGGCGAAATTTGTAAATATTTTAATGATAGATGGTAAAAAATCTATCGCAGAATCAATCGTATATTCAGCTCTTGATAAATTAGCTGAGCGTAGTGGAAAAGACCACTTAGCAGCTTTTGAAGTTGCATTAGATAACGTAAGACCAACTGTAGAAGTTAAGTCACGTCGCGTTGGTGGTTCTACATACCAAGTTCCTGTTGAAGTGCGTCCAGTTCGTCGTAATGCACTTGCAATGCGTTGGATTGTAGATGCTGCACGTAAACGTGGCGACAAATCAATGGCTTTACGCCTAGCGAATGAACTTATGGATGCTTTTGAAAACAAAGGTACCGCTGTGAAAAAACGCGAAGATGTTCATCGTATGGCTGAAGCTAATAGAGCGTTTGCACACTATCGTTGGTAATATTCGCACTTATAATTGTATAAGTGACTTGAATTTGGACTGATAGCCCTTATCTGCTATCGGTCACCAAAATGATGTTTTATTAAGCAAACGATTCTAAACAGAGGATTAATATGGCTCGTACAACCCCTATAGCACGCTACCGTAACATCGGTATCAGTGCACATATTGACGCAGGTAAAACAACAACGACTGAACGTATTTTGTTTTATACTGGCGTTAGTCACAAAATTGGTGAAGTTCATGATGGTGCAGCTACCATGGACTGGATGGAACAAGAACAAGAACGTGGTATTACTATCACATCTGCAGCAACAACAGCTTTCTGGTCTGGCATGGGTCAACAATTTGAACCACACCGTATCAACATCATCGACACCCCTGGACACGTTGACTTTACAATCGAAGTTGAACGTTCTATGCGTGTTCTTGATGGTGCAGTAATGGTTTACTGTGCGGTTGGTGGTGTGCAACCTCAATCAGAAACTGTATGGCGTCAAGCAAACAAATATAAAGTTCCACGTATTGCATTTGTCAACAAAATGGACCGTATGGGAGCTAACTTCTTACGTGTTGTTGATCAAATCAAAACTCGTTTAGCAGCGGTTCCAGTTCCTTTAGTTTTACCAATCGGTGCTGAAGAAGGATTTACTGGTGTTGTTGATTTACTTAAACGTAAAGCAATTAACTGGAATGATGCAGATCAAGGCGTAACATTTACTTATGAAGATGTGCCAGCTGACATGGTTGACCAGGTTGAAGAATGGCGTTCTTTCTTAATAGAAACTGCAGCTGAAGCAAGTGAAGAGTTGATGGAAAAATACCTTGGTGGTGAAGAGTTAACTGAGCAAGAAGTGAAAGCCGCATTGCGTGAGCGCGTACTTGCCAACGAAATCATCTTAGTAACTTGTGGTAGTGCCTTTAAAAACAAAGGTGTGCAATTCATGCTTGATGCTGTTATTGAATACTTACCAGCGCCAACTGATGTACCAGCAATCAAAGGTGAATTACCAAATGGTGAAGCTGCTGAACGTCACTCAAGTGATGATGAGCCATTCTCATCATTAGCGTTCAAAATTGCAACAGACCCATTTGTTGGTAACTTAACATTCTTCCGTGTTTACTCTGGTGTTGTTAACTCTGGTGATACTGTTCTTAACTCTGTGAAAGATAAGAAAGAACGTTTTGGTCGTATCGTTCAGATGCATGCTAACAAACGTGAAGAAATTAAAGAAGTTCGCGCAGGCGATATTGCTGCTGCAATTGGTCTTAAAGATGTCACAACTGGGGATACTCTTTGTGCTGAAAGTGCACCAATTATTCTTGAAAGAATGGAATTCCCTGAGCCGGTAATTTCGGTTGCTGTTGAACCAAAAACTAAAGCTGACCAAGAAAAAATGGGCCTTGCTTTAGGTCGACTAGCACAAGAAGACCCTTCATTCCGTGTTCACACTGATGAAGAATCTGGTCAAACTATTATTTCTGGTATGGGTGAACTTCACTTAGAAATCATCGTTGACCGTATGAAACGTGAATTTAAAGTGGAAGCAAATGTTGGTAAACCACAAGTTGCTTACCGTGAGACAATTCGCAATGAAGTAGAACAAGAAGGTAAATTTGTTCGTCAGTCTGGTGGTCGTGGTCAATACGGTCATGTATGGTTAAAAATCAAACCATTGGAAGCTGGTGGCGAAGGCTACAAATTCAACAACGAAATCGTTGGTGGTGTGGTTCCTAAAGAATACATCCCTGCGGTTGATAAAGGCTGTCAAGAACAAATGAAAAACGGTGTTCTTGCTGGTTACCCAATTGTTGATGTTGAAGTCACTATCTTTGATGGTTCTTACCATGATGTTGACTCATCAGAAATGGCATTTAAAATTGCTGGTTCAATGGCATTTAAAGATGGCTTCATGAAAGCTAAACCTGTGCTTTTAGAACCAATTATGAAAGTCGAAGTTGAAACTCCAGAAGATTATATGGGTGATGTTATCGGTGACTTAAACCGTCGTCGTGGTATGATCGAAGGAATGGAAGATACTGCAACAGGTAAAACTGTTAAAGCACAAGTTCCACTTTCAGAAATGTTTGGTTATGCAACAGACCTTCGTTCACAAACTCAAGGTCGTGCTTCTTACTCAATGGAGTTCTTGAAGTACAATGAAGCACCAACAAATATTGCAACCGCAATTATTGAAGCTCGTAAAGCGAAATAATTTTATCTAAATAAAGTAACACTTCCCTTAATCACTTAAGGGAAGTGATTTAATAAAGGAACATTAAGATGTCTAAAGAAAAATTTGAACGTACAAAACCCCATCTAAACGTTGGTACAATCGGCCACGTTGACCACGGTAAAACAACTTTAACTGCTGCAATTACTTCTGTACTTGCTAAAAAATACGGCGGTCAAGCTCGTGCATTCGATCAAATCGATAACGCACCAGAAGAAAAAGCACGTGGTATCACCATCAACACTTCACACGTTGAATACGATACACCAACTCGTCACTACGCACACGTAGACTGCCCAGGCCATGCTGACTATGTTAAAAACATGATCACTGGTGCGGCACAAATGGACGGTGCTATCTTAGTAGTAGCAGCAACAGATGGTCCTATGCCACAAACTCGTGAACACATCCTTTTAGGTCGTCAAGTAGGTGTTCCTTACATCATCGTATTCTTAAATAAATGTGATATGGTTGATGACGAAGAATTATTAGAATTAGTTGAAATGGAAGTACGTGAACTTCTATCTCAATATGATTTCCCAGGTGATGATACTCCAGTAATTCGTGGTTCTGCGCTTAAAGCGTTAGAAGGCGATGCAGCATGGGAAGACAAAATTGTTGAATTAGCAGAAGCATTAGATAGCTACATTCCAGAGCCAGAGCGTGATATCGACAAACCATTCCTATTACCAATTGAAGACGTATTCTCAATTTCAGGACGTGGTACAGTAGTAACTGGTCGTGTTGAACGCGGTGTAATCAAAGTTGGTGAAGAAGTTGAAATTGTTGGTATCAAGCCAACCACTAAAACAACTTGTACTGGTGTTGAAATGTTCCGTAAATTGCTAGACGAAGGTCGTGCAGGTGAAAACGTTGGTGTATTACTACGTGGTACAAAACGTGAAGAAATCGAACGTGGTCAAGTACTTGCAAAACCAGGTTCAATCACTCCACATACTGATTTTGAATCAGAAGTGTATATTTTAAGCAAAGATGAAGGTGGTCGTCACACTCCATTCTTCAAAGGTTACCGTCCACAGTTCTACTTCCGTACAACTGACGTAACTGGTACTATCGAATTACCAGAAGGTGTAGAGATGGTAATGCCTGGAGATAACATCAAAATGACAGTATCATTAATTCACCCAATCGCAATGGCAGACGGCTTACGTTTTGCGATTCGTGAAGGTGGTCGTACTGTTGGTGCGGGTGTTGTTGCTAAAGTTATTAAGTAATCAAACTTACCGTAATAAAGAGCAACTATTGATGCTCTTTATAATCAGTAAAAAAGGTGCATTTAGGTGTGCCTTTTTTATTTTTTAATCAATAATTTCATATATACTTAAAGTTAACTAACCGCAGTAACCTTATATTTTCTACAGCATTATAAAACGTCAAGCCTCGAACATATTTCCGTTAAAAGAAAGCCTTTAGCCAATTATTCTAAATGTCTATTAATACTTTTACTATTAACAGTTATACATAAGGTTGTTATTAGTGAATTTAATTCATGATACTATCAATTAGAAACTTATTTATTTCAATAAATATAAGGGTTAGAATAATTTATCGAAAATATATTATTCGCTTATTGTTAGAAGGATAAAGTTTATTCAAATTAATTTTTACAAGGGAGGATTTTATGGAATATTTACAACTTGGCAACTCTGAGATTAAAGTGTCTCATCTTTGTTTAGGATGTATGAGTTTTGGTGATCCTGCCAGTAAAATGCATGCATGGACACTTAATCCCGATCAAAGCGAAACAATTATTAAACATGCACTAGATTTAGGAATTAATTTTATTGACACTGCCAACACTTATTCTGCCGGTACAAGCGAAGAATATTTAGGACGGGCAATCAAAAAAAATATCGCTCGCGACAAAGTCATATTGGCAACAAAAGTCTATTTTAACGAAGGACACCTATCAAAAACCGCAATTGAAAGGGAAATAGACGGATCGCTTAAACGACTTGGCACTGACTATGTTGATTTATACATCATTCATCGCTTTGACGATACAACACCAATGGAAGAAACAATGCAAGCTTTACACAATCTTGTCAAGGCAGGAAAAGTCAGAGCTTTAGGAGCTTCGGCTATGTATGGATACCAATTTTATAACATGCAACTTGTGGCAAAGCAAAATGGTTGGACACCTTTTATTTCTATGCAAAATCACTACAATTTACTATATCGTGAAAACGAACGTGAGCTTATTCCTATCTGCCAACAATTTAATGTCTCTTTAACACCCTATAGCCCTTTAGCCGCAGGCAGACTTGCTCGTTTAGAGTGGCAAGCCGACACCTTACGCAGCCAAACCGACCAAGTCGCCAAGTCTAAATATGACAGCACGCAAAAAGCCGATACCAGCATTGTACAAAAGGTTAATGAACTTGCCGAAAAATATGGGGTAACCATGACACAAATAGCACTAGCGTGGCAATTTGCTAAAGGAGTGACAGCACCAATTATTGGAGCGACTAAAACTAAATATCTTGATGATGCAGTTGGAGCTATTAAGGTTTTGTTATCGGAAGATGATATTGCTTATTTAGAAGAGCCGTATATACCGCATCGTATTGTTGGGGCGATTTGATTTGTGAAATAAGATGATTACGAAGAAGTTAGCAAACTTTTTAGCCATTTGATGAAATAAATAGCAGTATGATTTGGGAGGGAATTTGTGCCTCCCTAATGTAGTAGTTAAGTTTTCTGACACAGCTAATTAGTTTTATTCCAACAATAAAAGAGGATATACCCATTCTCTTTTTAACGTATCAAGCAAGCATTTAAAAATAACCCCAATCAAAGCCCAAAAAATAACATAGATAGCCATTGTTTAGAATTCGTCTTGTTTTTTGATAAACCCGTACTTTGTTATTTCTGACTGGCAGAGTAAAAGTAACCTTTTTTAGAATTTAGATCCTCTTTTTAAGTAATTCAGTCTTTTTTTCATTTTTTTATTTTGATGATCTTGACAAAACCCACAAATAAGTTTGTGTATTTGCCTATTTTGAACAACTCTAATGAGTAAAAATAAGGTACATATAAAATAGACAAACAAAAATTGAGACAAATGGAAGCACAGTTAGCCAAAAGCATAAAAATATTATAAAAGAATTGAATTATAATAAACAATATAGTGGTGGAGCTGGCGGGAGTTGAACCCGCGTCCGAAATCTCTACATCCTCGGTACTACATGCGTAGTTTGTTTTTGAATTTCATCTACCCGCTGCGAACAAACACGCTACTGATAGACTAGCTTGATTAGGTTTAATGCTTCCACCCCAAGCAAGGCTTCCACACGATCTCGTTTGGGTTTGACTCCTCTTTATCCCCGTCCTACGAGCGGAGGCTAGGGAGAGAAGGCTCTATACAGGTTATTAAGCTGCTAGTGCGTAGTTTTCGTCGTTTGCGACTATTTTTTTGCGGTTTATTTACGAGGCCTACCGCACCTCGGCATGCACCTTGGGTTTCGCAAATCCCGTCGAATCCAGAATCAGCCCCAATTGTGAATTGTAACTAAAAACAATATTAGGGCATTATAGGTGAATTTAAAATGGAATACAAGTTAGTCAGCTTCAAGGTTGGTCTAGCTATCAGCAAATTTTTCATCTTTTAATGCTGCACATTATCAACAGCATATTTTTGCCTTCACATATCGCATTTCAGCCGTTGTAGAGCCGACTTGAGGTGATAATAAAACATTTTAAATGTTTGTCGTAAAAGGAGAATTGATAGGTAGTAGCTCAACTTCAAACGCATCAAGTCCTGTGGCTTTGCTCGTTTTATTTTTAGTACTTCAAGCGGTGCTTGTTGATCAACAATTTTTCACAGGCATCATTAATAAGTATTGCCGAAGGCTTCATTAAAGCTAATTTTTCTTTTGTGAATAGTTGAATAGTTTTTTTGGTTAATGGGAGAATGGTAACAACAAAATTGGCTTGTTCTAATACATCGCCTAAAATATATAATCATGCGGCTAAGTTAGCTGGTAAAGTAGCAGAACATAAATATTTTTCAGCTATGTCACTTAATATCAAAGTAATCATTAAATATTCCAATAAATATACATAGCCCAAATAACGCCTTATCATCAGCAGAATATTATGCGTTGACAACATAAAATAGCCATCAAAAAACAACCATAAAATGTAAATATTTTATTACAACATTTATTTGAATTGTTATCACACTTACTTTTTAAACCAAATTCATAATTAACTAACAATGATAAAAAAATTATAATTGAATAAATAATAAAAATTTCATTTACTATTGTGTAATTTTGTGTTTACATAATAACCGAACATGTAATTATTATTTTACATTTAAAAATATAAATGATTTTAACAAGGAAAATAAAATGTTAAAAGATGCTTTAAATAATGTTCGAATCCGAGACGAACATATGTTAATCACACCAGAAGAAATCAAACAGCTTTACCCTCTTTCTCATGATTTAGAAAACCAAATTGCCTTATCACGCCAAACTGTTGTGGATATTTTAGAGCGACGTGATCACCGCTTGCTTATTGTATGTGGTCCTTGCTCTATTCATGATCCTGTTGCAGCAATTGAGTATGCGCATAAATTAAAAAGACTATCGGACGAAGTTAAGGATCACTTATTTATTGTCATGCGTGTTTATTTTGAAAAACCAAGAACCACTGTTGGTTGGAAAGGTATGATTAACGATCCTCACATGGATAGCTCATTTGATATTGAGCATGGACTAAAAAAAGCCCGTAAATTACTGCTTGATATTACTCAAATTGGCTTGCCTATTGCAACTGAAGCACTAGATCCCAACACACCACAGTACATTGGCGATTTAATTAGTTGGTCTGCAATCGGGGCAAGAACTACTGAATCACAAACGCATCGAGAAATGGCATCTGGCCTATCAATGCCTGTTGGTTTTAAAAATGGAACTGATGGCAGTTTAGATGTTGCAATTAATGCCATGAAATCAGCCTCTATGCCTCATCGTTTTGTAGGAATTAACCAAAAAGGACAAGTAACGGTTTTACAAACGACAGGCAATCCACACGGCCATGTTATTTTGCGTGGCGGTAAAACACCAAATTATGATGCTGAAAATGTCGCATTGTGCGAAACACAAATGAAAAAGGCAGGATTGTTACCTAACTTAATGGTTGACTGTAGCCATGCAAATTCAAATAAAGATTATCGAAATCAACCTATTGTTGCTAATTCCATTATCGAGCAAATAGAAAAAGGCAATAATTCGATTATTGGTGTAATGATTGAAAGTAACTTATTTGAAGGAAATCAGCCTTCCGAGCAACCACCAGAAAACTTTAAATATGGCGTATCTGTGACTGACGCATGTATTAACTGGGAAGAAACAGACGCACTATTACGAAAAATGGATCACATTTTAGCGCAGCCACTTATCGAAAGACAAAAGCACTCAGTTACTACTTAAACTACTCAATAAATAAACATATCGCCGACACCATTATCGGCGATCTTTGTTTTATTTAACCTAATTGCTTACGAGCATTACGGAATATTCTCATCCAAGGGCTATCTTCACCCCAGTTATCAGGATGCCATGAATTAGTTACCGTTCTAAATACCCGTTCTGGATGTGGCATCATAATAGTTGCCCGTCCATCTTGAGATGTCACTGCAGTAATACCGTTTGGCGAACCATTTGGATTAGCAGGGTATTGCTGCGTTACTTTGCCAAAATGGTCAATATAACGTACGGCAATTAATCCTGATGCTTCTAAACGGCTTAAATGAACATCATCACCCACTTCAACACGTCCTTCCCCGTGTGAAACAGCAATTGGCATATGCGAACCAGCCATATCAGTAAATAGCAACGACGGGCTTGATTGAATTTGCACTAAACTAAAACGAGCTTCAAAACGTTCTGACAAATTACGAACAAAACGAGGCCACAAACCCGCTCCCGGAATTAGATCCTTAAGATTCGACATCATCTGACAACCGTTACAAACCCCTAACGATAAAGTATCTTTGCGATGGAAGAATTGTTCAAATTCATCACGCACTTTTTCATTAAATAAAATAGATTTAGCCCAACCTTCACCTGCTCCTAAAACATCACCATAAGAGAAGCCACCACAAGCAACCAGTGTACTAAATTGACTAAGTGTAATTCGACCAGAAAGTAAATCTGTCATATGAACATCGATTGCCTCAAAGCCAGCTCTATCAAATGCTGCCGCCATTTCAACGTGTGAATTAACGCCTTGCTCACGTAAAACAGCGACTTTTGGTCTTGTTCCTTTAGCAATATAAGGTGCTGCAATATCGGCTTGCAGATCAAAAGTTAGGTGCACATTTAATCCTGGATCATCTTCATTTTGTTTAGCTTGATGTTCTTGATCTGCACATTGAGGATTATCACGTAAACGTTGCATTTGCCATGTCGTTTGCGCCCACCATGTTCTCAAGGTTAAGCGTGATTCACTGTATACCGTAGCCGAGTTATCACGTACAATAATTTGTTGACCAGTTTTAGCACTACCAAGAACATGAACTGCATGAGATAAGCCAAACTGCTTAAAGCAAGCCATCACATCATCTAAACGATTATTAGATACTTGAATAACCGCACCTAATTCTTCATTAAATAACGAAGCAATCACATCATGGCCTAACGAGGCAATATCTACATCAACACCACAATGTCCAGCAAAAGCCATTTCAGCCAATGTCACAAACAGTCCACCATCAGAACGATCATGATAAGCAAGCAAAGCATTTTGGCTTACTAAAGCCTGAATCGCATTATAAAAAGCAAGCAGCTCTTTAGGATCATGGACATCCGCTGTTTTTTGCCCTAAATGACGATACACTTGGGCTAGTGCGGTGGCACCTAGTGCTTGATGGCCTTTCGATAAATCAACCAACAATAATGTATTATCCTGATCAGTACGCAATTGTGGTGTCACTGTTTTACGCACATCTTCAACACGGGCAAATGCTGAAATCACCAATGATAATGGTGAAGTCATGGTTTGTTGCTCACCATCTTGTTGCCATGTCGTTTTCATGGACATCGAATCTTTACCAACAGGAATCGCAAGCCCTAAAGCTGGGCATAGCTCTTCACCAATAGCTTTAACAGCCTCATAAAGCCCAGCATCTTCGCCCGGATGTCCTGCCGCCGCCATCCAGTTAGCTGAAAGCTTAATCCGTTTGATATTACCAATATTGGTTGCGGCAATATTAGTAATTGCCTCGCCAACTGCAAGCCTTGCTGATGCAGCAAAATTAAGTAACGCAACTGGCGCACGCTCACCGATTGACATAGCCTCACCATAATAACTATCCAAACTTGCAGTAGTCACAGCACAATCAGCAACCGGTACTTGCCAAGGTCCGACCATTTGATCACGAGCAACCATACCCGTCACTGAACGATCGCCAATGGTAATTAAAAAGGTCTTTTCGGCAACGGTTGGCAAATGTAGAACACGTTTGACCGCATCATATAAATTAATTTCAGACGTTGAAAAATTATCACCATGTGCTTGATAAGTTTTAACATCACGTTGCATTTTAGGCGTTTTACCAAGTAGCACATCTAATGGCAAATCGATAGGATGATTATTAAAATGCTCATCATGCAAGGTAACCGCCTTATTGACGGTCGCCTCACCAATCACCGCATAAGGTGCACGCTCACGCTGACAAAGTTCAGCAAATAATGCCAATTTATCGGGATGAATCGCAAGCACATAACGCTCTTGCGATTCATTACACCAAACTTCTAGTGGTGACATACCTGGTTCATCGTTAAGTATTTTACGAAGCTCAAACTGACCGCCACACCCACCATCGCTAACAAGTTCAGGCATTGCATTAGACAAACCTCCAGCACCAACATCATGAATAAATAAGATAGGATTATCTTCACCAAGTTGCCAACAGCGATCGATAACTTCCTGACAACGGCGCTCCATTTCAGGATTATCACGCTGAACAGAAGCAAAATCCAAATCAGCATCAGACTGACCCGACGCCATAGACGAAGCCGCCCCACCACCTAAGCCAATATTCATAGCAGGGCCACCTAACACAATCAGTTTAGAGCCCGCTGGAAACTCACCTTTTTGGATATGTTCACGGCGAATATTACCCATACCACCAGCTAACATAATCGGTTTATGATAACCTCGAAGCTCCTCGCCATTATGGCTGTTAACCTTTTCTTCATAAGTACGGAAATACCCTAACAAAGCCGGACGACCAAATTCATTATTAAACGCCGCACCACCTAAAGGGCCATCCATCATAATATCAAAGGCGCTCACAATGCGATCAGGCTTACCAAAATTTTGCTCCCAAGGTTGTTCAAAATTAGGAATACGTAAATTAGAAACTGAAAACCCTACTAAACCGGCTTTAGGTTTAGCACCTCGACCAGTTGCCCCTTCATCACGAATCTCACCTCCACTGCCCGTTGCCGCACCCGGCCAAGGTGATATAGCTGTTGGATGATTATGTGTTTCAACTTTCATTAAAATATCTGCATATTCTTGATGATAGCAGTAGGTTTTATTCTCATTATCCGCAAAAAAGCGCCCAACGATTGAACCATCCATCACTGCGGCATTATCTTTATAAGCGGACGAAACATAATCAGGAGTGTGTTCAAAAGTATTTTTGATCATCTTAAACAGTGATTTAGGCTGCTTTACCCCATCAATAACCCAATCGGCATTAAAAATCTTGTGACGACAATGCTCAGAATTGGCTTGTGCAAACATATAAAGCTCAATATCAGTAGGATTACGATTTAGTTTTTTAAAGTTCTCAACTAAATAATCAATCTCATCAGATGCTAACGCCAAACCTAATTTAAGATTAGCCTCATCTAATGCCGCACGCCCCTGACCTAATAAATCAATGGTTGTAACTGGTGCAGGTGATTCAACATGAAATAACTGCTCGGCTTGATCAACATGGCTAAAGACCGCTTCCATCATGCGATCATGAATTAATGCTATAAAATCGTTTTTTTGCCAATCGGTTAATTCTGAACTTACTTGCACATAATAAGCAATCCCCCTCTCGATACGGCGAATCTGTGATAAACCGCAATTATGTACAATATCAGTTGCTTTTGATGACCAAGGCGAAATCGTTCCCACTCTTGGCGCCACTAAAAAGAGTTGCTTACTAGCCGTTTGTTTAACATTGATTTGTGCATTTTTTGGACCGTATTGTAATAATTTATCTAACGTTAACTGTTGTTCAGCCGTCAACTCGCCAACCAAATCAACAAAATGCAGATATTGGGCTTCAATATCGATAACAGGAATAGATTTTTCACAACAAGTAGATAATATTTTATTAATACGAAATGCAGATAAGGCCGAGCAACCAGCTAAAATTTTCATGAAAATTACTCTTTTTAAGCTAAAAATAGAGAAGAAATAAGACAATATTATAAAAGAAAGCGCACGATGTGGCTATATTAAATACAGTTAATCAAGAGATAGATAAAAAGTCTGTTTTTCAACCAAAAGAAATAACTAAAAAAGAAAAACAAAATCAATATGATAGAAAATTATTTTTTACCAAGAATTGGATCTATTTTGGTAAGTGAAATAAATTAAGTGTAAGGATTAGGATATTTTGATACAGGAATAAGATAGGTATATTGACCTTGCTGTGTTATGGAAAAGCTTTTTACTCTAAAATCATTCAGGTAGAGCATTGATTTTATTAAATTTTTATTTAAGCGTTTTTAGTGAAATCAAGCATTTATAAGATATTTAGTACTAAAGCTTTTATATTTCATTTAACTGTTAAATTTTAGCAAAGAAATTTCAATTAACTAAAATTTTAAATAAAAAAACAAATTATTATCAAGTTACTCTAATGATAGTTTATTCAAACATATTGATTTATTGATTAATTACTGATTTACTGTTCATCAGCAAAATACTAACTTATTATTTTAATTAACTATAAAAACAAATAAGTAATCATGAAATAAAAAATATAAGGAAAAATTAGAATGGAATTTCTTTTTTATTTCTTCTTCTTCGCAGTAGTAATAATTATAGTGGCATTTATTAATCTTTTTAGTTTGAAAGATCAAATTGTCCGGTTAAGAATTCAGTTAACAGAGGTACAAGGGGTCCTTTTATCACTCAAAGAACAACTTTATCAACAAAATAGTTCGGCTGAGTTAGAAGAAAATTCAGATGAAAAAGAGGATATTGAGCTCGATAATACTAATTCGCAATTTGAATATTCAAATAGCAATACTACTGAAGAAACAGCAGATATTGCTGTTCAAATAGAGCCTCCAACCGAAATTTCTTTACCTTGTGCAGCTAATAATAACCATTTAAACGATGGACTTTTGCAACTTAATGAGCAAAATGAACCCGCCCTGTTACAAGAAAATATGCAACTTGATTCAGTAACAGTAGAACAACCCGATTCTCAATATCAAGAATTCAGTCAGGAAGAAGAGTTACCAACATTAGCTAGCGAATCTCTGGCGATAGAAACTCCAGAACAAGAAAAAATCAATCTTGATGAAGCTGCATTACAAACAGCAGATCCATTTAACCCACAATACAGACCAGTTACAAATACTGGACCCAATCCGTTATTTATTTTTTTTAATTGGTTAATTAAAGGCAATGTAATTGCCAAAATTGCTATTGTGATCTTATTTTTAGGTCTAACCTATCTATTTAAATACAGTATTGAACATGATTATATTTCACCTGAGATCAGAATCTTAGGAACCTTAGTATTAGGTTTTGTTTTGTTAGGAATCGGTTGGAAATTAAGACATAAACGAGAAATCTACGCCTTAATATTACAAGGCGGTGCCTTTGCTATTTTATATCTGACCATATTTGCCGCCTATAGGTTATACGAACTTGTACCTATGTTAATTACGTTTGCTATTTTGTTAATTATTTGCTCAACAAGCATTTTATTTTCCATTTTGCAAAGAGCTATGAGTCTAGCAATTATAGCCTGTATCGGCGGTTATGTGACACCGATTTTACTATCCAATGGTTCAGGCAATCATATTGCTTTATTTAGTTATTATTTGATGATTTCCAGTGCTATTTTAGTTGTTAGCATCTGGCAGTCTTGGCGAATACTTAATTTATTAGGATTTTTATTCACCTTTGTAATATCTCTACTATGGGGAATGAGTAATTTCCGCCCTGGGTTTTACATTGAATGCCAAATATTTATCATCGCCAATATGTTAATTTATGGTATTTTAGCTGTTTTATTCTCGGTTCGAAGTTTTAATAAAGAACATAATCAAAATGCTATTGATTTAATTTTACTATTTGGCACACCGTTATCCGGTTTTGCATTACAATATTCTATTACCAATCAGTGGGAATTTGGACCTGCATTTTCATCATTGGCATTTGGTCTGTTTTATATTATTGGCTCTTATTTCATTCTGCGCTTATTGAAATCTTCAGCAAAAAAAATCTCGCTTTATGGCTTGGCCATTGGTCTATCATTTAGTACGTTGGCTATTCCACTTGCCTTTAGTGCCAATTGGACTGCCACAATTTGGTTATTTGAAGGAACAGCATTAAGTTGGATTATGCTTTCGCAAAAACATTATCGTACTGCTTTATTAGGTGTCGCAATTACATTATTTGGTATTGTTTCAGCTTGTATATCTTTCGAATATGAACAATTAAATCCGAGCTCGCTTACACTACTACTTGGTATTATAAGTGCCATTTTGCTAGTGAATGCCTGTTTATGGCATTGCTATGGTTGTAGAATTAATACAAATAATTTACTTAAAACGATGTTTATCGCTGTTGCTGTTATATTTTGGGTAATATGGATTTTATCAAGTATTTATTTACATATTGACAATACAACACCAAAAGTATTACCAATTTTATTATGCTTCACTTTTTCTTCATGGCTATGGTATATCGTTGGGAAAAAAATCAATTGGCATCAGCTCTGTTATTCTGGGTTAACCTTATGGCTAATGATATTACTAGCTTTATTTAAAAGCTATGCCGAATCCTACTATTTATTAAACTCTGGCATTTGGAGCGTGGTTTGGATCATAGCCTTTGTTAGTGCTTACTATTATTTACATATTGGAAAGGCACTTATCACAAACAGTATTGTAAATCGTAGTTTTAAAATAAATAAACAAAATACTTATCGTTTATTTGATATGTTACACATCAGTTTATTTTGGATGATTTTATACTGGATAACACGAGAATCTACTCATTTACTTAATCAATTACCATGGGGATACGAAGTAATAAAATGGAGTGTAACTGCAACTATTGCTAGCAGCATTATTCTACTATTTTATATACTGATTAAACGCCAAATTATGACCACAATATCATTAATTAAATCTTATTGGATGATAGGTTTATTACCTGTTGTTATCTATTTAGGATTTTATTTAATAGTTGGGCTTGGTATGAGTGGTCAAATCATTTATTGGAATTATGTTCCTATCATTAATCCACTTGAAGAAAGTGCAATCTTTGCTTTAATGATGTTTAGCGTTTGGTTAAAACTTGCAATAAACCATTTACAACTAAATAGCAGGATAATGAATCTTGCAAGCTTTAAAATACCATTACCTAATATGGTTCTAGTGCCTTTAATTGTGTTAACCTTTTTCTGGGGAAACAGTATCGTTTTACGCTGCTTAAGCCAAATGTTTGACATATCTTGGACAGCTAATTCTTTATGGCACAATAATATTGTCCAAATGACTGCATCATTACTTTGGATGTTAACTGCAGTAATATTGGTGACTATTGGACACCGTTATTCACTTCGGAAAATATGGTATAGCGGTGAATTTATTCAAGTGATCGTTATTATTAAATTAATATTTGTAGATATCCGTGAGCTTGATGGATTACTTCGTGCATTTGCCTTTATTGGTGTTGCGTTATTAATGCTGTTAATTGGGTATTTAGCACCATTACCGCCTAAGTTAAAAAATGGTGATACTGATGAATAAATACACTATAAAAAATAGGTTTAAGTTTAACAATGACGTTTTCAGAAATCATTCTGATAATATCATTCAGTTTAATATAACAATAAATAAAAATTCGTGAATGTCATTGATTATTATGGATAAAAAATTATGAAAAAATTTCTATTGAGTTCGCTGTTATTAATAAGTGGATTTAGCCAAGCGATAGACAAAACTAACCAGTATGCCTATGGTGCCATGATTGATATCTCCAACGATACTAGCATGTATAGCAGAATAGAACTGACTCATGATGTTTATACACAAACATTATCAAGTTCATTAGATGATATTCGCATTTTTAACCAAAAAGGTCAGCCTGTACCTTATGCATTAGTCAATGTTTATCAGCAAAGTGATAATAATCAAACTTTTCCAGTGGCTATTTACGCGTTAAATGAAAACAAAGATGAAGATCAAAGCAAAATGGCGATTGAACAGTATAATATCAATATCAACAATAAAGATGTTCAAATCTATCTCGATAAAGCAAATAGCCAAGGTGACTATACCGCAAGGTATTTATTGCAAATTCCCGAAAATGTTAAGTTAGAACAAGCCATAAGTCGTTTATCCATTGATTTTGATGTAGCTGAAAATCAAAATTGGCAAGCAATTGCTAAATTGCTTTATAGCCAAGATTTAAGTAATTGGCAAACTGCACTCAATAATGTTCCAATGATGTCTTTGACTGATAACAATAGTAATCAGTCACTTAGAGTAAATACAATTGATATACCAACAAACACTAATTACAAAGCACGCTATTGGATTTTATTATTAAAGTCAGATCAATCCACAGTTCCTAACGTCAAAAAAATTGAATTTACTTCAAGAAAAGAAACACCAAAATTAGCTCTTTTCCCAATTAACTTCGAACTAACATCATCAGATGGTCAAGAAGCAACTTATCAGTTACCATCACCTCAACCAGTTAGAGAGTTATCAATTAAGCTACAAAACCCACGTATGGTTTTACCTACTAGCATCTATTATAAAACCGATGACAAAGATAAAACATGGCATAAACTTGATGACTATATTATTCGAAACATAGATAGCAATGATCATAGCCAACATATCAGTGCTGGATTAATTATTAAACAAGTAAAAATTAAAGCCATCAACGCAAGCTTTGATGAAGCACCACAACTAACAGCTTACCGCAATCGCATGAGTGTTGTTTTTAATAGCGCCAATAATGGTCCCTTCATTTTAGCTTGGGGATCAGCAAAAGCAACGTCTGCATCGTTAAGTGAAAAAGCATTACTTTCAGATTCAATATCTGTAGTTGATGTGCCACAAGCCTTTGTTGGTGAAAATATTAAACTAGCAGGTAAAAAAGTATTATCCCAAGCAAATAATGATCCGACAAGAGATTCAATTTTACCTAAATGGTTAATTTGGGTTAGCTTAGTTATTGGCGCTATCATATTAATTATTATTGCATTAAAATTACTTAACGAAGTTAAAAAGTCATAAAAATGAAAGCTAAAATATAAAAATGACTAGAAATAAGCACTTAATAGAAATTTACTCCATTGAGTGCACCACACATCTAAATACTGATAATTTTTAATTAGATAAGATGATAGAGACAATAAAAGGCTTTGATTTTGGCTTAAGTCATTGTGGTAACAAACATTCGCCGACTTAAGCCGGCGAATTGTAGCATATTAAATTACGCTTCGTTCCAGCTATCTCTTAACCCTACGGTTCGGTTAAACACTAGCTTATCTTCAGTTGCAAACTTGCTATCTAAACAGAAATAACCTTCTCGTTCAAATTGATAAGCTTTCCCCGCCTGAGCTTTTTGTAAACTAGGTTCAACAAGACCTTGCTTAATCACTAACGAAGTAGGATTAATGGTTGATAAAAATTCCTCTGCTGCACCTGGGTTTGGCGTATTAAATAGACGATCATACAGGCGAATTTCGGCTGGTTTTGCAAATTTAGCTGAAACCCAATGAATTACACCTTTGACTTTACGACCATCTTCAGGATTTTTATTTAAGGTTGCTGGATCATAACTACAATAAATCGTTTGAATATTACCTTCGGCATCTTTTTCTACTCGATCTGCTCGAATCACATAGGCATTACGCAATCGCACTTCTTTACCTAATACTAAACGTTTGTAATTTTTGTTGGCTTCTTCTCGAAAATCCGCACGATCAATATAGATTTCACGAGTGAAAGTGACTTCTCGATGACCCAGTTCAGGACGATTTGGATGATTTGGCATACTAAGCACTTCATCAATAGTATCCGAGAAGTTTTCAATGACAACTTTAACCGGATTAAGCACCGCCATAGCACGAGGCGCATTTTCGTTAAGATCTTCGCGAATACAAAACTCAAGAGTACTCATTTCTACGGTATTTTCTTGTTTTGTCACACCAATTCGACGGCAAAATTCACGGATCGAAGCTGGTGTATAACCACGACGACGTAAACCTGAAACAGTCGGCATACGCGGATCATCCCAACCATCAACAATCTTTTCTGACACAAGTAAATTTAATTTACGTTTTGAAGTAATCGCATATTCAAGATTTAATCTTGAAAATTCATACTGATGAGGCCGTGCCTCGATTGTAATATTATCTAATACCCAGTCATATAAACGGCGATTGTCTTGGAATTCAAGTGTACAAAGTGAATGGGTAATATTTTCGATCGCATCAGAAATACAGTGGGTGAAATCGTACATTGGGTAAATACACCATTTATTACCTGTTTGGTGATGTTCTGCAAATTTAATACGATATAACACTGGATCTCGCATCACAATAAATGGTGATGCCATGTCAATTTTAGCACGCAGACATGCTTTTCCTTCGGCAAATTTTCCCTCTTTCATTTGGGTAAAAAGCGCTAAATTCTCATCGATGCTACGATCACGATAAGGGCTATTTTTACCCGGCTGAGTAAGTGTTCCTCGATATTCACGGATTTCATCAGCTGAAAGCTCATCAACATAAGCAAGTCCTTTATTGATTAGCTCAATAGCATATTCATATAATTGGTCGAAATAGTCAGATGAGTAACAAATTCCGCCATCCCATTCAAACCCTAACCAACGGACATCTTCTTTAATCGACTCAACATACTCTATATCTTCTTTAGCTGGATTAGTATCGTCAAAACGTAAATTACATTTACCTTTATAATCTTGCGCAATACCAAAATTTAAACATATTGATTTAGCATGACCAATATGTAAATAACCATTAGGCTCTGGTGGAAAGCGAGTGTGCGTAGTTTTATATTTTCCTGCTGCTAAATCAGCATCAATAATTTGGCGAATAAAATTAGATGGACGATTATCTGTTTCGCTCGGTAATGAACCGCTCATAAAAAAACCTCTGGTGATATATTTATTAATAACAAATTGAGAATATTTGCTATATTATTGCTTATTATGTAACGAATATAACAAATTTTTCTTATTTCTGAAATGGAAAACAGACGATTCCCATCGACAAAATTAGTCTTTGATTAAACCCTGCTATTTTTAACAAAAAAACATATCTTTTTAGCAAAAACACAAAAATAAAAAATTAAATAAAATAAAAGCTCTACCTGACGGTTTTCGCTAAAAATACAACTAATTATTTTTATTCATCACCCGATTTCAATGAAACCACAAATCTTGCTCCACCTAGTGGGCTAGTGACAACAAAGGCTTTACCATTATGAAATTCTGCCATTAGTTTTACATAAGCTAAACCGAGTCCATAACCTCCAGTTGATCGAGTTCGGCTCGTATCAAGTCTTGCAAAAGGCATAAAAATCTTTTCACGTGCATCAAAGGGAATGCCCACACCATCATCATCGATTTCAAGAATGACTCGATTTTCTTGTTTTGTGATATTCAAAACTGCTTTATGTGCTGCATACTTAAAAGCATTTAGTAACAAATTTTTAACTATGGTTTCAACTAAATTAGTATCAATCATTGCATATGCATCTTGGCTATTACAAGTTAGTTCAAATCCTTTTGGTTTAAATAATGTTAAGGATTGGCAAACTTTTTCACTCCACTGTTTTAATGATACCCTCGTGAAGTTTAATTCAACATTGCTTTGCTGCATTTTAAAGTAATTTAAACTAGCATTGATTAATGTCTCAAGTTCATTAATATCATCACTCATGCCTTTTTGTAGCAAAAATCTCTCTTTTTCATCGGTAGACTCTTCAAGCATACTAAGTTCAAATCGCATACGGGCAAGAGGTGTACGTAATTCATGAGCCATCGCATGAGAGATTGTTTGATTGGTACCAACTAGATGTTCAATATGCGTTCCCATATTATTTAAAACATTTGCTAGCGGCTTAAATAACCAACCTTTAACATTTTCGGTTCGGGCTTTTAAATTACCTTGCCCTAACTGCTCGGCAGTTTGTCTGATATTAACTAGATCCTTCCATACGGCACTAAAAGCCATATAAATTAAAATAAAAAAAACAATAGCACTAAACAAAGCCCAAATAACAAGAAAGATGGTCAAGGACATGGTATTGGATGCCAAAATATCCCGCATTACAATCGGGCCTAATTGAAGCAAATTGCCATCTTTTAAATCTATATAAACAATCTCATTATCACCATCATAAGAAAAACCAAGTTTTTTTAACTCATTAAGCACAGTATCAGGTAACGGTGTGTTAATTGGTAACACTTCGATAGGGTAGCCAAAATAAGGTTGCAATTCATTAACCACTTCTTGAAGGGGTCGATCTTTATGTTCTTTAATTTGCATACGAATCAGATTCACTGTACCTCGTTGAGATTCACGAAATACAACATGATCATCTGGCATATCGGTTAATGATGAAGGTAATGAATCAAAAACCAATAAAGCCCCATAAGCAATAATACTTTGCAATAAAAGTAAAATAACTAGATAAAATACAATACGGCGATTAAAAAATAGCGGCTTGGCTAATAATTGACTCAATGATTTTCTCCTTCTCGCATAAATAAGTAGCCTTTTCCTCGCACTGTTTTTATGCGAGACGGATTATCTGGATCATCGAGTAATTTACGACGAAGTCTTGAAACACGAGCATCAATAGAACGATCGCTACCATCAAAATCGATCCCTCTTACTTGAGAAAAAATATCATCTCGAGAAAGAATAGTTCCCGCATTATAAGCAAGCAACCATAGCAGATCGAATTCGGCTGTGGTTAAATCAATTTCTTGCTCGTGCAAGAGTACTTTTCGGTTTTCACCGTCTATGACTAGATTATCAAATATTAAAGTTTTATTATTCTGTGGTAAAACAAACTCTTTCGTATTGTCTTTGTCGGTTTCTATCTGTTTCCGTCGTAATAAAGCTCGTATTCGCGCTAGTAATAATCTGGGTTCAACTGGTTTTGCTAAATAATCATCCGCTCCCAATTCAAGCCCAACAATTTCATCAATATTATCTTCACTTGCTGTCATGATCAGTATAAAATTACTAAACCATGTACGAATATCTCGACAAATATCAAAACCTGTTTTTACAGGTAACATTACATCTAAAATAACTAGATCGGGATTAAGTTGTTGAATCTTTTCTTCTGCCCCTTCTCCACTATTATGCCATTCAACAAGATATCCTTGCCGAATTAGATAAACTTGAATTAAATTAGCTAAGCGCTGATCATCTTCAATGATTAATATACGTTCACTCATTATCTGTTCTCGATTACTGTAGCTTGTACCTAGAGATACCTCATTATACAGATAATTTTTTTCCCGTTACAAAATATATACAAAGAGGCTACAAAGTTTATAGCAACTCTATGAGAGAATTTACGCCAATATCTATAAATAGACTATTTTTTATCAAAATGAATACTTTTTCATCAATAGCGAACCATCTTTTTCATCCATCTTATCCACAAAATCACACGCCAATTGTTTTGTGTGATTTTGATGGTACGATTAGTGTTAAAGATGTCACCGATACTTTACTAAGCCACTTTGGTCAAAATGGTTGTGATGAGCTTGAAGAATTGTGGGTTAACGGTAAAATTGGCTCTCAAGAATGTATGAGTAAACAAATTGCATTAATGGATGCAAGCTTAGATGAACTCAATCAAGTTTTATCACAAATTGAAATAGACATGGATTTTAAAGCTTTTATTCATTATACCGAACAGAACAATATTCCCGTTCATGTGGTCAGCGACGGTTTAGATTATGCCATTGAGTTTATTTTAAAACGTCATGGTATTGAACATTTACCAATTTTTGCTAATAAATTAATGCATAATAACGCACGCAGCTGGCGCCTTGAGTTTCCTTACGCAAACAAGGACTGTATTAAGCAAAGTGGCAATTGCAAATGTAATCATGTAAAAAAACAACAGCACTTTTCGCAAATATTATATGTTGGTGACGGTACATCAGACTATTGCGTATCACATAATGTTGATTTCGTTTTTGCCAAAGACAAGTTAGTTAATTATTGTGAAAAAAATAAAATTGAACATTGTAAGATTACTAGTTTCGCAGATGTAACCTCGGCATTAAAACGGGCACAACATGCCGTTATCCCTGTCATGATGGTAAAATAAAGGAATATTAATGAGTACAATTCAAAATTTATCTTACTTTCTACCAGGTAACAAAAATGGCGTACTTTTGATTCATGGTTTAACTGGTACCCCTAATGAAATGCGCATTTTAGCTAATGGATTAAATAAAGCTGGATTTACTGTTTATGCAATCCAATTAGCTGGGCATTGTGGTACTGAAGAAGATCTGTGTAAAACAACATGGCAAGATTGGTATAAAAGCGTACAAGATGGCGCAGATTATTTAGCACAGCATGTAGATAATGTTTTTGTTGCTGGATTATCAATGGGTGCGCTACTTGCACTAAAACTTGCTGCCGATAGACCTGAACAAATTAAAGGTGTTGGCGTTTTAGCCCCCACATTTTGTTATGATGGTTGGAGTATGCCATTTTGGGCAAAAAAACTTTTCTTCTTATTAGTCTATTTTAAAAAATTGGGTATTTTTCAAAAAAAGGTTTTCATTGAAAAACCACCTTATGGGCTTAAAGATGAACGCATTCGCGCAGTAGTGTCCGAAAGCATGTTAAGTGGCGATGCGGCATCAGCAGGGCTTGCTGGTAACCCGTTTCCTGCACTTGCCGAAATGCAGTTATTGGCAAAAGAGATGCGCAAACAATTACCTAAAGTAATTTCGCCTTGTTTAATTATGCATTCAGGCAATGATGATATCGCCAATATAGAAACTAATGCCAAATTAGTTGAAAAATCAGTATCAGGCTCAACAAAATTAGTGGTCTTAAATGATAGTTATCATTTAATTACTATTGACAGCCAACGCCGTGAAGTAATCAAAGAGTGTGCATCGTTCTTTGATAATATCGCAGAAGGAATAAAAGCATAATGTCACCATTAGTTATTATACTTTGGATTAGTAATATCTGTTTTGATACGCTAGGACAAGTCGCTTTTAAATTTGCAGCCATCGCGCCAAATAATCGCGATGGTTGGTACTACTGGCTAGATTTATCGAAAAATAAGTGGATTTGGGTTGGTGTTATATCTTATATTGCTGAATTTTTATTATGGTTAGCCTTTTTAACCTTAGTCCCTCTTTCTCAAGGCGTATTACTTGCTTCATTTAATATCATTACGATTATGTTAGTTGGTCGAATTATTTTTAAAGAATTACTAACTATTTATCGCTTAATTGGGATGCTATTAATTACAGCTGGTGTCATTTTTGTAGGAATGTCTTAATATGGCTAGATTTTATTTAATTGGATTTTCTGTATTGCTCTTTTTTGACACAATTGCGCAATGTAGTTTTAAATTAACGGCTATCGAAGCTCAACCATTAGAAATGAGTATTCAATGGTTAATCCGAGTATTTACCAATCCTTGGATTTATATTTCAATAGTAGGATATATTCTTACTTTCTTCACTTGGATGACATTATTAAAAAAAGCACCTGTAGGTCCTGCTTTTGCTGCATCACACTTTGAAATTGTGACAGTTATGATTGTTTCAATCTGGTTATTTCACGAACCGATTACATTATTCAAGTTAATAGGTGCAATATTAATTGTTTCAGGTATTCTCTTTTTAGCCCTAGCTGAAAATAAATTATCTAAACAAAATTTACACAATCATCAACATTAAATTCTGAACACAATAATGGAAAGGTAGGTAAAGGTTTATACTTAAAGTACCGCTTTCCTAAAACCTTTTTACAAGTTTATACTGCTAATGCCCTTAATAAGGTTAAATTAAGTTGATGTTGTTCTTGTTGCCAATTGATAAGCTTATCTGGCGATATGGTAGGTTGTTTATCGAGTGAACTGAGTAAACGTTTAAACCAATTTGATGATTGCCATATAGATAGCTCTCCCGTAATATCACTACCAATAATTCTAGGTTTTATTGATGATATAGTATCAAGAATATGATATGTTTGTAGCTTACCTTGATCCCAATTGGTATGAATTACATCTTCGCTCAATACATCTTTATCAATCGATAAGTAAACGGGTTGTGCACTGTGATACTGTTCTGATAAAAAGCTCGCAATAAGATCATCTGGTGTTGCAAAATGTCGAAAAGCGTGTCCTAAACCAATTTTTTTGGCCCATGCAACATTGACCTCCAAGCTCCAATAAGTCAACTTTTTATGAAAAAGCGCTGACCATCTATTTTCCCAAAAATGAGAAAGCCCAATATCATGAGACGTAATACCAAGTACATGTACATGACTAACAAAAGGCAAACTTGCCACATAACTAACCCATGAGCCACAATGAATACCAAACAAATATCGCATATTGTCTGGATGATTATCAAAAATCACGACTTGAATTGGATTTTCGGCAGAATATTGTTTAGCTAGATTTTCAATCAGTAATAATGAAATATGGTGATAATCACCGCTACCCATTAATACCGTACCATGGTTTTCAGGTAAAGATTGCTGTAACACATTTTTAAATTGGTGAAATTTTTTCTTAGTACAACCAAAACGAATCGCATCTTGCCATTGGGTAAAATCAATCGTTTTAGCATGATAAATTTCACCAACACTTCTATCAAAATTGAGAATAATAGGACATGTCATGTTACTTTCTCCTTGTCACTTTCAAAATGACCAATGAATCTACGCAATACGGTTCTTAATAATGGATTGCGAATATAGACAAGATGTTTAGTAAAGGTGAATTTTGCACCTAACGAAGCTTTTACTTCGGGATCAGTCCAACCTGCAATATAGTGACTAAAACCTTGCTGTAAAGCATATTCAAGATTAACAAACCAACTTACAAAATAGAGATTAAGTTCCCTTGCCTGCGGATAAACCATACCGATATATTTATCAACTAGCATATTATTAACAACAAAACAAATATTGAACCCCACCAACCTATCATTATAGTGATAAGTCACTATATGTGCATTTTGGGTTTTACATTGTAATAGTTGGGTGAAAAATGGTTTGGCCAATAAGTCAAAATGTATTTCACTTTGCTGATAAACATTAAGATACAATTGATAATACTCATCTAGAACAGTATCATTAAAAAAACAATCATCACCACTATGCAAAACATTAATATTTAATTTTTCACGTGATCTTAATTTTCTTCTAAAATTTTTACGTCGGCTATAAGAAAACTGTAAAAAAACCTCGTCCATATTTGCAAAATCAATCGGAACCCAAGCTAATGCCTGCCCTTCAACTTCGATAAAACCATTTTCTTTTAATGACGAAATAAAATCCATTGAATAATGGTTGTCTTTTTCGTTTAGTAAAGGAGACGCAACAGGAATATCTTTAACAATAAAAAAAGGATACTGCTTAGCATAAGCTGCTTTGAGGTGTTCAGCCAATTGATTCGCATCAACGTTATCAGTTAATAATGCATATTCCGAAACAGTAGCACCAACAAAACAAGTATGAGGTTGTAAATAACGCCGCCATTTATTATAAAAAGGAAGTTTCTGAACTTTATGCCTGAAATCATCATCTGCAGTAGTAAGAAGATCAAACTTAGCAGAAAAAATAGGCACACCATCTTCGCTCAGCCATG
Organism: Gilliamella sp. ESL0232; assembly: GCF_013346885.1. NCBI lineage: Bacteria > Pseudomonadati > Pseudomonadota > Gammaproteobacteria > Orbales > Orbaceae > Gilliamella > Gilliamella sp. ESL0232. The sequence goes on along the minus strand of NZ_JAAEDW010000010.1, from coordinate 68,252 downwards.
CTGAAAAATCTTGCGGAGGATGGGCTAAAAAATTGTCTATTAATTCATTAGGTTCTAACTGATTAAGGTATTTCATAAGGTAAATCTATGATTAGCTGTAACACATAATCCCGCCAATAGACATTGACGGGATTATGAAGATCAAACAATTAAAGTTCTTTTTTCGCTCGGGTAATTAACTGATCTAGAAGTTCAATACCTTGATCAATTTCCTGACGTGAAATGTGTAATGATGGTGCAAAAGTAATCACATTTTTATAGTAACCACCAATATCAAGCACTAATCCCATTTTGGTACCTTTCCAATCAAGATCACCTGACATACCAATATCAACCATTTTGTCAACTAAGGCTTTATTAGCCGTAAAGCCATCTTCTGTACAAATTTCTGCGCGAAGTGCCAAGCCTAAACCATCAACTTCACCAATTTCTTTATGTTTCTTCTCAAGTGTTTTTAAACCCTCAAGGAAATAAGCACCACTATCCATTACCATTTTTTCGTAATCTGTTTCAGAAGTCATTTTTAATACTTCAAGACCAACAGCTGTACCTAATGGATTTGATGCAAAAGTTGAGTGGGTTGAGCCAACTGGGAATACTTGAGGATTGATTAATTCTTCACGCGCCCATAAACCACCTAGTGGATTAAGACCATTAGTTAATGCTTTAGCAAAAACAACAACATCAGGTTTAACATCAAAGTGTTCAATTGACCAAAGTTTACCTGTACGATAAAAGCCCATTTGGATTTCATCAACCACCAATAAAATACCATACTGATCTAAAACTTTTTTAAGTCCTTTAAAGTAATTACGAGGAGGAACAATATAACCACCTGTTGCCTGTAAAGGTTCAGCATAGAACGCTGCATATTCAGCTTGCCCAACTTTTGGATCCCAAACACCGTGGTATTCAGTTTCAAATAAACGCGCAAATTCTGCGACTAGATGTTCACCATACTCCTCCGCTGTCATGCCTTTTGGACGACGGAAAGGATATGGGAATGGAACAAACATAGCACGATCACCAAAATGACCATAGCGACGACGATAACGATAACTTGATGTAATTGATGAAGCACCTAGAGTTCGGCCATGGTATCCACCTTGGAAAGCGAACATTAATGATTTACCACCAGTAGCATTACGAACAACTTTTAAAGAGTCTTCAATACACTGTGAACCACCTACATTGAAATGTACCCGCCCTTCATAACCAAATCGCTTTTCCATACCTTGAGCAATAGTTTTAGCTAATTCAATTTTAGTTGGGTGTAAATATTGGCTAGCACATTGTGGTAAGGTATCAATTTGCTTTTTAAGAACATTATTTAAACGCTCATTGGCATAACCGAAGTTACATGCAGAATACCACATTTGCAGATCAAGGAAAGCTTTGCCTTCTTTGTCATACATATAACTACCTTCACAGCCATCAAAAATTTTTGGTGGTTCTACATAATGCACTGTATCACCGAAAGAACAATATTTTGCCTCATCTGCTAACAAAGTAGCATCATCAGGACGGCTATTAATCATTTCTAAAGTTGGTTTACTCATAAGTTGTCTCACTAATTGATATTCAAACATGATAAAATGTGTCATTATTATTCAGGAAATTTGTTTGTTACAATGTACAATTAATGTATAGATTGTGTGACGACAAAACTAACCATCAATAAGATATAAAATTAGTATAAATAACGACAGGTGATCACCTTTTATATATGGGTATGAAAAATGAAAAAAACATTTTGTACACTATCTATTTTATCAATAATAACTTTAGGAGTTACCCAAATTGCATTAGCTGACACTACCTCTATCGGGGTTGGTGTGGGTCGGACTAATTCACCGTATAAAAGTTATAGTGCTAATTATTACCCTATTCCTCATATTGATTATGATAATGGTCTGTTTTTTATCGATGACTTGTCAGCTGGTATTTATGCTTATAATCAGGACAATCAAAGCGTGTCTATTGGCGCACGTTATTTATCTAACGAATTTAAGCCACATGATTCAGATAACCACCAATTAAGACTACTTGATAGCCGCCATTCAACATTACTTGCAGAAATCGAGTATTCTATTGATACCAATTGGGGAAGTTTTTCCAGTAGTGTAGGAACTGATGTATTAAATGAAAGTAATAGTATTTTAGTAAATGCTGATTATACCATTCCTTACATGCAAGGCAATTTGATTGTTGCGCCCACCATCGGTATAAATTGGGCTAATAATAAGCACAATGATTATTATTATGGTGTTTCACATAAAGAAACCTCTCGTTCAGGATTACGATACTTTAATGCTGATGCGTCATTGACACCTTATGCTGAATTAGCTGCACAATATTCATTAACCCCAAATATTGCGACATTTGGTGGTGTTCATATTGACAAATTAACTGGTGATGTGGCAGATAGCCCAATGGTGGACAATAGCACGGTAACCTCGATTTATATGGGTGTATCTTATAGCTTCTGATAAATATACATTTATACTCAATAACCAAATAATGACAGCTTATTATTCTCTATAAGCTGTTACTTATTTAAACAATGATAACCCTTTATCACAAAATGCAGGAAATAGAAAAGTATGCTTTGGTTTAAAAATGCCATAATTTACCAACTTAATAGCGACACGTTACTTAATAAAGATCCAATAGAAAAAGCGCTAAAGTCTCACCCTTTTACTCCATGTGGTAATTTAGACACCACAAAAATGGGTTGGGTTTCGCCTTATCATGATAATAACCAAGATGATTTTATAGTTGATATGCAAGGGCATTTATTATTACGGATCAAAAAAGAAACAAAAATATTACCAGCACCCGTAATAAAACAAGCTTTATTAGAAAAAATCGATAAACAAGAACAAGCACTAAGCAGAAAACTAACTAAAAACGAAAAGGCGACTTTAAAAGATGAAGTTATGATTGATCTAATGCCAAGGGCTTTTAGTAAATATAATCATTATTGGTTATGGTTAGATACGCATAATAAACGCATTATTGTTGACTGTAGTAGCTTTAAACAATCAGAAGATATCTTAGCGATTTTACGTAAAGAGCTTGGCTCACTCGCTTTAACCCCTTTATCGATTGATAAACCACTTGAACAGGTTATGACCTCATGGGCTAAGGAAAACCTAAAATTCCCACCATTTTTATTAGGCGATCAAGCCGAACTAAAAGATCCTCTTGAAGGAAATGGAATTATTAGCTGTAAAAATCAAGAAATCACCAGTGATGAAATGCGTGTCCATTTCGATTCAGGGAAATGGATCACTAAAATTAAAATTATTGATGAAAGAGGCGTTAGCTTTATTGTTAATAGTGACTTAACATTTAAACGAATTAAGTTTGATTCTGCTATTTTGGATGAAAACGAAGATATCGGTTCAGATGAATTTAATAAGCGATTAGAAGCTGACTTTTTTATTATGGCTAATGCATTAGCAAATACTATTAATGACTTTTACATAACAATTAACAAAATTATTTGATAAAATTATCTAAATTTTTTTTATTGTAACTGCAATAACTATAGATTTGCCTATTATCTATGCTATACTTGACAACAGATTATGGGTAACATAATTATATAAAAATAAGTATTGTTCTTTTTAATTTAAATGAATTTTAAACAATAAAAGAAACTAAACATCGTCTATAACAACATATAAGTTGAGGCAATAAAATGAAAAAAACTACTCTAGCTCTAGCAATCGCAGTTGCAAGTTTAACAGCTACTGCAGCTAACGCAGCATACGAAGACAACACTTTTTATACAGGTGCTAAATTAGGTTGGTCAGAGCTTTATCGATTAGATGCACATAAAGTTCGTGGCTTTGATAAAGATGAAGTTGGTATTAAAACTTCAAATCGTAGCAATGTTGCTGGTGGCGCTTTCCTTGGCTTCCAAGCAAACCCATATTTAGCATTTGAGTTAGGTTATGATTGGTTAGGTTCTGCTAAATATAAAAGAACTTGGACTGATGATAAGACTAAAGCGGGTAATAGTAAACTTTCTGCACAAGGCGTTTCATTAACCGGTAAATTAAGCTACCCTATCATTGGCGATCTAGATATTTATGGTCGTGCTGGAGGCATGGTTACTATTGCTAAATGGAAGAATGATATTAAAGAAAGATACGGACGTGGTGGCACAAAAACTGACCTATCTCCAGTTTATGCATTAGGTCTTGACTATCGTTTAGACGAAGACTTCTCTACTCGTTTAGAATACCAATATGTTCAACATATTCATACTAAAAGCAAAGCAACTCCAGACGCAGGTACTGTAAGCTTGGGTATTACTTATCGTTTAGGTTCACCAGCTACTCCAGCACCAGTTGAATTAAAAACTGAAGTAAACCGCTATGTATTAAATGAAGATGTGCTATTTGCTTATGCGAAAGCTGACTTAAAAGAAGAAGGTCGCCAAGCATTAGACAACTTACTAACAAATCTTGTTAAACTTAACCCAACTGAAAGCGCTATCGTAGTAATTGGTCATACTGACCGTATCGGTTCAGTTAGTTATAACCAAAAACTATCAGAACAACGTGCTAACTCAGTAATGAAATATTTAATTGCTAAAGGTGTTCCTTCTAACCTAATTAGTGCTCGTGGTGTGGGTAAATCTCAACCAGTTACTGGTACAAAATGTAATGCCCTTCGTGGTGCTAGCTTAAAAGCTTGTTTAGCTCCAGATCGTCGTGTTGAAATTGAAGTTAAAGCACTTAACGAGAAAGAAGTTCAAGTAACTAATGAAACAAATTAATTTTTTGTTATTTAGATACTTCATTAAGACCCGGTTATAAGCCGGGTTTTTCTTATTTTTATTGTTAACAACTAAATTAAATATTACCTTAGATCTACAAATTATCCACAAAAAAGATTATAATACTTCACGATATTGTTAGTAAGCAAAGTTAAAGGAGTTGCCGTGCCTACCGCTATTTGGCAAGATTGCCTTTCTCAATTACAAGAAGAAATCCCCACAACAGAATTCAACTTATGGATTCGCCCGTTGCAAGCGGAAATGGTTGATAATAAACTCTATATCTATGCGCCCAATAGATTTGTCCTAGATTGGGTAAGAAATAAATATTTAACTACTATTTCTCAACTATTAAATAAACTAATTAATGACGATTCTCTAAAATTATTTCTTGAGGTTGGTTCAACCGTATCCGCAGATAAAAAAGAACAAAATAACCAAAAGAAAGCAGAGGTTGTTCCTGCATGGAAAACAACAAAAGAAACCAATAATAATCATGTGTATCATTCAGGTATTAACCATAAGCACACTTTTAATAGTTTTGTTGAGGGTAAATCAAACCAACTTGCTGTTGCGGCTGCAAAACAAGTAGCTGAAAATCCAGGAAAAGCTTATAATCCACTATTCTTATATGGTTCCACCGGTTTAGGTAAAACGCATTTATTACATGCAGTTGGCAATCAAATAATGGCAAAAAAAGCCAACGCCAAAGTTGTTTACATGCATTCCGAGCGCTTTGTGCAAGACATGGTCAAAGCACTACAAAATAACGCTATCGAAGAATTTAAAAATTACTACCGTTCTGTTGATGCTTTACTTATCGATGACATTCAGTTTTTTGCAAATAAAGAGCGATCTCAAGAAGAATTTTTCCATACCTTTAACTCTTTATTAGAAGGTAATCAGCAAATTATTTTAACGTCAGATCGCTATCCTAAAGAAATTAATGGCGTTGAAGACCGACTAAAATCACGTTTTGGTTGGGGACTAACCATTGCAATTGAGCCACCTGAACTAGAAACACGGGTTGCAATTTTAATGAAAAAAGCCGAGGAAAATCATATTAAATTACCTGAAGAAGTCGCTTTTTTTATTGCTAAACGATTACGCTCTAATGTTCGTGAATTAGAAGGCGCTCTTAATCGGGTTATCGCTAATGCTAATTTTACTGGTAAGGCCATTACCATTGATTTTGTTAAAGATGCCTTAAAAGATTTACTCGCTTTACAAGAAAAACTTGTCACCATTGAAAATATACAAAAGACAGTTGCCGAATATTATAAAATTAAAGTATCAGATTTACTTTCTAAACGTCGTTCTCGTTCTGTGGCAAGACCACGGCAAGTAGCAATGGCGCTTGCCAAAGAGCTCACCAATAAAAGCCTACCTGAAATCGGTGACGGCTTTGGTGGAAGAGATCACACGACTGTATTACATGCATGTAGAAAGATCGCAGAGTTAAAAGAAGAAAGTAATAACATTAAAGAAGATTACTCCAATTTAATTCGAACATTATCAACTTAAAAAGAATCAATACTATGAAATTTATTATAGATCGTGAAAAACTAATAAAGCCATTACAACTTGTAAGTGCACCATTAAGTAGTCGCCCTACACTACCAATTTTGGGGAATTTATTATTACAAGTGAGTGATAACACGCTATCGATGACAGGAACTGATCTTGAAATAGAGATGATATCTCATCTACCATTAATTGAACCAAGTGAACCTGGCGCAACAACCGTGCCAGCAAGAAAGTTTCTTGATATCTGTCGAAACTTACCTAATGACGCCAAAATTTCGATAAGCGTTGACGATAACCGATTGATGATTCAATCAGGACGTAGTAAATTTTCATTATCAACACTACCAGCTACCGATTTTCCAAATCTAGAAAATTGGCAAAGTGATGTTGAACTTTCAGTTCCACAAAAAACCATTAAACGCCTTATTGATGCGGTACAATTTTCAATGGCGAATCAAGACGTAAGATATTACCTAAATGGCATGTTATTTGAAATTGAAGATGGTTTACTAAAATCAGTTGCAACAGATGGACATCGATTAGCTTTATGCTCACAACCTATTGAACAAGATACTAAAACTAATCATTCTGTCATTTTACCAAGAAAAGGGGTACTAGAGCTTGCAAAACTGGTTAGTGATAACGAAGAATTAATCAATATGCAAATTGGTAATAATAACTTACGGGTTAATCTTGGTGATTTCACTTTCACATCAAAACTCATTGATGGAAGATTCCCTGACTACAAACGAGTATTGCCACGCAACCCAGATAAACCACTTGAAGTATCTTGCGAAGAACTCAGAAACGCCCTATCAAGAGTTGCGATCTTATCTAATGAAAAATTCCGTGGTATTCGACTTTATGTCCATAACAATCAAATAAAGATTACAGCAAACAACCCAGAACAAGAAGAAGCAGAAGAAGTTATTGACGTAAAATATGAATCCGCAGAGCTTGAAATTGGCTTCAATGTAACCTATCTACTTGATATATTAAATACATTGAAATGTGATAGCGTACAACTATTATTAACCGATGCAACATCAAGTGTACAAATAGAAGATATCAATAATCAAACAGCAACTTATGTTGTTATGCCAATGCGCTTATAATCCAATCTTACTTAATATTCCGGCTTCGTCCGGAATAATTTAAAGCATATGACTCTTTCAAAAATTAAAGTTCATCATTTTCGTAATATTAGTTATGCACAATTATCTTTATCGCCACATTTCAACTTCATTGTTGGCGATAACGGGAGTGGAAAAACGAGCTTACTTGAAGCTATTTATATGCTTGGTCATGGTCGTGCATTTAGACATACTCAATCTAATCGAATTATTCAACACGAACAGCCAGAACTAGTATTATTCAGCGAACTAAACACAGCCAATCAACAAAATCACTCAATTGGGCTTGCTAAATCGCGTAATAATGATAATAAAATCAGAATAGATGGAGATGAAGGTTATCGATTAACCGATTTAGCCAAATTATTACCCATTCAACTAATCACACCTGAAGGATTTGATTTATTGACTGGTGGACCTAAATATCGCCGAGCATTTATTGATTGGGGATGTTTTCATCATCACCCTGAATTTGTTCATTTATGGAACAATTTAAAGCGTTTATTTAAACAACGCAATGCATTATTAAAGCAATCCCATAACTATAATCAATTATTACCTTGGGACAAAGAACTTGCGCCCATCGCTGAAAAAATTAGCCACATTAGAGAAAACTACTCACAACATATTTTTCCTGAAATTATACAAACTTGCCATGATTTTTTACCCGAATACCAACTTAATTGCCAATATTACCAAGGTTGGGAGCATGGTACTGATTATGCTGAAATATTACGCAAACAGTATGAACGAGACAAACTCCTTAACTACACATCAGCCGGACCACATAAAGCAGATATTCGATTACGTGTTGATAACACTCCAGTTGAAGATCTGTTATCACGTGGTCAATTAAAATTATTAATGTGCGCATTACGTTTATCTCAAGGTGAATATTACTCTAAGCAAAATACCCAAGCTTGTATCTACCTACTTGATGATTTTGCATCTGAATTAGATAACAATAAACGCGAATTGTTAGCCAAACGTTTAAAACAAGCTAATTCACAAGTATTTATTACTGCAGTTAACCAATCGCAAATTACCCATATGATCGATGAAAATGATAAGATTTTTCACATAAAATCTGGTATAATTTCGTAAATATACAGAACGATATAAACAATCAAAAAAGTCGAGAAATCCATGTCCAATTCTTATGATTCTTCTAGCATTAAAGTACTCAAAGGGCTTGATGCTGTCCGTAAACGTCCAGGTATGTATATTGGTGATACTGATGATGGTACAGGACTTCACCATATGGTTTTTGAAGTTGTTGATAATGCCATAGATGAAGCATTAGCTGGATATTGTCACCATATTGAAGTAACAATCCACCCTGATAACTCTGTTTCTGTACGTGACGATGGTCGCGGTATTCCAACAGGTATTCATGAAGAAGAAGGTATTTCAGCAGCAGAAGTTATCATGACCGTATTGCATGCTGGCGGTAAATTTGATGATAATTCTTACAAAGTATCTGGTGGTTTGCATGGTGTAGGTGTTTCAGTTGTTAACGCCTTATCAGATAAATTAGAATTAGTTATTTATCGTGATGGAAAAATCCACCAACAAGTTTATAACTTAGGTGTACCGCAAGAGCCACTAAAAGTAATTGGCGAAACATCTGAATCTGGCACCTATGTACGCTTCTGGCCAAGCCCAGAAACATTTACCAATATTGAGTTTGTCTACGAAATATTAGCAAAACGACTACGAGAATTATCATTCTTAAACTCAGGCGTATCAATAAGATTACTTGATGAGCGCACAGGCAAAAATGAACATTACCACTACGAAGGTGGCATTCAAGCGTTTGTTGAATACTTAAACAAAAATAAAAATCCTATTCATCCTAAAATATTTTACTTCAGCACAGAAAAAGACGGTATTGGTGTTGAAGTAGCACTACAATGGAACGATGGTTACCAAGAAAACATCTATTGCTTTACTAACAACATTCCACAACGAGATGGCGGTACTCACTTGGCGGGTTTCCGTGGAGCAATGACGCGCACATTAAACAACTATATGGAAGCTGAAGGATACAGCAAAAAAGCCAAAATCAGCGCCACGGGTGATGATGCTCGTGAGGGTTTAATTGCGGTAGTATCAGTTAAAGTACCTGACCCAAAATTCTCATCACAAACCAAAGACAAATTGGTATCATCAGAAGTAAAATCCGCCGTTGAATCCGTAATGGGCGAAAAGTTAACAGAATATCTACTTGAAAACCCAAGTGATGCCAAAATTGTTGTCGGAAAAATCATCGATGCTGCAAGAGCACGAGAAGCCGCCCGTAAAGCGCGCGAAATGACACGTCGAAAAGGCGCCTTAGACTTAGGCGGATTACCAGGTAAACTTGCTGATTGCCAAGAAAAAGACCCAGCTTTATCTGAATTATACTTAGTGGAAGGGGACTCTGCGGGGGGCTCAGCAAAACAGGGGCGCAACCGCAAAAATCAAGCAATCTTACCGCTTAAAGGTAAAATTTTAAATGTCGAAAAAGCCCGTTTTGACAAAATGCTCTCATCTCAAGAAGTCGGAACACTAATTACCGCATTAGGTTGTGGAATTGGCCGTGATGAATATAACCCAGACAAAATGCGTTACCACAGCATTATTATCATGACCGATGCCGACGTTGATGGCTCGCATATTCGAACATTATTATTAACATTCTTCTACCGACAAATGCCAGAAATCATTGAGCGAGGTTATGTTTATATTGCACAGCCACCTTTATACAAAGTCAAAAAAGGCAAGCAAGAACAATATATCAAAGATGATGAGGCAATGACGCAATTTCAAATTGCCTTAGCGCTTGAAGATGCATCGTTACATGTCAATGACCATGCACCTGCACTTGCAGGCGAAGCATTAGAAAAACTAATTGCTGAATATCAAAAAGTCGAAAAACTTATTACAAAAATGGAACGTCGCTATCCAAAAGCGTTGCTATCGGAATTAGTTTATCATGATGTATTAAACGAAAGTATTTTACAAAACCAACAACAAGCCGAAAATTGGGCAAAAAACCTTGTTGAAAAACTATCAAATAAAGAACAACATGGTAGCAGCTACCTTTATTCAGCTGAATATAATGAAAAAGCACAACTATATGTGCCAATCATTAAAGTAAAAACTCATGGTGTAGATACTCATTATCCATTAGATCAAGTATTCATCCATAGTAATGAATACCGTAATATCTGCCACCTTGGTGCACAATTAAAAGATCTACTTGAAGACAGCGCCTTTATTCAACGTGGAGAACGCAAACAACCCGTAGAATCTTTTGATGAAGCTGTTGATTGGTTAATTAAAGAATCACGTCGTGGATTAACTATTCAGCGTTATAAAGGACTAGGTGAAATGAACCCAGAACAGTTATGGGAAACCACAATGGATCCAACCAGTCGTCGCATGTTGCAAGTCACCATAAAAGATGCAATTGAAGCGGATCAATTATTTACCACATTAATGGGGGATGAAGTTGAACCACGCCGACTATTTATTGAAGAAAATGCCCTTAAAGCGGCGAATTTAGATTTTTAAATATTGTCGTGATAAAAAGTAAAAAAATCAGACATAATGTCTGATTTTTTTTGTGCAAAGGAATTAGGCGTTGTTTTTTACTCTAAAATTGCTCAGGTAGACCATTGATTTTATTAAATTTTTTATTTTTAAATGAAATCAAACAATTATAGGCTAGCTATTTTTTTATTACGTTGAATTTGGCTTTTTAAGGAAAGCGTTTTTGTTATTTGATAATAGCTATTAATAACAACTTGTTAATAACAACCAGTTAATAGCAAAAGCGCAAGCTTTTAAGGCGTATCGGTCGAGGTGCTATTTTGGTTTTCTGCCATTAAAGCTCAAGGCTCACAAACTTTGCCTGCTCAGCGCCCCAACACTTGCGCTGGGGCTTTATTCTTTTTTATATTTTCCTCTCTGGCACCATAACCACCTTCCGCGCCCTAAGGATTAAGAACTAAACGCTAAAAACTAAGGTGTGGTGCAAACAGCACCGAAGGCGTAGGAAGAAGCGCCAGTGCCGCCGACGGAGCCGCCGGACGAGGGAACAAAGAAGCCATTGCTACCGATCGTGTCGCTTGTCCAACAGGTGTTATTGAAGAAGCCCGCACCAATATAGTTGCGCAAGTAGCCCCACTCCGTGAAAAAACCTGCTCCTATATGACGCATGTAACCATTACCACTAGACGACGGCGTGGCACCTACTGCACCAGTACAAGGAGCGTAACTATTCATGCCCCAACCAGAACAAACCGCATTGGTTAAATCCCTTACCCGTGACAAACGATAACCCAAACTATTACACCATGTGCTTTGATTAGAAAGGCTATCTCCTCGAATTCCCCGATCAACGAACCACTGCCTCAACACAAATCCATACCTAACCTCATTACCTTGACTATCCCTACCAACCAACTCAAATGTCTGTGGCAAAGAAGGACGTCTAAGTGGACTTGGATTATCTGAATTCATCTGAGTACTATCAGCTTTAGGACCATTCAATGTTACCCGCGTGTTTGAGTAAACCCAATTCACCGTTGCTGTTATATCACCACTACCACCATATGTGGTAACAGACCAACTCAACTGACTTGCATCTATCCCAACTATATCCAAATCAAAATACAATCTATCTGCACCTGTTGTTGGAAAATTTAAACCGTAAGATGATGGATTTGTTGACTGAACTAAAAAACCCTTTGCTGGATTCCACATGCTAGGTGGACCTGCATAATCGCCTGTACCGTTATTTAGATTTGGCCTGACCGCACAAATAACGGGCTGTGACGGTAAAGTGATATAATACTCCGCTGTTCCTCCACTAAAAGTACTACTTCTTGGCTCACCATACTGCGTAGCTAAATTCCCTCCAGTACTACTTAAAGTTACCTTATAAGGTGCATTACATATATCTAATGCATCACTACGATTAATGGTATTGCCATCTTTATCCGTTATTGATAACGATATACTTCCTGATGCAGTAATTTCACTTGCTCCCTGTCCATCTCCATCATCGTCTCTCCATTTACCTTGTGTCACTAAATCATTTATATTTATTGAGTCGCTTGATGGCGGGACTATCATTTCAATATCAGCCAAGGTATCCCCTACATTAGATAACTCGATTGGCGAGGTTGGTGATGAAGGATTATCTTGCGGTGCGAATGTTCGACCATCCGATAACTTAATACCTAATAAATCCTCTGTTTTAGTCACTTTAGTAACACCGCCATCAAAGGTTAAATAAGGTGCAGTACCCTGAATGTAATTAAAAGTAGTAGCCGATAATGCCTGCGATTCTAAGGAGTACGGCAATAACAACAACGGCGCTAATGCCAATGGGATTTTTAAAGATAGTTTTGTGGATAATTTCGATGATATAAATGAGTTTCGTGCAAAAACTCGTCGAATAGGATTATTTGATAAATTTAAGACATAAGTTTGCCGGTGCTTGTACCTAGAATGATAATGCATTATGGTTTACCTATTAATTAATTATTTATTTTATTTAGATTTTTATAATTATTTGCTTATTTAATAAGCTTGTTTTCCTATAACGGCGAAAGTATAACCATTTATAAAATAGTTGGCTAGTTTTTTAGCGGAATTTTTTGTAAAGAAATGTAAATATAAAAACGATTTGTCTTTATAGATAGGTGAATTTTCTAATTAAAATAAGCTGTTAGTTTTATAATTTTTTGTATTTTGCGGAATGATTAATATTGCTGATAACATCTAAAACACAAACACGCCCAACAACCTAGTTTAGCGTACTAGCTTTACTTCGTTATCGGCATATTTTGATGCTGTGATAAGGCTGGCTGATTAACATTGTAGTGCTATAAGCGTGTTTCTTGCTCTAAAATTGTTCAGGTAAACTATTGATTTTATTTAAATTTTTATTTTTAAATAAACCTAACGGTTATTGCAGGCTTAGAGGGGGCAGTGTATTGGTTTCGGATGTTGTCACTGATGTTAATTATTTCCACAAAAGGTCAAAACATTCGAAACCTAGCTAACCTAAATCAAAAATTAAAGCGTTTTTAACCAAGCTTTAACATCGCTACCTAAGCTTTTATGTCGCATTGCGTATTGTACAAATGTTTGTACATAGCCAAGTTTATTACCGCAGTCATGACTACGACCTTTTATGCAATAGGCATCAACACGATCTTCTTTAAGTAACATGGCAATTGCGTCGGTCAATTGAATTTCGCCGCCAGCACCTAATGGAGTTTTGGCAAGTAGAGGCCAGATTTTTTCAGATAGAACATAACGTCCAACAACGGATTGGTTTGATGGTGCTTCTTCAACTGATGGTTTTTCAACAACGCTGTACATTTGTGCAACATTACCTGCAGATAGCTCTTGACCACGACAATCAACAATACCGTAAGAAGAAACTAATTCTTTTGGCACGGGCTCTACCATGATTTGGCTATGTTTGGTTTCATGGTAATTTTTGATCATTGCAGCTAAATTATCGTTGGTAAGGTCACTTTCGTATTCATCGATAATCACATCAGGTAAAACAACAGCAAATGGTTCATCACCAACTAAAGGATAAGCACATAATACCGCATGACCAAGCCCTTTTGCCAAACCTTGGCGGACGCTAGTTATGGTAACATTTTTAGGTAAAATGCCTTGTACTTCTTGCAATAATTGACGTTTAACACGCGCCTCTAACATGGCTTCTAATTCAAAACTGGTATCGAAATGGTTTTCAATTGAGTTTTTTGATGAGTGCGTAACAAATATAATTTCAGTTATGCCTGCGGCAATACACTCTTTAACTACATATTGAATAAGTGGCTTGTCAACAACGGGGAGCATCTCTTTTGGAATAGCTTTAGTTGCTGGTAACATACGAGTACCCAAACCGGCAACAGGGATAACCGCTTTTGTTACTTTTCCATTTACTGAATTGTCTAAATTTGATGTCATTTTATTTCCTTAAAACAAATTAACTAATTATGTCGCTATGAGTAACTTCACTATGGCGACCATTAACAAATGTATTTTTGACTCGAACTGACTTTAACACATAAGCAATCCAAATACTGGTATAAATGATTGCTATCACAATATCTTTTATAAAAGAAAACTCAAATTTAACTTCAAATGGTAACACTATAAAAAGATACCAACATCTTTGAATTAGCTTAAAAACAATAAAACTGCTACTAAATATAATAAAAAAGTTAGGAAATTTATAACTTTTAGTAAAATATAAAAATATAATATAAGCGTTTAAAAGCAATAATAAACAATTTAGACCCATGTCACCTAAAATAAACAGACCCAAATGAATTGTGTGCATTTTCGAGTAGGGATCCAATAATTGTGTCCATACGTCGATAAAATCAATCGCATTTAGTCTAGAAAAGGTAACATATCCAATAAAAATAAAACAAAAAAATAATTCAATACCAACTAAAATTAGCCAACCGCCTAATCCTTTAAGTTCTTTTTCCTTGATCATTTTTGTACCTGTTTAATAATCGATAAATCGTTAGATTCAATTAGCAAAGGATTATCTCTGTCTTTAGCTAAAGAATCAATAGCGATATAAACGATTTGGCAATTTTGTAACACGGCTTGTCTTATACTACAAATTTATCCCCTGTTAAATTTGTGTATTTACCTATTTTTTGAACGACTCTAATTAATAAAAACAAGGTAAATATAAAATAGACAAACAAAAACTAAGAAAATGGCAACAGGACTGGATAAAAGCATAAAAATGTAGAAAGACTTAGGAAAACAAGCATTCTATCTGAGTATTTTTAGCCAATTCAGCGCTTACTCAAAAGATTTTTTATTTCAAAAAAGCGCTTTTGCTATCTAATCACAAAAGCGCAGCTTTATTGGTTTAACACTCATCTTATGATAGGGTAGCTTTCTATTAGGATTAATGGCTAAAAACTAAGGTGTAACACAAATCACATATAGAGAAGCAGGATAATCATAGCCGCCTATATCACCAAAGCGTGGCCACACAATGAGCTGGTACCTGTGGCCATCACTTTCGTCACTCGTCCAGTGAAACCCTTCTCTAAATCCTGCGCCATAAACTGAGAGTACCCCCCACTCTGCAATAAACCCCGCGCCTATTCGACGCTGATAATAATTACCATTTGAGGACGGCGTAGCGCCAACAGCGCCTTTACACCAAGGTCCTGAGTTAAAATTGAAACAAACTGCGTTAGTGACATCTTTTACTTTAATAAGTCGATAACCTAAACTACTACACCAACTTACTTGATTAGGAAGAGTTTCGAGTTTATTAGGCCCTCCACTGACAAACCATTTCTGCAAAACAAATCCATATTTTACAACTTCACTACCTGAACTATCCCTACCCACTAGCTCAAATGTCTGTGGTAAATTTGGCACAGTAATTTTACCTGGATCTGTTGACTGTTTCTGACTATTATTTGCCATTGGCCCGGTTAACTTAACACGTGCTACAACTTTTCCTTTATCGGCAGGAGTAGTCATCCACCACTCATCAGCAACAACACTCGTCACTGTTGCTGTTATTCCCTCATGTGTGACAGGTTCCCATATCAATTCCCCTTCATATCCGTCTATCAATAAATCAAAATATAACCCATCAGCACCCGTTGTCGGAAAATTTTGACTGTATAACATCGGGTTAATTTGAACTAAGAATCCCTTATATGGATTCCATATTTCAGCTGGACCTGCCAGATAGTCGCTATCGTGAAAATCGTCAAGAACCCCACCGCCAAATCGTAGACTCGGCCTTGCGTAATTGATAACTGGCGACGGAATAATTATTGCATCACTACGATTACCCGATCGTTCAATTTTACTTATTGATGCCTGTAAATTCCATGAAGACGACAATAATAATGCTAATACTAGCACGGCTTTTTGAGATAATTTCGGCAATAATGCCGATAATAATTTAAGTGATAACTTCGAGAATATAAACGAGGAAAGCGTAAAAAATTGCCTAAGGCCGTTATTTGATAAATTTAAGAGATAGGTTTGCCAGTTTTGGTGTTTGGTGTTTAAAATTATACAACATAATATTCCGCCTGTCAATTAATTATTTGTTTTATTTGGTTTTTTATTAGTTCACTAAGTGAACTGAATTGGTTTTGATTATAACTATAAAAAAAATACTTGGCTAGTTTTTGCGTTTTTTTAGGATTGCTAATAACCTTCTGATTTATCAAAAAGATTATTTCAGGTATATGCTAGATGATGTATTTAATAAAAATTCGATAGGTTTGAATATTGGCAATTTTCCATAATTAAAGGTGCAATTCGTAAATTTAACGAACCGCACCCAACAAGTAAAAATATAAAATACAAAATATTTTACTCTAAAAATAGTTAAAAAACGGATATTTTGCTAGACATAGATAACCTTAGTTACATTTTATCACTCACTTTTTCGGCTGTATGTGAAATGGCTTTTCCACCCGATTCGACATCTTGACCAACACCTTTTACGGTGTTACATCCAACAACTAAAGTCGCCATTGCTATACCTAATATTAACATTAACATTTTATGGAACATAAAAATACACTCCTTTATTAACATGATTGTTTTAGTGCAGCAAATGCTTCTGCCACACGTTCGATATTATGGTGATTTAAACCCGCTACACACATTCTTCCGCTACCCACCAAATAAATAGCAAAATTATCTTTTAATTGTGTAACTTGCTCTTTACTAAAACCGGTATAACTAAACATGCCCTGCTGTTTTACTAAATAATCAAAATGACAATCAGGTGCCGCTTTTTTTAATAATTCAACCAGAGTTGATCGCATGGTTACGATGCGAGTTCTCATGGATTCGACTTCTTTTAACCATTGCGCTTTAAGTTCTGGATTATTTAAAACATAACTCACTAACTGCACACCATATGCCGCTGGGGTTGAATAATTTTGGCGAACCGTTGCTTGTAACTGTCCTAACACACGGTTAGCGATCTGGTTGTTATCACATAAAACGGATAATCCTCCCACTCGTTCACCATAAAGTGAAAATGTTTTCGAAAATGAGTTACTAACAAATCCACACAATCCTACATCTGCCATTTTTCGAATCGCATAAACGTCTTGTTCAATACCTTTGCCAAAGCCTTGATAAGCAATATCCATAAATGGAATAAGATCTCGTGCTTGTAAAACTGCTATTACTTTATCCCACTGTGCTTGCGTTAGATCAGCGCCAGTTGGGTTATGGCAACAAGGGTGTAGTAAGACTATGCTTTTAGCTGGTAGTTGATTTAATGTTTCAAGCATTGCTTCAAATTTTACGCCACATGTTTGTTCATCAAAGTAAGGATATTGGTTTACTTTAAAACCAGCACCATTAAAAATGGCGATGTGATTTTCCCAAGTTGGATCGCTGACCCATACTTGTGAATTTGGGAAATAGCGAAATAAAAAATCAGCACCTATTTTAAGAGCCCCCGATCCGCCTAAGGTTTGTATCGTTGCGATACGTTTATCTTTAGAGGCCGAATGATCTTCACCAAATAATAAAGATTGGATCGCTTGGCAATAAGCTGGTAGGCCACTCATGGGTAAATACAATTGAGCATCTTGGTTGTGATGATAGATATAATCACGCGCCGTTTTAATACATTGTAATTGAGGCACTATGCTATTTTCATCATAATAATAACCAATACTTAAATTTATTTTGTTTTCTCGACTATCATTAATAAATTCAGTTACTAGTGATAAGATGGGGTCCCCTGAGTACGGCTCTACTTTTTCAAACATTTTTACAATCCAATTGGTACAAATAATAATAATAAATAATTGTAGATTATTGCACCAACTCTATTGGCGATCAATCATTAAATAATAGTTTAATAGCAAATAATTAAGTTGATTTTTGGTTGGAAAATTGCCGTTTTTTAATAAGATGAATAAAGAACAAAATAACCCAAAAAGTCATGTTTTTATATTAATTTTATACTGAAACACATAGTTACCTGAAACTTTTTTACAAAAATTAGCACCTATTGGTGCTAATCTGATAAGCAAATTTATTTAGCGGCAATAACTTCGATTTCGACTTTGGCATCTTTGGGAATTCGAGCTACTTGTACGCAAGAACGTGCAGGGAAAGATGCATTATTTTCAATAAAAAAGGCTTCGTATACTGCATTTACCGTAGCAAAGTCATTGATATCAGATAAGAAAATAGTCGTTTTAACGATATTACTTACTTGATAGCCAGCCGCAGTGATGATCGCTTTAACATTCGCTAAACTCTGTTTGGCTTGCTCTTTAACACAAGTTGGCATTTCACCAGTTGTTGGATCTAATGGAATTTGTCCTGAGGCAAATAACATATTACCTAAATCTACTGCTTGAACATAAGGCCCAATAGCTGCTGGCGCTTTATCAGTACTAATTACTTTTGCCATGTCCGATTTTCTCCTTTTTAGTCTAAACTATTCTGTTTTGTAATTATTAATAATCGTCTTTTTCTCTTTCCTCATTTCAACAGGAACACAATTTTGTGTCAAGTCAGTGCAAAATTATGATCGTGGGACTTATTGAAATTTTCTGATATGATAATGGCAATTTTTCATTTATTACGAGAGTTAATATGTTCGAGAATTTAACCGACCGTTTATCACAGACATTCCGCAATATTAGTGGTCGAGGACGATTATCTGAAGATAATATCAAAGATGCATTGCGCGATGTTCGTATGGCACTACTTGAGGCCGATGTTGCACTACCCGTAGTTCGTGAATTTATTAATCAAGTTAAAGAAAAGGCTGTTGGATTAGATGTCAATAAGAGCTTAACCCCAGGTCAAGAATTTATCAAAATAGTTCAGGCAGAATTAACAACTGCTATGGGTGAGGTTAATAGTTCGCTCAATTTGGCAACTCAACCACCCGCAGTGATTTTAATGGCAGGTTTGCAAGGGGCAGGTAAAACAACGAGCGTTGCTAAGCTAGCTAAATTTTTAAAAGAAAAACATAAAAAGAAAGTGTTGGTTGTTTCTGCCGATGTTTATCGCCCTGCTGCGATTAAACAGCTAGAAACATTAGCTAAAGCTATTGATGTTGAAGTTTTTCCATCTGATATTGCTGAAAAGCCAGTCAATATTGTTAATAAAGCTATTTCGCATGCTAAATTGCAATTTTTTGATGTGTTAATTGTTGATACTGCAGGCCGTTTGCATGTTGATAGCGATATGATGGATGAAATCAAAGCGCTCCATCATGCTGTCAATCCAATTGAAACGCTATTTGTGGTCGATGCTATGACAGGGCAAGATGCCGCTAATACCGCTAAAGCGTTTAATGATGCATTACCGCTTACTGGTGTAATTTTAACAAAAGTTGACGGGGATGCTCGTGGTGGTGCAGCGTTATCAATTCGCCACATTACCGGTAAGCCAATTAAATTTTTAGGAATGGGTGAAAAGACAGACGCTTTAGAGCCATTTTATCCTGATCGCATTGCTTCACGTATTTTAGGGATGGGCGATGTGCTATCTTTAATTGAAGAATTACAAAGCAACGTCGATCGCGAAAAAGCAGAAAAAATTGCCAAGAAGCTAAAAAAAGGTGATAAATTTGATTTTAACGATTTCCAAGATCAGTTAAAACAGATGCGTAATATGGGCGGAATGGGGGCTTTGTTAGCTAAATTACCTGGTGTTGGTCAACTTCCTGATCATATTAAAGCACAGATGGATGATAAAATTACCATCAAAATGGAGGCAATCATTGGTTCAATGACATTAAAAGAGCGTGCTAATCCTGAAATCATTAAAGGTTCTCGTAAACGCCGTATTGCCAACGGTTCGGGAACTCAGGTTCAAGATGTCAACAAGCTGTTAAAACAGTTTGAAGATATGCAAAAGATGATGAAAAAAATGAAAGGTGGCGGCATGATGAAGATGATGCGCCAAATGAAAGGATTAATGGGCGGAGGTATGGGATTACCTCCTCGTTAAGTCATTAATACTAAATTTTCAATTAAATGAGTTATAACTGAGTACTTAGTAACTGTTAACTATAGCTCGCCGTACAACCATTATCCACTTATAATTAGTGCGATAGTGGTTTTAATCGTTTAATTGTTTGGTTTACTCGATTTTATTTTTACTGGGCGACTCATAGTTAGCACTGTACCTATTGATGAGGTAATAATAAAAATAATGGCTAACCACTGGTAGTGGGTTAGTTGTTCATGCAAAACAATGAATCCAGAAAGCGCGGCAAAAACAGGCGATAAGCTCATTAATGTACTAAATGTTTGTGCTGGTAATTTTGGTAGTGCAATCATGTCTAATCCATAAGGGATTGCTGATGCTAATAACGAGACCAGAAAAACCATTGGGAGCAATTCCAACGAAAACATGGTACTGCCACTTTGCCAAATTCCAATAGGAAATAAAAAGCACGAAGCAATGACTGATCCAATCGCTACGCTGGCTGAGCCATAAATAGTGCTGGCTTTGCGTCCAAATAAGATATAACACGCCCAACCACTTCCAGCTAATAGCGCAAATAAAATACCCTTGGGATCTAAATTGCTTGAAGCTTGTTCAATGGGTAAAAGCATAGCCAAGCCAATAATAGCAACACCTAACCAAATAAAATCAAGTACTTTACGCGAGGAGCACATCGCCACCATAATTGGCCCTGTGAGTTCAATGGCAACTGCAATACCTAGCGGAATTCTTGCGATTGCATTGTAAAACGCTAAATTCATACAACCAATTGAAATACCGTATAAAAAAATGTATTTTAATGCTTGTTTTGTCAGTGTTTTACGCCACGGCTTGAATATTAAAATTAACATAATTGCTGAAAAAAATAATCGCCAAGCTGTCATCCCTTCAGGCCCTAATACAGGAAACAGATATTTGGCTATTGAGGCACTGCCTTGCACTGAAATCATCGAGATAAAAATTAACAAAACAGGCCAAAACCTTTTAAGCATAAATAATTACCTTAAATTAAAGTTATTGTATATGAAACTAATGACAAAAAGTTTCAGGAAACTATGTGTTTGAGTATAAAAAGCATATATTTAATTGATTTATTGGCTAGTTAGTTTTCTCTTTTTACTGACAATAAGGCAAGATCTTGTAACGCTTGTTTATAAGGCGAATCAGGTAAAATTGCGATAACGTCAAACGCTTTTTGCGCTTCTTTTTGAGCAGTTTGTAACGTAAAATCTAGCGAACCACATTCGTCCATGATGTTTAAAATACGATCTAATAATTGTCGACCATTACCTTGCTCTATTGCTTGGCGTATTAATGCCGCATCTTGGGCGTTTTTTGTGTGGTGCATAGCATGTAAAAGCGGTAGAGTGGGCTTGCCTTCGTTAAGATCGTCCCCTAAATTTTTACCTAATTTTTGGTTGCTATCAGCACTATAATCGAGTAGATCATCAATGATTTGAAAGGCTGTGCCTAAATATTTTCCATATTCTTGTAGGGCGAGTTCTTGCTCCTCACTAGCTCCAGCTAGGACAGCAGCAGAATGCGATGTTGCTTCAAATAGACGTGCCGTTTTTCGATAAATTACATCTAAATATTGTTCTTTTGTGATATCTGGATCGTTACAATTAATCAACTGTTGTACTTCACCTTCAGCTATTACATTGGTTGCAGCCGACATGATCGTCAATACTTTGAACGATTCTGTACGTACCATCATTTGAAAAGAGCGTGTGTAAATATAATCGCCAACTAATACGCTCGCGGCATTGCCAAAAAGTGCATTGGCGGTTGATTTGCCTCGGCGTAAATCGGATTCGTCAACAACATCATCATGCAATAAGGTGGCGGTATGAATAAATTCAATAAAAGCAGCAGTGATAATATGTTTATCGCCTTGGTAGTTGAGTGCTTTGGCTATTAATAATGCGATAACAGGGCGTATACGTTTGCCACCACTACTAATGATGTAATTGCCTAATTGATTAATTAAAGCCACATCAGAAGTTAGTTCTGCCTGTATTGCCTCATTTACTTTGACTAAATCATTTTTAACAAGATCGAGTATTTGATTCATTGATGGAGTATTCATCAGCCTAACCACTACAAATAATAGATATTTATTTTCTATTATCTGATAAATATCTTTATGCAACAAGGTTTCATCTATCTTATTTTAAAATAATACTACAAATGATAAGCATTTTCATTTAGAATAACTGTCATTAAGTTAAATATGATTATTATTATGAAGATTAACTTTGATATAGATCTCGATAATACTAAGGCCCCTTTGAGTCCAATTAAAAAAAAGCCTAAAAACAACTATGTATGTACATCAGTTTCTGTATTGTCGCATCTTATCTTATTTGCTCTGCTCTTTAGTTCTGCCTTGTTTGCTAAAAATGTTGCTGTTGATGAAGGCGATAATGCGATTAAAGCTATTATGGTCGATCTATCCCAATTTGCCGCCCCTGAACAATCATTAGTTGAAAATACTCCAGAAATTCAAGGTGCGGAAAATAGTGAACTGATCGATAACAAACAAATTGAAGAAAAACCAATTGATCCTGTTGTTGAACCAGAAGTGGTTAAGGAAGAAAATCCTAAATCTATTCTCGAAAAAATATCTAATAAATCAACAGTTGAGCCCCAAAAGGAAGTTGTAGTAAAAAAAGATAAAAAGCCGAAAAAAAAGCGCAGGTCAGTCCAAAAAGCTTCTCATAAACAAGTTAGGCAAGAAGTGGTTAGTGATAATTTGGCAAATACCCCTGTTGCACCCAAACTTTCAGATAATCGCCAATATTCAGGTAATCCTTCTCCAATTAGACGGAATCAACCTGAGTATCCACGCCGAGCGCTTGATATGCGCTTAGAAGGCTATGTGGTAGCAATGTTTGATGTTAACAGCGATGGGCGAGTTGAAAATATTCGCATTGTTGAAGCAAATCCTAATAATATATTTAATCGTTCGGTAATAAATGCCATGAAAACTTGGAAGTACAAATCAATTCCAGCAAAAGACCTAAAAATTAGAATTATTTTTAACCGTGATAAATCAATTAAGTTGGATTAATAATTAGGTAGATGAAAACAAAAAACCGTAATTTTTATTTTAAAAATTACGGCAACGACACAATTAATGAGTAAATTTATTTTCCATTAATTTTTCAATTTCAGCTGGGTCTTTTGGAACATCACCTGTCAGAACTTCATTTCCTGTGTCAGTAATTAAAATGTTATCTTCGATCCGAATACCGATACCTTTATATTGTGCTGGTACATCTGATTCTTGATTAATATAAAGCCCTGGTTCAACGGTCAATACCATTCCTGGCTCTAAAATTCGATCTCGTCCACTACCAACATCATGTACATCAATACCTAACCAATGGCCTAAACCGTGCATGTAATATTGTGTATAAGCTTTATTAGCAATTAAGCTATCAACATCACCTTGCATAATCCCGAGTTTTACTAAACCTTCTACCATCGTTCTTACAACTTGATTATTGACTTCCATAATTGACGTGCCCGGTTTAAATAATTTAATGGCTTGATATTGTGATGCTAAAACGATGTTATAAATTTCAAGTTGAGCGTGGTTAAATTTGCCATTGATAGGAAAAGTGCGAGTTATATCTCCTGCATAGTACTGATATTCACAACCCGCATCAATTAAAACTAAATCGCCATCTTTTAACTGCTGACTATTATTTTCATAATGTAGTATACATCCATTATTACCACTACCAACAATGGTGTTATAAGATGGTGCTCGTGCGCCATGCCACGCAAATTCATGCAAGATTTCAGCTTCTAGTTGATACTCATACATATTCGGTTTACATTTTTGCATTGCTCGAACGTGAGATTGTGCGCTGATTTTGCAAGCCTTGCGCAATATTTTTATTTCAAAATCTGATTTAAACATGCGCATTTGATGAACTATCGGTCGCCAATCGATCGTGCTGTTTGGTGCATAAAAATTTAATCTACTCCCTTGTCGCAGCGTATTCATTGTGTGATCTACGATTCTATCGGCATATTGATACTGTTGGTCGGCATGGTAAACCGCCGTTTTGCCATTTAATAAATCAGGTAATACTTTTTCAATCTCATCAAATATATAAGCTTCATCAACAAAAACCGTCTTTAATGCGGCATCTTGACCTAAACGGTAACCAGTCCAAGTCTCTGCTAGCGTATCTTTGGGGCGATTAAATAATATGTATTTAGTTGTATTATCTTTTTGTTTAACTACTGCAAATACCGCTTCTGGT
This sequence comes from Gilliamella sp. ESL0232, assembly GCF_013346885.1. Taxonomy (NCBI): domain Bacteria; kingdom Pseudomonadati; phylum Pseudomonadota; class Gammaproteobacteria; order Orbales; family Orbaceae; genus Gilliamella; species Gilliamella sp. ESL0232. Next base: position 43,494 of record NZ_JAAEDW010000010.1, on the reverse strand, counting down.
TCAGAAAAAAGTGTAAAATACCAAAAGTCGCTATTTTGTCGATATGGGTAGTGGGTGTCATTACTCCTCGTCATTTCTGGAGCAGCAAAAAAAAGTGCAACACTATTTGGTATCATTTGAGCTAGTAATTTTTCTCGACGTGCAAAAAGTTCTGTTTCGATATCAGTATTTATCATTGTGATGCCCCTGAAGATATAATGTTATTAATATTAATGGATTGTTGGGGGTGTGTCAGCCTCATTAAATTCGTTAAATTCATCAAAACATAGCATAGAAGTTATGCGAACATACTCTTTTATCTCTTCAAAAGCAAAACCAAGCTCTTGTTGATCTTCATTTTCATCATAGCCTAGTTTAACAATTTGACGTAGGTCATAAATAGCTTCACCAACATCACCTTTGATGTGGTTAATTTTAGGTTGCACAAGTCCAATACCAAGTAAAAAATGATTTACCCAACCAACTAAATCATCCAGTTGTGTATATAAATCTTTGTCGCTAAGTAATAACTGAAAGCTGAAATCTTCTTCAAAAAATTGCTGTTTGATAAGCGCATAAAGTTGGCTAATTTTTTCATCTAATGATGTTGGCATTTTTTGACCATTGTTTAACATATCCTCAACTAATGGACGCCAGCTCTCGTCATTGTTACCTCCAGCTAATATGCCTGAAAGAAAACCATGTAACTCAGCAGCGGTAATGCCTATTTTATTTTGGATTAATTGGCGATTAAATTCGTCGTAATTAATAGTATCTGACATAAACTTCCCCTAATATTATTACATCAAGAAAAATGCACTCTGCACTTTCTTCAATTATTAGTATATAATTTGCATCTAATTATAAATCATAAACAGATTGCTTTGCTTTATAAAGGAATTATTTTGAACATTATAGGATTTATCATGAAATTTTCACTGCAATTATTATTTTTTGCAGGATTAACATTATCATTAACCTCCTGTAGTTCGTTTTTATCGAATAAAGGCGTAATTGTCCTTGATGTGCAAGATAAAATACATACCTATGTAACCAGTCAAGACTTACCTAAATCTTATAAATTGGGTAATAGTGAGCAGGAATTACAGCGATTCGAGGCTTTCTGTAGAGAGGAGATCCGCATATCACAACTTGATGGTAGTGAAGAAATCGTTTTTGAGAATATTAAACATGGAATCCATGGACAGGTAGAATTTAAAAAATGTAGTGATAAAGTCACTCGTATCTACCGATACTGATAAAGTATGGCTATCTTAATATGATAGCTAATACGACGACTTAATATAAAAGATCGATGAAATCTTACTAGCCTTTCAGGCAGTTTTTATTTATATTGGTCGGTGAAACAAAATATTTTGGGAGTAAAATAATATGTATAAACAAGATGTAACTATTACTGCATCTAACGGTCTTCATACCCGCCCTGCTGCACAATTTGTTAAAGAAGCAAAGAACTTTAATGCAGAAATTACTGTCACATCTAATGGTAAAAGTGCGAGTGCTAAAAGTCTGTTTAAGTTACAAACATTAGGTTTATCACAAGGCACAACTATTACCATTTCTGCCGAAGGTGAAGACGAAAAAGAAGCAGTTGCTCATTTAGTAAAATTAATTCCTGAGTTGGAATAATAACTCCCGATTAGCTATGAACGGTTTTAAAATAGAATAAGGATTAAATGTTATGGTATCAGGTACACTTGTTTCCCCCGGTATCGCTTTTGCTAAAGCGCTATTATTAAAAGAAGAGCCTATTGTTATTAGTAATAGGCAAATTCTTGATAACAAGATTGAGGCTGAAATTGAGCGCTTCAAGGAAGCTCGCCAAAAATCAAGTAAACAGCTACATACGATTATGGAACGAGCAAAATCCACATTAGGCGAAGATAAAGCGGCCATTTTTGAAGGGCATATTATGCTTCTTGAAGATGAGGATCTTGAACAAGAAGTTATTTCTCGTATTCAAAGTAAACATTCAACCGCTGATGCCGCTGTTCAATCTGTATTTGAAACTCAAGCTAAAGAATTAGAAAATCTAGATGATGAATATCTAAAAGAACGTGCCGCAGATATTCGTGATATTGGTAAACGTTTACTCAAAAATATTTTAGGTATTGAAATTGTTGACTTGAGTGCTATTAGCCAACCATGTATTTTAGTTGCAACCGATTTAACACCTTCTGAAACAGCTCAGCTAAACTTGGATATGGTGCTAGGTTTTATTACTGACGCTGGTGGACGCACCTCACATACTTCAATTATGGCTCGCTCTTTAGAGATACCAGCTATCGTCGGAACATCTAATGCAACTCAAGCAATCAAACATGGCGATTTTGTTATTTTAGATGCTATAAATAATGCTATTTATATCAATCCAGATCACACAACTCAAGAAAAATTAAAACAAGTTCAAGCTAAATATATTAGTGATAAAGAAGAACTAGCTAAATTGAAAGATCTACCTGCTGTAACCCTTGATGGCCATCAAGTAGAAATTTGCGGTAACATTGGTACAGTGCGTGATATTGCAGGTGCTGAACGTAACGGTTATGAAGGTGTTGGTCTATACCGTACTGAATTCTTATTTATGGATCGCGAAGCTTATCCTGATGAAGAAGAACAGTTTAAAGCATATAAAGAAGTAGCTGAATCAACCAATGGTTTATCGGTAATTGTCCGTACCATGGATATTGGTGGCGATAAGGATATACCTTATATGCATTTACCAAAAGAAGAGAATCCATTCTTAGGTTGGCGAGCAATTCGAATCTGTTTAGATCGTAAAGAAGTACTTCATGCACAACTACGCGCAATTTTGCGTGCATCAGCATTTGGTAAATTGCGCATTATGTTCCCAATGATTATTTCTGTTGAAGAAATCCGAACATTAAAATCCGAAATCAATACTCTTAAAGAACAATTGACTGCTGAAGGCAAATCATTTGATAAAAATATTGAAATCGGTGTAATGATTGAAACTCCTGCAGCCGCTGTGATTGCACATCACTTAGCCAAGGAAGTAGACTTTTTTAGTATCGGTACCAATGACTTAACTCAATATACACTTGCCGTTGACCGTGGTAACGAATTAATTTCTCACCTTTATAATCCGTTTTCGCCTTCAGTGCTAACTCTGATTAAAAATGTTATCGATGCTTCTCATAAAGAAGGTAAATGGACAGGTATGTGTGGAGAGCTTGCTGGTGATGAAAGAGCCACAATCTTATTGCTTGGTATGGGACTTGATGAATTTAGTATGAGTGCAGTATCAATTCCTAAAATCAAAAAATTAATTCGCAATACTAACTATGAAGAAGCGAAAAAATTTGCTGATACTGTATTAGAAAAAGCAACTTCTAAAGAAATTATTGATTTAATTGAAAATTACACTGCTGAAAAGCAAATTTGTTAGGAGGCAATAATGGGTCTATTCGATAAAATTAAGCAATTCGTATCCGATGATAATAAAAACAGCATCGAGATTATTGCTCCCTTAAGTGGCGAAATTGTCAAAATCGAAGATGTACCAGATGTGGTTTTTGCTGAAAAAATCGTTGGTGATGGGGTAGCAATTAAACCTTCTGGTAATAAAATTGTCGCTCCATTAAGTGGAAAAATAGGCAAAATTTTCGAAACCAACCACGCTTTTGCTATAGAATCGGATGAGGGCATTGAGCTTTTTGTTCACTTTGGTATTGATACAGTAGAACTAAAAGGTGAAGGCTTCAAACGAGTTGCTGAAGAAGGTAAGCAGGTAAAAGTAGGAGATACTATTATTGAAATTGATTTACCTTTACTTGAAAGCAAAGCCAAATCCGTATTAACTCCAGTGGTTATTTCTAATATGGAAACCATAATAGAATTAAATAAATTATCTGGCGCTGTCGAAGCAGGTAAAACTCCAATAATGCGTGTGAAAAAATAATTTTTTCACTATTATAAAAAACCTTCAGTTTTAGCTGAAGGTTTTTTTTATATTATAACTTATCTTTTTTAATAATACTTAACGCCATTTTTTGTATTGGTTGATTAAGCTATTGGTTGAATCATCGTGAGAGCTAACTGGTTTATCATCTGCTAATTCAGGTAAAATACGTCCAGCAAGTTGTTTACCAAGTTCAACACCCCATTGATCAAAACTAAATATATTAAGAATAACTCCTTGAGTAAAGATTTTATGCTCATACATCGCAACTAAGGCACCAAGAGTATAAGGTGTAATTTTTTTCACTAATATTGAATTAGTTGGTTTATTACCTTCAAATACTTTAAATGGTACAACAGATTTCACTTCATCAAGATTTTTTCCTGCAGCTATGAACTCTTGCTCGACCTGTTCTCTTGTTTTACCAAAAGCTAAAGCTTCAGTTTGAGCAAAAAAGTTAGATAATAATTTTGGGTGATGATCTCCAACTGGATTATGGCTTATTGCTGGCGCAATAAAATCACAAGGGATGAGTTTAGTACCCTGGTGAATTAATTGATAAAATGCATGTTGACCATTGGTTCCTGGTTCGCCCCAAATAATTGGACCTGTTGTGTAAGGTGTTTTATTACCGTTGCGATCGACACTTTTACCATTTGACTCCATATTTCCTTGTTGGAAATAAGCCGCAAAACGGTGCATGTACTGATCATATGGTAAAATAGCTTCAGTTTCAGCACCACAAAAATTATTGTACCAAATACCAATTAATGCCAGTAACGTTGGAATATTTTTATCAATTGGTGCGTTTTGGAAGTGCTTATCCATCGCATGGCCACCAGCTAAAAATTGTTTGAAGTTATCAAAACCAATTGATAAAACAATCGATAAGCCAATTGCCGACCAAGATGAATAACGTCCACCAACCCAATCCCAAAATTCAAACATATTAGCTGTATCAATACCAAATTTTTCAACTTCTTTAGCATTAGTTGAAAGTGCAACAAAGTGCAAAGCAACTGCTTTATCATCTTTAGCAGCATCAAGTAACCATGCTCGTGCTGTTTGTGCATTTGTCATAGTTTCTTGAGTGGTAAAAGTTTTGGATGCAACCAAAAATAAAGTAGTTTCAGGATTTAAGCCTTTTAACACTTCAACGATATGTGTGCCATCTACATTTGATACGAAATGCATGTTCAAGTGGTTTTTGTAAGGTCGTAGTGCTTCGGTAATCATTACTGGCCCTAGATCCGAACCACCAATACCAATATTGACCACATCAGTAATGGCTTTACCAGCGTATCCTTTCCATTCACCATTAATGATTTTTTTACTGAATGATTCCATCTTAGCTAAGACAGTATTAACATCATCCATCACATTCTTACCATCAACATAAATTGGTGTATTTGATACATTACGTAATGCAACATGTAATACAGCTCGATTTTCTGTACGATTAATCTTTTCACCACTATACATGGCTTTAGTAGCACCAATTAGATCGCATTCATCAGCTAGCTTATAAAGCAACTCTAGCGTCTCTTGTGTCACTCTATTTTTAGATAAATCAACCAAAAACTCTTCTTCAAAAGGAATAGTAAGCTTTTCAACACGTTTTGGTTCTTCTTTCAGAATTTGTGCAATGGTTTTATTGTGGTGTTTTTCGTAACTAGCTTGAAGGGATTTCCAAGATTGGGTTGTTGTTGGATCAATTGATTTTAACATAATTTATTCCTTAAATAATATTGCATTATAGCCATAATATAACTATGCCTAACATGATGCAAGATAAGGATCTCATCGATTAAAATAATTCGCTAGAAACCCATAAAGCGTTTTTTCTGAAATCATTTGTAACGTTTAATCGTATTAAATTAGAGGGATAATTACACAACATAACCTAATGTATATAAATATTATCAATATTTATACCAACTAAAGATGTTTATCATATCCATGAGTTTTTTTGATTAAAGATTCTCACTAAAATTTCGGGTATAATTCAGATAAATTTTTGATTATGGATATAACGCTTATGCCACATGCAACTAAACCTTTAAATATTATTTTTGCAGGTACACCCGATTTTGCTGCAACTCATTTAAAAGCTCTTATTAACTCACGCCATAATGTAATTGCTGTTTTTACGCAACCAGATCGCCCTGCAGGTCGTGGTAATAAATTAACAGCAAGCCCTGTTAAACAATTAGCTGTTGAGCATAATATTCCTGTTTATCAACCAGCAACGCTTAAATCCGAAGAAAATCAAAAAATCATTGCTGAATTAAATGCTGACATTATGGTTGTTGTTGCTTATGGACTTATTTTGCCACAAGCTGTACTTGGTATACCTAGATTAGGTTGCTTAAATGTGCATGGTTCGTTATTACCCCGTTGGCGAGGTGCTGCGCCAATTCAACGTGCATGTTGGGCAGGCGATGAAGAAACAGGCATTACCATTATGCAGATGGATGCAGGGCTTGATACGGGTGATATGCTTTATAAGCTTACCTGTCCTATTGAGCAATCCGATACTAGCGCATCACTGTATGAGAAACTCGCAAAACTCGGTCCCCAAGGCTTGCTTGATACATTAGAGTTAATCACTGAAGGAAAAATCCAACCTGAAAAACAAGATGAGGCGCAAGCAACCTATGCCGAAAAGCTGTCAAAACAGGAAGCTAAACTTGATTGGAATTTGCCTGCCGTGCAACTTGAACGTTGCGTTCGGGCTTTTAACCCATGGCCAGTGAGTTATTTTGAGGTTAATGGTGAGCCTGTAAAAGTATGGCAAGCCCATGTGGTAAAAATGGATTCAAAACAGACGGCTGGCACAATTTTGCAAGCCAATAAAAATGGCATTTGTATTGCAACCAGCAACGGCGCATTGAATATGATACTTTTGCAACCTGCTGGGAAAAAACCGATGTCTGCCCAAGATTTGTTAAACTCACGCAAGGCTTGGTTTACGGTCGGCGAAAAATTAAATACACGTTAATCGATTAATGTATAAAATTACAGGATGCTATATCCTGTAATCGTTATCGTTTTTTAGCCAATAAGGTTGCAAACCTTAATTTGATTCTGTTTCCATGTATATCCGTTTTATGCAATTGTCCAACATCTTCATTATATTTTAGTATTTCCCAATCTTGGTAATATTGGCGCAATTCGTTTTCTTTAAAAGTAAATGAAAACCCAACAGAGCAAGGGTAATCAGGCGTAGACATGGCGCTGACAATTAAATTATATCCCCCTGATTTGGTCATTTTTTGCATGTTATTAATAATAGCTGGAATTCTTTCGGGTTGTAAAAACATCATGACAACGGTCGAAAAAATAAAATCATATTCGCCCGGTAAATTTGCTTGATTGATATCGTAAACCATTGCATTAATGTGCTTAAGGTTATCATCATTAATGATTTTTTGTAAGTTTCCAATACTGAGCTCTGATTTATCAATCGCGGTAACATCAAAGCCTTGTAACTGCAAGTAAAGTGAATTACGACCTGAACCACAACCTAAATCCAATGCCTTTCCTGTTTGGATAATCTTTGTTGCGTTAATTACCTCGGAGTGGGTTTTGGTCATTTGGTATTTTTTTTGAGTATAATCCTCAGGCAAACAGTAAAATGCTAACTGGCACTGTAAGTCATCTGATATTTCGGCTATACGGTGCCATTGCTGTGGCAATATAAATGGCGGTTGCTGCTGAGTATCAAAACAATGCTTAGTAATCACTTCGCCTTGTTCGGTTAACATTTCAAAACCAATACTTCCTTTTAAAATTTCTAACTTCGCCCATGTACCAATTTGGGTATTATGCTTTTGACGCAACAACGCAGGTAATGTATCAGCATTCCAAATAGGCAATGTTTTGTAACAAACTAAATTATTCAAATTGGTACCTCCTATAAAAAAACAATAATTGACTATTATAGTAGGATATTAATATGGTAAACAATCATTTATTTTAGACAATAAAATAAAAACCTATCAACGAAAATAAATTTATAGTGGCGAAGTTGGCTTGATCAACATATAATCGTCATCATCCTAGACTATATAGTGAAAATTAGAGGAATAATTTATGGGATTTTTAACAGGTAAACGTATACTCGTTACGGGTGTTGCAAGTAATCGTTCAATTGCTTACGGTATTGCACAAGCAATGCATCGTGAAGGCGCTGAACTCGCTTTTACTTACCAAAATGATAAATTAAAAACACGCGTTGAAGAGTTTGCCGCTGATTTTGGTTCTAAAATCGTTTTACCTTGCGATGTTGCTCATGATGAAAGCATCTCTGAACTATTTTCTGAACTTGCAAAAACTTGGGATAAATTTGATGGTTTTGTTCATGCTATTGCTTTCGCACCAGGTGATCAATTAGATGGCGATTATGTTAATGCTGTTACCCGTGAAGGTTTTGCTATTGCTCACGATATTAGCTCTTATAGCTTCGTTGCTATGGCTAAGGCATGTCGTTCAATGCTAAATCCAAATTCAGCATTAGTGACACTTTCTTATCTTGGTGCTGAGCGTGCAATCCCTAACTATAATGTAATGGGACTAGCTAAAGCCTCACTAGAAGCAAATGTGCGTTATATGGCAAATGCTATGGGGCCTGAAGGTGTCCGTGTTAATGCAATTTCAGCAGGCCCTATTCGTACACTGGCGGCATCGGGTATTAAAGATTTCAAAAAAATGTTATCTCACTGTGAATCAGTAACACCAATCCGTCGCACTGTGACAACCGAAGATGTGGGTAATTCAGCAGCATTTTTATGTTCAGATTTAGCATCAGGTATTACAGGTGAAGTCATTCACGTTGACGGTGGATTTAGCATCGCTGCGATGAATGAATTAGAACTTAAATAAGCTGCTCTCAGTGTGTGTGAAAAAGGCGCTAAACCATAAATGTTTGCGCCTTTTTTATTTTATTTTTTGGTAAGTTTTGAACAAAAATATAAAATTTAGAATACTTATACTCTTTTTTCCGTTAAAATCTAATGTAATTTGCTCAATAAAAGTTTGTTGGAGAAAAAATGAAAATAGCAAAAAATACAGTGGTTAGTTTAGCATACCAAGTTCGCACTAAAGACGGTGTTTTAGTTGATGAAGCAACTACGACAGCGCCATTAGAATATTTACATGGTGCAGGTAACTTGCTACAAGATCTTGAGAACGCATTAGATGGTCACCAAGTTGGCGACAAATTTGACGTTGAGCTAATTAATGCTTACGGGGATTTTAATGATGCTCTTGTACAAAATGTTCCTCGTGACGTTTTTGTTGGTGTAGATGAACTTGAAGTCGGTATGCGATTTTTTGCTGATACCGAGCATGGTTCTTTACCCGTTGAAATCACCGCTATCGATGGCGATACCATCACTATTGATGGAAACCATATGTTAGCTGGACAAGATTTACAATTTAACGTTGAAGTATTGGCTATTCGTGAAGCTACTGAAGATGAAATTGCTCACGGGCATATTCATGGTGAGCATGGTCATGATCACGGACATGGCGGTTGTGGCTGTGGTGGTCATTCTCATGAAGACGAAGATGATGAAAACACAGGCTGCTGTGGCGGTGGCCATGGTGGCTGCGGTTGTCACTAATTCTTAATTAATTTAAATTAAATTTTAAAAGCGCTATATAGCGCTTTTTATTTACTTCTGTTTTGTGTTTTTGCTTAATAAGTTGTGAAACAACTCCCAATATTTTAAATTATCATTTTGCTTTGCTAATTTTTCCTTTAATAATCTTTATTTTACGATTATTGGGATCTGCAACTATGCCTTCACAACCAATAGCATTAATGCCGCGTGAAAAGCTTTTAAAATTTGGCGTTGAAGCACTCAGTGATACTGAATTACTTGCTCTTTTTTTACGCACTGGCACTCGAGATTTGCCTGTTTTGGAACTGTCACAAAAGCTATTAAATGAGTTTGGTTCTTTTTATAATTTAATTAATGCAAGCCATAGTGATTTTTGCAAGAAGAAAGGATTGGGAACGGCTAAATATACACAATTGAAAGCAGTTGTTGAACTTTCTTATAGATATTTAAAAGTTAAAATGACTACCGATAATTTTTTGACATCGTCATCTTTGACACATCACTATTTAGCTAGTCGATTGGCTAATAAAGATCGTGAAGTTTTTATGGTTATTTTTTTAGATAATCAAAATCGCGTCATAGCATCAGAAGATATGTTTGTCGGTACCTATAATTGTGTTGAAGTCCACCCAAGAGAAGTTGTTAGACGAGCATTACAACATAACGCAGCCGCATTGATTCTAGCTCATAATCATCCTTCAGGTGTGGCAAAACCTAGTCAGGCAGATCGCCATCTTACACAAAAAATAGAAGAAGTTTGTGAATTGGTTGATATTCGAGTCATAGATCATATTGTTATAGGTAAAGGTGAATATTTCTCTTTTGCAGAGCATGGATGGATTTCGTAGCTATTTTTACTTACAATGTAATTTAATCAACTAATCTATATATGAATTTATTTTATGAACCAGCAATTAGAATTACTTGAAACCAAAGTAGCTTTTCAAGAAATCACCATTGAAGAACTTAATCAAATGGTAACTAACCTTCAAGCTGATGTTAGCAAATTAAAAGAACAATTGACGTTATTGTCTCAAAAACTACAGGCAACACAACCTTCAAACATTGCTAATTTATCTGAAGAAACACCACCACCTCACTATTAATTGTATTTATGAGGTAAATAACTGTTGTTAACAATTATTTATTTAATAATTTTGTCTTGATCTCTTTTAGTTTTTAACTAATTTTAACTAAAGTTAGTAATTTGAGTTTTCAAATATAGTAAACATAAATAAAAAACCGGCATATAGCCGGTTTTAATACACAATGATTTATTATTATTCAGCTGATGCTGCTTCTTCTACTGCAGGACGATCAACTAATTCAATATAAGCCATTGGAGCATTATCTCCATCACGGAAACCACATTTTAAAATACGTACATAACCGCCAGGACGGGTAGCAAAACGTGGACCTAAATCTGAAAATAATTTTTTAACTGTATCTTTATCACGGATACGAGCAAAAGCCAGACGGCGATTAGCTACGCTATCGCTTTTGGCTAGCGTAATTAACGGTTCAACAACACGACGCAACTCTTTTGCTTTAGGCAATGTAGTTTTGATGATTTCATGTTCAACAAGTGAACTTGTCATGTTACGAAACATTGCTTGACGATGGCTGCTATTTCGGTTCAGTTGACGACCACTTTTACGATGGCGCATAACTTTATCCTTCTTATATAAATTTTATCTTAGTCTTCAACAATACTTGCTGGTGGCCAATTCTCAAGACGCATGCCTAAAGATAAACCACGAGATGCGAGCACGTCCTTAATTTCAGTAAGTGATTTCTTACCAAGATTAGGGGTTTTAAGTAACTCAACTTCGGTACGTTGTACTAAATCACCAATATAATGAACTGCTTCTGCCTTTAAGCAATTAGCAGACCGAACAGTTAATTCCAAATCATCTACTGGACGTAAAAGGATTGGATCAAATTCCGGTTTATCTTCTTTAACTTCTGGTTGACGTACATCTCGTAAATCAACGAAAGCTTCAAGTTGTTCAGCCAAAATAGTTGATGCACGACGAATAGATTCTTCTGGATCGATAGTACCATTAGTTTCCATATCGATAACAAGTTTATCTAAATCCGTACGTTGTTCCACACGAGCAGCATCAACAGAATATGCAATGCGCTCTACAGGGCTATAACATGCGTCAACTAACAGACGACCGATTGGTCGTTCTTCATCTTCTGACTTAACGCGAGCAGAAGCAGGGACATAACCACGTCCTCGTTGTACACGAATACGCATACTAATTGAAGCATTGGCATCAGTAAGATGACAAATCACTAAATCAGGATTAACAATTTCAACATCACCATCATGAGTGATATCAGATGCTGTTACTGCACCTATGCCCGATTTGTTTAAAGTCAGCATAACATCATCTTTCGTATGTACACGTACTGCTAATTTTTTTAAATTAAGCAGAATATCAAGTACATCTTCTTGAACGCCTTCTTTAGTACTGTACTCATGCAGAACACCGTCAATTTCAACTTCGGTTACTGCATATCCCGGCATAGATGATAATAAAATGCGGCGTAGTGCATTACCTAAAGTATGGCCAAAACCACGTTCTAGTGGCTCTAAAGTCACTTTAGCATGTGTTTGGCTGTATTGAACAACATCAACTAGGTGAGGTTTTAAAAACTCTGTTACAGAACCCTGCATTATGTCCTCTCTTAAGTGCTAAACTTTACTTAGAGTAAAGTTCGACGATCAAATGTTCGTTGATATCAGCAGATAAATCTGAACGTTCTGGTAAGCGTTTAAATACACCTTCCATTTTGCTAGCATCAACTTCTAACCATGTTGGTTTTTCACGTTGTTCAGCTAGCTCTAAAGCGGCTTTAATACGTGCTTGTTTTTTTGATTTTTCGCGAACACTAATCACATCTTCAGGTGAAACTTGATAAGATGCAATATTCACAACACGACCATTAACAAGAACAGCTTTATGACTAACTAATTGACGAGCTTCAGCACGAGTTGCACCAAATCCCATGCGATAAACAACGTTATCTAAGCGACGTTCTAAAAGACCAAGTAGGTTTTCACCGGTATTGCCTTTAATTCGAGCTGCGCTTTTGTAGTAATTACGGAATTGACGTTCTAAAATTCCATAAATACGTCTAACTTTTTGCTTTTCACGTAACTGAACACCATAATCTGATAAACGCGGTTTACGCGCACCATGTTGTCCAGGAGCTTGTTCTAATTTACATTTACTATCAATCGCTCGGACACCAGATTTAAGGAATAAATCTGTACCTTCACGACGACTTAATTTGAGTTTTGGTCCCAAATATCTTGCCATTTTATTTCTCCAATAATCCTAAACATTCAATGTTTAAAAAATTAAACACGACGTTTCTTTGGTGGACGACAACCGTTATGAGGAATCGGAGTAACATCAGTAATGTTAGTGATGCGATAACCCGCTGCATTTAATGCACGAATTGTTGACTCACGACCAGGACCAGGTCCTTTTACCATAACTTCCAGATTCTTAATTCCGTAATCTTTGACAGCTTCAGCACAACGTTCTGCGGCCACTTGAGCTGCAAAAGGAGTTGATTTACGAGAGCCACGGAAACCAGAACCACCAGCGGTTGCCCAACCTAACGCATTACCTTGACGATCGGTAATAGTTACGATTGTATTGTTGAATGATGCATGAATATGAGCTATACCATCAGAAACTTGCTTTTTTACACGTTTACGTGTACGAACAGGTGTCTTTGCCATTTAATTATACCTCAATTATTTCTTGATTGGCTTACGCGGTCCCTTACGGGTACGAGCGTTAGTCTTTGTGCGTTGACCGCGAACAGGAAGTCCACGACGGTGACGCATGCCACGATAACAACCAAGGTCTAATAAACGCTTGATACTCATAGTTACTTCTCGGCGTAAATCACCTTCAACAGTGAATTTAGCGACTTGTTCACGTAACTTTTCAATCTGATCTTCAGATAGTTCTCTGATCTTAACATGTTCAGGAATACCAGCTTCAGCACAAATTGTCTTAGCTCGAGTATTTCCAATACCATAAATTGCTTGTAAAGCAATTACAGCATGTTGTTGATCAGGAATGTTAATGCCTGCTATACGGGCCACTATGCACTCCTTTATTGTTAATGTTTAGCAAATTCACCATACTGAAAAGCCCGTTTTCAGGATACTCAAACAGTGAATTTACAAATAAATCTAGGCTGGCTATTCTAGCCAGCTTTACTATACTTTGGCAAGAAAAATATGCAAAAGCTCAACTTTCCAGTTAAATAAATTAACCTTGACGTTGTTTGTGTTTACCTTCAACGCAAATAACACGAACGATGCCATTACGTTTAATGATTTTACAATTTCTGCATAATTTCTTGACTGAAGCACGAACTTTCATTTTTTTCTCCGTAACTTCTGGCTAACTTATCGGCCATAGCCTTTAAGATTCGCTTTCTTTAACACTGACTCATAACGATTTGGCATCATTAAAGTCTGTACTTGTGCCATAAAATCCATGATTACAACAACAACAATTAATAACGATGTCCCACCAAATTGAACTGGAACCTTCATTGCGCTTGTCATAAACATTGGAACCAAACATACAAAAGTAATGTAGATTGCGCCAATTAGCGTTAAACGAGTCATTACCTTGTCAATATACTTAGATGTTTGTTCACCTGGACGGATACCTGGAATAAATGCACCAGATTTTTTTAGCTGATCTGCTGTTTCTCTTGGGTTAAAAACCAATGCTGTATAGAAGAAACAAAAGAAGATAATCGCCGCAGCAAAAAAGATTATGTATAACGGTTGATCATGATTGAAGTATTGACCGATAAGTACAATAAAATATCTCCATCCTTCACCATCTCCTTGGAACCAAGAAGCCATCATTGATGGTAACATAGCAATTGTCGAGGCAAATATCGCTGGAATAACTCCTGCCATATTAATCTTTAATGGTAAGTGTGTACTTTGTGCTGCGTAAACACGACGACCTTGTTGTCGTTGCGCATAGTTAACAACAATTCGTCGCTGACCACGTTCAACAAATACAACAAAATAAGTTACACCAACCACTAATGCAGCAACAACCAATAATAAAATCGGATGCAATGAACCAGAGCGAGCTTGTTCAAGTGTTTCATAAATAGCATGAGGAAGACTTGCCACAATACCAGCAAAGATAATGATAGAAATACCATTACCTACACCTCGTTCGGTGATTTGTTCGCCCAACCACATAAGAAACATAGTGCCAGTAACTAAGCTAACCGATGCGATAAAATAGAAAGAAAATCCTGGATTAATTACAACATGTTCATAACCAGGAATATTTGGTAAACCAGTTGAAATACCAATAGCCTGTACTATTGCTAAAGCAAGTGTGCCATAACGAGTGTACTGACTAATTTTTTTACGACCTGATTCACCTTCTTTCTTCAATTCTGCTAACTTAGGGCTAATTGCCGTTAATAACTGCACGATAATTGATGCGGAAATATAAGGCATTATCCCTAATGCAAAAATTGAAGCACGGCTTAAAGCACCACCAGAGAACATATTGAACATACCAACAATACCGTTTGACGATGCTATTGTTAATAAGTCCGATAACGCTTTTGTATCAATACCAGGAACCGGAATATAAGAACCAAGACGAAAAACAATAAGCGCTAAAAGCACAAACATCAAGCGTCTTTTAAGCTCACCACTACCGCCCCGTGTACTTTGAAAATCTAATCCTGGTTGCTTTGCCATCTTTCTAATTATTCCTCAATTTTTCCGCCAGCAGCTTCAATTGCAGCTTTAGCACCTTTAGTTACTCGAATACCGCGAATAGTTACTGGTTTGGTTACTTCTCCAGATAACATGATTTTTGCATATTCGATATGTGAATTAATCACATTTGCAACTTTTAAGCTATTTAGGTCAACAATATCGCCTTCGACTTTCATCAAATCTGAAAGACGAACTTGAGCTGTAACTTGAGCTTTACGTGAGGTAAAACCAAATTTTGGTAAACGACGATATAAAGGCATTTGACCACCTTCAAAGCCGCGACGAACGCCACCACCTGAACGAGATTTTTGACCTTTAATACCACGAGTACCAGTTTTACCTAATCCTGAACCGATTCCTCGACCCAGACGTTTTGGTGCATGCTTTGAACCTTCAGCAGGAGATAAAGTATTTAAACGCATTACTATTACTCCTCCACTTTAACCATGTAATAAACTTGGTTTACCATACCACGAATTGCAGGAGTATCCTCGCGCTCAACAGTATGACCAATACGACGTAATCCTAGACCTACTAATGTCGCTTTATGCTTAGGCAGACGACCTATAGAACTACGAGTTTGTGTAATTTTAATTGTTTTTGCCATGGTTAATTACCCCAAAATTTCTTCGACGGTTTTACCACGTTTAGCAGCAACCATTTCTGGTGATTTCATACTTTCTAAGCCATCAATAGTTGCACGAACCACATTAATTGGGTTAGTAGAACCATATGCTTTAGCTAGAACGTTACGAACTCCAGCAACTTCTAAAACTGCACGCATCGCACCACCGGCGATAATACCAGTACCTTCTGATGCTGGTTGCATATAAACACGAGAGCCTGTGTGAGCACCTTTAACAGGATGCTGTAAAGTATCGTTATTTAAAGCAACATTAATCATATTGCGACGTGCTTTTTCCATTGCTTTTTGGATTGCTGCTGGCACTTCACGTGCTTTACCATATCCAAAACCTACGCGGCCATTACCGTCACCAACAACTGTTAGTGCAGAAAAACTAAAAATACGACCACCTTTTACAGTTTTAGAAACTCGGTTAACTGCGATTAGTTTTTCCTGCAGTTCACCAGCTTGTTTTTCGATGTTTGACATCTTTAACTCCTACCTTAGAACTGTAGGCCAGCTTCGCGAGCAGCATCTGCTAGCGCCTGAACTCGACCATGATATTGGAAACCTGAACGATCAAATGAAACTTCTTTGATATCTTTTGCTAACGCACGTTCAGCAATTGCTTTACCAACTGCTGCTGCAGCGTCTTTGTTTCCTGTGTATTTTAAACTTTCACTGATAGCTTTTTCTAATGTAGAAGCGGCTGCCAGTACTTCTGATCCGTTTGGTGCGATAATCTGCGCATAAATATGACGCGGAGTGCGGTGAACTACCAAGCGAGTTGCAAGTAGTTCATGCATCTTGCGACGCGCTTTAGTTGCACGACGGATACGAGCTGATTTCTTATCCATAGTGTTACCTTACTTTTTCTTAGCTTCTTTAGTACGCACAACTTCATCTGCGTAACGAACACCTTTACCTTTATAAGGTTCAGGACGACGATAAGCACGGATATCAGCAGCTACTTGCCCGATTAACTGTTTATCAGTACTTTTTAATACGATTTCAGTTTGAGATGGACACTCAGCTGTTACACCTGCAGGTAATTGATGTTCAATTGGATGTGAATATCCAAGAGATAAACTAATTGTATTACCTTTCACTTGTGCACGATAACCGACACCAACTAGCTGAAGTTTTTTAGTAAAACCTTCAGTAACACCAATAACCAT
Source organism: Gilliamella sp. ESL0232 (assembly GCF_013346885.1). Lineage (NCBI taxonomy): Bacteria > Pseudomonadati > Pseudomonadota > Gammaproteobacteria > Orbales > Orbaceae > Gilliamella > Gilliamella sp. ESL0232. The sequence goes on along the minus strand of NZ_JAAEDW010000010.1, from coordinate 26,336 downwards.
TGAATTAATCAAAGCACGCGCAGTTCCAGCTTGAGCCCAAGCATCTGCAAAACCAACACGAGGAGCAAATTTAATTTGTCCTTCTTCTTGATTAATCACAACAGCATTATTTATTGTGCGAGATAATTCGCCATTTTTACCTTTAATCGTAATTACCTGACCATTGAGTTTTACCTCTACGCCAGCAGGAACAACGACAGGTGCTTTTGCAACACGAGACATTCTTTTCTCCCTTACGCTACGTAGCAGATAATTTCACCACCAAGACCTGCTTGGCGTGCTGCACGATCAGTCATAACACCTTTAGAAGTAGAAACAACTGCGATACCTAATCCTGCCATAACTTTCGGCAATTCATCTTTACGTTTATAAATACGTAAACCTGGACGGCTAACACGTTTGATACTTTCTACAACAGCTTTACCTTGGAAATATTTTAAAGTAATTTCCAGTTCCGGCTTAGTGTCACCAACAACTTTAAAGTCCCCAATATAACCTTCTTCTTTTAGCACATTGGCAATTGCCACTTTTAGCTTAGAGGAAGGCATGGTGACTGCAACTTTATTCGCAGATTGACCATTACGAATACGGGTCAACATATCTGCTATAGGATCTTGCATGCTCATCTATAACACTCCCCTGATTACCAACTTGCCTTTTTAAGACCAGGAATCTCACCACGCATGGCTGACTCACGAACCTTAATACGGCTTAAACCAAACTTACGAAGGACGCCATGAGGACGACCAGTTTGACGACAACGACGACGTTGACGTGATGGACTAGAATCACGAGGAAGCGTTTGCAATTTAAGCACTGCATTCCAACGATCTTCATCTGATGCATTAAGATCAGAGATAATCGCTTTTAATTCTTGACGCTTTGCAAAATATTTTTCTGCTAGCTTTACGCGTTTCTTATCGCGTTCAATCATTGATTGTTTAGCCATTATGCCCTACCTTACTTACGAAATGGGAAGTTAAAGGCAGATAATAAAGCTCGGCCTTCTTCATCTGATTGTGCAGTAGTGGTGATAGTAATATCTAAACCACGAACACGATCAACTTTGTCATAATCGATTTCAGGGAAAACGATTTGCTCACGAACACCCATGCTATAGTTGCCACGACCATCAAAAGATTTTGCGCTTAAACCGCGAAAATCTCGAGTACGAGGAAGGGCAATATAAACTAGACGCTCAAAAAATTCCCACATACGTTCGCCACGTAAAGTGACTTTACAACCAATAGGATACCCTTGACGGATTTTAAAACCAGCAACTGATTTGCGTGCTTTAGTGACTAGTGGTTTTTGACCACTGATTGCAGCTAAATCTGCAACAGCATTATCTAATAATTTCTTATCAGTAATTGCTTCACCCACACCCATATTCAAGGTGATCTTTTCGATCCGAGGGACTTGCATGACAGATTTGTAGCCAAACTGTTCTTGCAGTTTATTTACTACCTGTGCTTTGTAGTAATCATGCAGTTTCGCCATCGTACACTCCAAATTACTTAATTGATTAATTCATTAGTAGACTTATAAAAACGGACTTTTTTACCGTCTTCAATACGAAAGCCTACGCGATCTGCTTTGCCTGTAGCTGGATTAAAAATTGCCACATTAGAAACATTGATAGCTGCTTCTTTTTCAACAATTCCACCTTCTTGATTTAATGCAGGTACTGGTTTTTGATGTTTTTTCACCAAATTGATACCTTCAACAATCACTTTGCCTGTAGACAAAACACTCTTAACTTTACCGCGTTTACCTTTATCTTTGCCAGTTAACACGATAACTTCATCTTCTCGACGGATTTTCGCTGCCATTACCCGCTCCTTACAGTACTTCTGGTGCTAATGAAATGATCTTCATAAACTTCTCAGAGCGAAGTTCACGAGTGACCGGTCCAAAAATACGCGTACCAATCGGTTGCTCACTGTTATTATTTAAAATAACACAAGCATTGCGATCGAAACGAATGACAGATCCATCAGGGCGACGAACACCTTTTCTAGTGCGCACAACAACAGCTTTAAGTACATCACCTTTTTTAACTTTACCACGCGGAATTGCTTCTTTAATGGTAACTTTGATGATATCGCCTACTGCTGCATAACGACGGTGCGATCCACCGAGAACCTTGATACACATTACGCTACGTGCGCCAGAGTTATCGGCAACATCTAGCCTAGTCTGTTCTTGGATCATTTTAATGCTCCGTATAAATTAATTATTGTCTAATCTACCTTCATCCACCTCAACTACCATGGATAAGAATAGACAACCAAAAACCCACTTACGTGAGGATGCATAGTATAACACCACTCAAATAAAATGGATAGCATAAAATAAACGGCCGTTCAGCCGTTTATTATATTATGTACAGTTTTCAATCAAAAAAAGATTAAATAACTGCTTTTTCAACGATTCGAACAAGAGTCCAAGATTTGGTTTTTGATAATGGACGACACTCTTTAATCTCTACAGTATCACCAATACCACACTCGTTGTTTTCATCATGTACATGCAATTTAGTCGTACGTTTAATGAACTTACCATATAACGGATGCTTCACTTTACGTTCAATAGCTACAGTAATAGATTTATCCATTTTGTCGCTAATAACACGACCTTGCTGAGTACGAATTTTTACTTCAGTAGTCATATTACGCACCCGCCTTTTCAGTTAATAATGTTTTAACACGTGCAATATTACGACGCACTTGTTTTAACATATGAGTCTGTGTTAACTGACCTCCAGCTAATTGCATACGTAAGTTAAATTGCTCACGTAATAAATTAAGAAGTTCAGTATTTAACTCTTCAACGCTTTTTTCGCGTAGCTCTTTTGCTTTCATTTACATCACCGTCTTAATCACAAAGGTGGTTTTAATTGGCAGTTTTGCAGCTGCCAACGCAAATGCTTCACGAGCAACTTCTTCCGGTACACCGTCCATTTCATAAAGGACTTTACCTGGTTGAATCTGAGCAACCCAGTATTCAACGTTACCCTTACCTTTACCCATACGCACTGCAAGTGGTTTTTCGGTAATTGGTTTATCAGGGAAAACTCGAATCCAGATTTTACCTTGACGCTTAACTGCACGAGTCATTGCACGACGTGCTGCTTCGATCTGGCGCGCAGTCAAACGACCACGACCTACAGCCTTAAGACCGAATGTACCGAAACTAACGTCAGTACTTACAGCAAGACCACGATTGCGGCCCTTGTGCACTTTACGGAATTTTGTACGCTTTGGTTGTAACATCAGCGACGCTCCTTATTGTTTTCGGCCTTTTCGCTGCTTTTTCGGTTGAGCAGCAGGTTGTTTTTCTGCTTGTTCAACGGCAGCCATACCACCAAGGATCTCACCTTTGAAGATCCACACTTTAACACCAATAATACCATAGGTAGTTAATGCTTCAGATAAACCATAGTCAATATCAGCTCGTAATGTATGTAAAGGTACACGACCTTCACGATACCATTCGCTACGAGCAATTTCAGCACCGCCTAAACGACCACTTACTTCGACTTTGATACCTTTAGCACCCGCCTTCATTGCATTTTGAACCGCACGTTTCATAGCACGACGGAACATAACACGGCGTTCTAACTGAGAAGTAATGCTATCAGCAACTAATTTAGCATCAAGTTCTGGTTTACGAACTTCAGCAATATTAATTTGTACTGCAACATCACGTTTTTCTCTTTTGTCTTTATATTTATTGACAATAGAAGCTACGGCATTACGTAATTTTTCAACGTCCTCGCCTTTTTTACCAATCACGATACCCGGACGAGCAGTGTGAATAGTAATACGAACGTTAGTTTCTGCTGAACGGTCGATCACAATCTTAGAGATTGACGCTTGAGACAATTCTTTATTTAAGAATTCACGCACTCTAAAATCACTTTCTAAATTATCAGCGAATGTCTTTGTACCCGAATACCATGTAGATGTCCAAGGCTTGACAATGCCTAATCGGATACCATTTGGATTTACTTTTTGACCCATTGCTATTCTCCAGCCTAGCGATCTGAAACGATCACGGTGATGTGACTCGTACGCTTCAAAATTCGATCTGCACGACCTTTCGCACGAGGCATAATACGCTTCATGGTTGGGCCTTCATCTACGAAAATCTTCGCAACTTTTAGATCATCAATATCAGCACCATCGTTATGCTCTGCGTTAGCAATAGCAGACTCTAATACTTTTTTAACAAGTACAGCCGCTTTTTTATTGGTGTACGTTAAAATATCTAGTGCCTGAGACACATTCTTACCGCGAACAAGATCTGCAACTAAGCGAACCTTTTGTGCAGAAGAACGAGCGTGGCGGTACTTTGCAATTGTTTCCATCTCTTTCTCCTACTTATTTCTTCTTAGCTTTCTTATCAGCCGCATGGCCGCGATAAGTACGAGTCGGCGCGAATTCACCCAATTTATGACCAACCATTTCGTCGGAAACATAAACTGGAACGTGCTGACGACCATTATGGACAGCGATGGTCAAACCGATCATGTTAGGAAAGATCGTTGAACGACGGGACCAAGTACGAATTGGTTTCTTGTCCCCGCTTTCCACCGCTTTCTCTACCTTCTTCAGCAAGTGTAGGTCAATAAAAGGACCCTTCTTGAGAGAACGTGGCATAGCTAATCCTCTATATTAATTATTTCTTATTGCGACGGCGAACAATATACTTATCAGTACGTTTGTTGCTACGCGTTTTCAATCCTTTGGCTTTTTGACCCCATGGAGACACAGGATGTTTACCAAAGTTACGACCTTCACCACCACCATGTGGGTGGTCTACCGGGTTCATTGCTGTACCACGAACAGTAGGACGAACACCACGCCAACGCGTTGCACCCGCTTTACCTAATACACGAAGCATATGCTCTGAATTACCAACTTCACCAATAGTGGCACGACAATCAGATAATACTTTACGCATTTCACCTGAACGTAGACGTAATGTTACATAAGCACCATCACGCGCAACGATTTGAACATAACTACCAGCAGAGCGAGCAATTTGTCCGCCTTTACCTGGTTTCATTTCAATATTATGCACAGTAGAACCGACTGGGATATTGCGCATTGGTAAACAGTTACCTGTTTTAATTGCTGCATCAACACCAGATTGGATCTGATCACCTGCTTTTAAGCCTTTAGGCGCTAAAATATAACGGCGTTCACCGTCTTTATATAAAACCAATGCAATATTTGCACTACGGTTTGGATCATATTCCAAACGTTCAACAACTGCTGGAATACCATCTTTATTACGCTTAAAGTCAACAATACGATAATGTTGTTTATGACCACCACCAATGTGACGGGTAGTGATACGACCATTATTATTGCGACCACCAGTTTTGCTTTTTGAATCAAGCAACGGTGCATAAGGTTTACCTTTATGCAACTCTGGGTTAACCACTTTAACAACGTGGCGACGACCCGGAGATGTAGGTTTACACTTAACAACTGCCATTGTTCTTACTCCTCCGAATTACTCAGCGACGCCAGCAAGGTCTAAATTTTGACCTTCTGCTAAAGTAACGTAAGCTTTTTTCCAGTCGCTACGGCGACCGATTTGTTGACCACGACGTTTAACTTTACCTTTAACAACAAGTGTATTAACGTCATCTACTTTAACTTCAAATAGTTGTTCAACTGCGGCTTTAATCTCTCTCTTAGTAGCATCTTTAGCAACTTTCAATACTAATGTATTTGTTTTTTCCATTGAAATAGATGCTTTTTCAGAAACATGTGGTGCTCGCAGGACTTTAAGCAGACGCTCTTCACGAATCATGCTAACATCTCCTCTACTTGTTTAACGGCATCAACTGTGATAACCACTTTGTCAAATGCAATCAAACTAACTGGATCAATACCTGCCACATCACGCACATCAACTTTATGTAAGTTACGTGCTGCTAAGAAAAGATTTTCATCAACTTCAGAAGCGATAATAAGAACATCATTAAGATTCATATCGTTTAATTTCTGAGTTAATAATTTAGTCTTAGGTGCTTCAACAGTAAATGTTTCAACCACAACTAAACGTTCTTGACGCACTAATTCAGAGAAAATACTCTTTAATGCACCACGATACATTTTACGGTTAACTTTTTGGCTATGATCTTGTGGTTTTGCTGCAAATGTTACACCACCACTGCGCCAGATTGGGCTCTTAATTGAACCTGAACGAGCACGACCGGTACCTTTTTGACGCCATGGTTTTTTACCTGAACCAGCGATTTCTGCACGAGTTTTTTGTGCGCGAGAACCTTGACGAGCAGCAGATGCATAAGCAACAACTACTTGATGAACTAACGCTTCATTAAACTCACGTCCGAAGGTAGTTTCGGAAACAGAAAGCGCTTTCGCGTCTTTTACTACTAATTCCATCTCTATCTCCTCGACGTTAAGCCTTGATTGCCGGTTTAACAATTACGTCACTATTGATTGAGCCAGGAACTGCACCTTTAATTAATAAAAGATTACGTTCAGCATCAACACGTACAATATCTAAGTTTTGAACAGTTACACGTTCATTACCTAGGTGACCTGCCATTTTACGACCTTTAAACACTTTACCCGGAGTTTGGTTTTGACCAATAGAACCATGACCACGGTGTGCCAAAGAGTTACCATGAGTAGCATCTTGAGTACGGAAATTCCAACGTTTAGTAACGCCAGCAAAACCTTTACCTTTAGATGTTCCAGTAACATCAACTTTCTTAACGTCAGCGAAGATATCAACGTTAATACTTTGACCTACAGAAAATTCGCCTTCTTCAAAACGGAATTCCCATAGACCACGACCAGCTTCAACGCCAGCCTTAGCGAAATGACCTGCTTCAGGTTTGTTTACGCGGCTTGCTTTTTTGCTGCCAGTAGTAACCTGAATAGCTTGATAACCATCATTCTCAAGTGTTTTAACTTGAGTAATGCGGTTGCTTTGAACTTCAACTACGGTGACAGGAATAGAAACACCATCTTCAGTGAAGATACGCGTCATTCCTACTTTACGACCGATTAAACCAATCATTATTTCGACCTCTCAATCATTCAGCTTAGGATTAACCTAAACTGATCTGCACATCAACACCGGCAGCAAGGTCTAGACGCATTAAAGCATCAACTGTTTTTTCAGTTGGCTCAACAATATCAACTAGACGCTTATGAGTGCGAATCTCGTACTGATCACGCGCATCTTTATTTACGTGTGGAGAAATCAATACAGTGAAACGCTCTTTGCGTGTCGGTAATGGAATAGGACCACGAACTTGCGCACCTGTGCGCTTCGCAGTTTCTACAATTTCAGCAGTTGATTGATCAATCAAACGATGATCAAACGCTTTTAACCGGATACGGATTCTTTGGTTCGACATGAGACCAGAGCTCCATTATTTAAAAGTTATAACAAAAGACTACTCCTCTTTCCCTGTTTCGATTGACAGGAGAGTGTAATCCGTTCTTTTTCGTAACCCCCAAATCGGGAGTATTGTTGATATAATTAGCTATTTTTTATATAACAATTATATCTTTTTCTCATTTGCTTACATAAAGGCAATAAACAAAGTGAGCCGATTATACTCTGTTAGTTAACTAACGGCAAGGAATAAATACAGATATTTGGGTTTAAAGATGGGAAGCTTTTTCTGGTTATTAATTTACAATTACCAAATTTCAATCAAATAACCAGATTTAATGTTATTTTTATATTAACCCATAATGGATAATCATTATGATAACTTCCTAATGATCTTCTTTGGCATGATTAAGGCTATATCTTGGGATTTCGACCTCTAAATCTTCATTCGTGACACGAGCTTGACAGCTTAAACGACTATGCAGTTCAACTCCCCAGGCTTTATCTAACATATCATCTTCTTGCTCATCGCTTACTTCAAGCGAATCAAATCCCTTACGCACAATACAGTGGCATGTTGAACAAGCACATGACATTTCACAAGCATGCTCGATTTCAATATCATTGCGCAATGCCACTTCTAAAATGGATTCGCCTTCTTGGGCATCAACAGTTTTTCCATCTGGACAAAGCTCCGCATTCGGTAAAAAAGTAATTTTTGGCATAATAATCTCGTTAGTTAAATATCATCAACGTTATGGCCAGTTAACGCATGTCGAATTGACCTATCCATTCGCTTAGCTGCAAAATTTTGTGTTACTTTATCAACAATTTTAATTTGTTTTTCAATTGCATAACTGTCATTTGACTCACTTACAGCTTGTAATTGATGCTTAGCAATTAAAATATGGTTTAGTTCACTTTCATCTAATAAGCCAGCATCTTTATCTAAAGCACTTTGCAAGCTTTCAAGCACTCTAGCTGCCTCAACTTTTTGTTCAGCAAGTATTCGAATCTGTTTATCTTGCTGTGCGTAACTGATTGAATCTTGAATCATATCGGCAATTTCATTATCAGTCAGTCCATATGAAGGTTTTACTTGGATAGCAGCTTCAATACCCGTTGATTTTTCCATTGCTGTTACACTTAATAAACCATCAGCATCAACTTGGAAAGTCACCCTAATGTGCGCACCACCAGCAGGCATTGCTGGAATACCTTGCAGAGTAAAACGAGCCAAAGATCGACAATCAGCAACACTTTCACGTTCTCCTTGTAAAACATGAACCATCATCGCGGTTTGACCATCTTTAAAAGTTGTAAACTCTTGAGCTCTTGCACACGGAATTGTACTATTACGTGGAATAATTTTTTCGACCAATTCACCCATGATCTCAATGCCTAACGACAATGGGATCACATCAAGCAATAACATATCTGAATCGGGTTTATTGCCAACCAAAATATCGGCCTGAATAGCTGCACCAATAGCAACTACTTTATCAGGATCGATAGATATCAAGGGATTAGTTTTAAAATAATTCCCTACTAATTCTCGCACTAATGGCACACGAGTAGAGCCGCCAACCATAACAACTTCAACTACTTCATCCACATTAATCTCGGCATCTTTCAATGCACGGCGACAAACAGCTAAAGTGCGTTTAACCAATGGCTCAATTAATTGTTGAAATTGCTGGCGAGTAATAGTCAAAGATTGATTATCCAGAGAAAATACAGCTAAATCTTGCTCACTTAATAAAATCTTTATTTCGGTAGCTTGGCTACTGATTTTTTGATTAATATAAGGATCTATATTATTAGTTAATCCTAATTTCTCTTTTATATAGTCAGCAAGTAGCCGATCAAAATCATCACCACCAAGAGCTGAGTCACCGCTAGTTGCTAGAACCTCAAAAACACCTTTATTTAAGCGTAAAATAGAAATATCAAAAGTACCGCCACCTAAATCATAAACAGCGATTATACCTTCCTTCCCTGAATCTAAACCGTACGCAATCGCAGCGGCTGTAGGTTCATTAAGTAGGCGCAATACATGCAAACCAGCTAATTTGGCAGCATCTTTTGTTGCTTGCCGTTGTGCATCATCAAAATAAGCTGGCACAGTAATAACCACACCATCAATTTCACCTTGTAAACTCTCTTTTGCTCGCTCAGCTAACGCTGTCAAAATTTCTGATGAAACTTGTATTGGATTTACTTGCTCATTAGGCAAATTTAATAAAGGAACACCATTTTCAGTTTGTGAAAAAGTATAAGGAAATTGTGATAAATCTATATCAGATAAACTTCGCCCCATTAATCTCTTAATAGAGCTAACTGTATTTTGCGGATCATTCACAGCATTATCTTTGGCATTTTTTCCAATCGTGATAACAAAGTTATCATCATGATCGATGCCATAATGCACAACGGATGGCAATAGCGGATTACCTTCTAAATCAGGCAATACCTCTGCTTGTCCACTTCGTACCGTTGCTACTAATGAATTAGTTGTACCAAGATCAATTCCTACAGCAAGGCGGCGCTGATGTGGTAGTGGAGTTTGTCCTGGTTCGCTGATCTGTAATAATACCATTTAATCTATCTCTATCGATATGTTACTTATCTTAAATTATAAATCAAATTGCTTTTCTTGTAACTTTTCGATTTGTTCAATCAATCTGGCAAGATAGCGAATTTTATAGATCTGATTAAGTGCTTTTGACCAATCTTGATTAGTAATAAATTGTAATAATTCGTTATAAACTATCTTTTGACAAGCAACAATCTCAGCATAAAAATCATCTAATAATTCAAAATTATCTTTACGTTCGATATCATCAAGTCTTTCACGTAAAAAAAATTGCTCCATTAAAAAATCAGTATCATGAATAATACTTTGTTCAGTTGCTACGTCAAAACCTTGTAGAGATAAAAAATACTCAGCGGCTTTAATTGGATTTTTTAACGTATGATAACCATCATTAATGATTGCTGACTTTTGAACAATTGCCACTTTATCAATATCGTTTACAACAGCAAAATTATCTGGATGATATTGCTTTTGCAATTGCTGATAATGAGTTGTTAGTTGAGCGACATCTACCGGCAATTGAGCTGGCAAACTAAATAGCTCGAAGTAATTAACCATAATTATTGTGTCCGATTACACATTAAAGCTTTCGCCACAGCCACATTCGTGCTTCGTATTAGGATTATTAAACTTGAAACCTTCATTTAATCCTTCTTTAACAAAATCAAGTTCAGTACCATCAATATAAACTAAGCTTTTTTTATCCACGATAACTTTGACATGTTTATCTTCAAAGACACTATCATCATCATTAATCACATCGGCAAACTCTAAAACATAAGCCATACCAGAGCAACCAGATGTTTTAACACCTAATCGTAACCCAACACCCTTTCCGCGATTAGCCAAAAAGGCTTGAACACGATCAGCTGCGCTATTAGTCAATGTGATTGCCATTAACGTTGTCCTTTTTTGGTTTTGTAGTCATCAATAGCAGCTTTAATTGCATCTTCCGCTAGAATTGAACAGTGAATTTTAACCGGTGGTAAAGCAAGTTCTTTAGCAATATCCGTATTTTTGATAGCTTCTGCTTCGTCTAATGATTTACCTTTTATCCATTCTGTAACCAAAGAACTTGATGCAATTGCACTACCACAACCATAAGTTTTAAACTTAGCATCTTCAATAATACCGTTGTCATTCACTTTGATTTGTAGACGCATCACATCACCACACGCTGGTGCGCCAACCATACCACTACCAACATTAGGATCATTTTGATCAAACGAACCAACATTACGTGGGTTTTCGTAATGATCAACAACTTTTTCACTATATGCCATAATTTACTCCCAATTTTAATGTGCTGACCATTTAATCTTTGTTAAATCAACGCCATCTTTAAACATTTCCCAAAGAGGCGATAAATCCCTTAATTTCCCAATAGATTCTCTGATTAATTTAATGACATAATCAATTTCTTCTTCTGTGGTAAAACGACCAATAGAAAATCGAATTGAACTATGAGCCAGCTCATCATTAAGCCCTAATGCTCGTAATACATAAGACGGCTCTAAACTCGCAGATGTGCATGCAGAACCAGATGAAACAGCTAAATCTTTTAAAGCCATCATCAACGATTCACCTTCAATGTAAGCAAAACTCACATTTAAGATATTTGGCACACTGTGCTCCAAAGAACCATTTAAATAAACCTCTTCAATGTCTTTTAAACCATCCCATAAACGATTTTTTAAAGCCAATAAACGAGGCATTTCAGTAACCATCTCTTGTTTAGCTATATGATACGCTTCACCCATGCCCACAATTTGATGCACAGGTAAAGTACCAGAGCGCATACCTCGTTCATGACCACCGCCATGCATTTGAGCTTCAATACGAACACGCGGTTTACGCCTTACATAAAGCCCACCAATACCTTTTGGCCCATAAATTTTATGACCAGAAAATGACATTAAATCAACTTTTAAGTTAGCTACATCAATTGGTAATTTACCAACAGACTGGGTTGCATCAACATGAAAAACAATGCCTCTTTCACGGCACATCTCACCAATTTTTTCGATGTCTTGTATTACACCCGTTTCATTGTTGACATGCATAATTGATACAACGGTTGTATCACTACGCATAGCCGTTGCAAGTTTATCAAGATCAAGGATCCCATCGGATTCTGGCGTTAAATAAGTTACTTCATAACCTTCTCGCTCAAGCTGGCGGCAAGTATCAAGCACAGCCTTGTGCTCAGTTTTACAAGTAATAATGTGCTTACCTTTGGCTTGATTAAAATGAGCGGCACCTTTAATTGCTAAATTATCAGCTTCAGTTGCCCCTGACGTAAAGACAATTTCGCGTGAATCAGCACCAATAAGATCGGCAATTTGATTACGGGCAATATCAACGGCTTCTTCAGCTTGCCAGCCAAATTTGTGGGAACGAGATGCTGGGTTACCGAATATACCGTCTGGCGTTAAATACTGCATCATTTTTTCAGCAACTCTAGGATCTACAGGCGTTGTCGCTGCATAATCCATATAAATAGGTAGTTTCATTAATTACTCCCAATGAGAAATTCTGTATTCTATTTTTATTAATTAATTTGAACGTGTTGTATATTACTTTGTCGGCTAGCAACAGCTTTAACTTCTTTATTATTGACCAATTCACTCAATGTAATGCTAGTTAAAAAGTCCTCAATTCGTTCACTTAAATCATTCCACAGTGTATGGGTTAAACATCTAACACCGCCTTGACATCCATCTTGCCCGTGACATTTTGTCGCATGCACTGTTTCATCGACAGCTTTAACAATTGAACTAATAGCAATTTGATCCATAGAACGACTCAGTATATAACCGCCACCAGGGCCTCTAACACTGCGCACCAAACCATTTTTTCGTAATCGAGCAAACAATTGTTCAAGATAAGAAAGTGAAATTTCTTGACGTTCTGAAATATCAGCTAGTGATACCGGTCCTGAATCTGCATGTAAAGCAACATCAAGCATTGCTGTCACCGCGTATCGCCCTTTTGATGTCAGTTTCATTGAGCATTCCTTTATATGTGTGTATGCATATTGTATATATCCTTTCGATTTAGTCAAGTATTTAGTTGAGTGTTTTAGTAGGAATTAAACCGCAGTTCATTATCGACGAATCATAGCTTAATATGCTAATCTAATAAACTAAATTCACATGGGAGTTAAAGGATGAAATTACTATTACGTTATTTTTTGATAATTAGCCTATTGTCCACAGGTAACATTTACGCAGATAGTTCTCTAAAAGGACGAGAAAATTATCAAAAATGGCTAAATTCATATCAATCACTTAACTTTGAAGAACAGCAAACATTGCTCTCTACCATAAAAGATTACCCATTATATCCTTATGCTGCTGTACAGTTTTTTCAGAGTAATATTAAAATCGTTTCACCACAAATGGTAAGCAATTTTGTCAATCAATATAATGATTTTCCGCTAACAGCTTCATTGACACAATCTTATTTAACCGAATTAAGCAATCGTCAAGATTGGAATTCAATCGTTTCGTTCCCAAAAGATAACTCCATACTCTCTAACTGTCGTTATCAATATGCATTACTACAACAAGGAAATAACGAGGTTGCTTTTAGCTCTGTTGAATCTCTTTGGATGACAGGCAAAGAACTTCCTTCTGCATGCGATCCATTACTTGACGCTTGGGCTCAAGCAGGTAAACGGACAGCTAATTTAATACTATTACGTATCGAACTTGCTATTGATGCAAATAATTTAAAATTAGCCAAACACCTAGCTAATTTACTTGATGACAACTACAAAACAACAAAAATCAATTTACTAGCTGTTCTTAATAATCCTAAAAAATTAGAAGATTTTTCAAAAAATATTAAAGCTAGCTCTTTCACTAAAAAAGTTGTCTTATCATCATTCCCTCGCTTAGTAAAAGCTGATATGAATTTAGCTGCAGCATTATTACCAAAATTAGTTAAACAGCAAACTTTAAGTAAAGCAGAGCAGGTAGCATTACAAAAAAGTTTAGCTAACAGCTACTTTAAAAATTCTGCAACAGATGAACAAATTAAATGGCGTGATAGCTATATTGAAAAATACCACGATACAACATTAGTTGAAAAACGTATCCGCCTTGCTATCGATAACTATAACTTCACAGACATCGCTTATTGGATAGCACAACTATCACCAGAAGATCAATTAAAAGAAGACTGGCAATATTGGCAAGCTAGAGTTTTATTAAATAATAATAAAAAAAGTGAAGCTAACAAAATTTTACAAACACTCACAACCAAACGTGGGTTTTATGGCATGATAAGTGCACAAACTCTTAATCAACCTTATTCGATCAATAACCAATCACCAAAGATTACACCATCAGAAATATCAACCTTAAAAAGCAAATACGACAATCAACCCTATGTAAAAAGAATTAACGAATTACGTTATTTAGGAATGCTTTCAGAATCAAGCTACGAATGGCGATATATGTTAAATAATCAAAAAAATAAGAATGAATATTTAGCATTATCTCAATATGCCTTACAAAAAGGGTGGGGGGATCTTAGTATTCAAGCAACCATTGCAGGCAAACTCTGGAATAACTGGACAGAGCGTTTGCCTATTATGTACAAAGATTTATATAACAATGCATTAAAAGATAAAGCTATTGGTTTATCTTATGCTTTAGCTATTTCTCGCCAAGAAAGTGCACTTGATACTACTGTCAAATCACCTGTCGGCGCCAGTGGATTAATGCAACTAATGCCAGCTACAGCAAAAGAGACAGCTAAAAAAGTTAATTCATTAACTTATATTTCATCAGCACAATTGTTTGATCCTCAAACAAATATACAGTTAGGCACTACCTATTTAAACACTGCTTATCTACAAAATGATAAAAATCGTATATTATCTTCAGCCGCTTATAATGCTGGTCCAAATAATGTTAAGCGCTGGCTAAAAAAGAGTAACGGAAAACTTGATGCAGTAGCATTTATCGATAGTATACCGTTTACTGAAACACGTAATTACGTCAAAAACGTATTGGTATATGATTATATTTATCAAGTAATCTTAGGGCAAAAAAATGTCAATTTTCTTAGTTCAAATGAATTTAATAAACAATATTAATGGTGATTATAATGAAAACTAACGAATGGCAACAAACAGTTGAATTATTACACCAAGCATTTAACGATGGTTATTCACTGGATATATTAAAATTACTAATGACTGCCGATGAGCGAGATGCTTTAATTACTCGAGTTAAAATCGTATATTCATTACTTGATGGTTCAATCAATCAACGCCAACTTAAAGAGCAACTAAAAATTGGTATTGCAACAGTAACAAGAGGCTCTAATAGCCTAAAAGAAGCAACTCCAGAATTTAAAAAGTGGTTAGAAAAGATTTTATTAAACTCAGATAACTAAATAATTCAGTCAATATCTAATAGCAGATTTTTATATCATATTATAACTATAAACTTGATTGGATATTGACTTCACTATCAGCAACAACCGGCACACAATAATCACACTCCATATGCTTAATATCCTTAAACGATTCAACAGAGTCATCGCGAAGATTATGATGAATCTCAATTACACAACTAGAGCAACGTAAGCGTACCTTTAATGCTGGCATAGCAGCTAAATGCACTTGTGAAATAAAATCGCCAAACTCATCAGGAGAACCAATATATCTAAAGCAAAGATACAATCCTCCTTCATTAACTATCTGCTCAATATGCTCTAAATTATTATTCTGATCTAAAGCAATTGTATAAAAAAGCTCTTGTTCATTAGCATTATCTTTGCTTTTCAATATACGGCTAAAAGCATAAATTTTATCTGGCAAGTTTTCACATGTATTGCCACAGCGAGATATATAATTATGAAAAAATTGTGATCTTAGTTTATTTTCTTCATCTAATAATTGACTCAAATTACAATTATTTTTAAAGGTGATACCCCAAAACGTTTTTTGAGGCATATTAACAAATTTTGGCTCAGGCAATGAAAACCGGTTTTTATTAAGCTCAATAGCAGGAGTTAATCCTGTAGGATCCCAAATATCTCCTCGTCGGTAACTTGCTGGGGTTTCATTGAATTGTTTTTTAAAAGAACGAGTAAATGTTTGTTGAGAATCAAAACGATATTGCATCGCAATATCTAAAATAGGCTTACTTGTCATGCGTAAAGCAAGCGCAGCATAAGTTAAACGACGATGTCGAATATAAGTACCAAGAACTTGACCAGTTACCTCTTTAAACATACGTTGTAAATGCCACTTTGAATAACCTGATTTTTGTGCAACATGATCAATAGATAATGGTTGTTCCAAATTTTTTTCAATCCAAACGATAAGATCTGAAATAATACTAACTTGATTCATAAAACCCCATCAGAATGTCAAATGGCAAACGTTATCCGATTATGACTCAATCCCAGCAATAAGCAAGATTTAAATAAAAATTATTTTCTGCCATTATTAGCAAAAAGAATGAGCTCCAGCTTGGTGTTCAGTAATATCTTTTACACCAGCGAGTTCAGGAAACTCTGCCATTAATTGCTTCTCAATACCTTCTTTCAAAGTATAATCAACCATTGAGCAACCATTACACCCCCCACCAAATTGTAAAACAACATAATTATCTTCGGTCAACTCCACTAAACTAACATGGCCACCATGGCTAGCTAATTGCGGATTGACCTGTGCTTGAATTGCGTAATTAACACGCTCAATAAGAGGTGCATCATCAGCTACTTTTTTCATTTTTGAATTTGGTGCTTTTAATGTTAACTGCGAACCTAATTCATCAGTCACATAATCAATGACAGCTTCTTCTAAAAATGGCGCACTAATTTCATCAATATAAACTGAAAAATCAGCATACCGTTCTTCTATATCGCTATCTTCTATAGTATCAGCAGGGCAATACGAAACACCGCATTCCGCACTTGGAGTACCAGGGTTAATAACAAATACTCGAATTTGTGTTCCATCGGCTTGATTAGCAAGCAATTTTTTAAAGTGCTGTTGAGCTGATTCAGAAATAGTGATAATAGACATAACCCCTCACTTTAATGTAGTTAGGTAATAAACAAACCTAACATCATTTATAATATATTAATAATAATAGTTGACTAACTTTCTTGGTTATTATAGGGGCTGTTTAGGATTTTACAATACTGTACGGCATAAACAAACAACATAAACATTCGTTGCTCCACAATTTTTTAGTTGCTGACTAATTGCATTAATCGTATTACCTGTTGTAACGATATCATCAATAAGCATTACTGATTTATGTGAAAGATTTTGATGGCATGTAAAAAGCTTTTCAACATTAGCGATTCGCTCTGTAAGAGATAGTTTTTTTTGATCTTGTACATTTGACGTTCGAGATAGTAAATAAGGATAAAATTCACAATCTAACCATCTTGCAATCGGTTTTGCCAATAACTCAGCTTGATTAAAACCACGAGACCAATAACGAAAATGATGCAATGGCACACAAGTGACCAAATCGGGCTTAATTAACGCATCGATTTCTCGCCGTTGATACCAAGCCAAAAACATCAATCTTGCCAATGCAGTACTCAATTCAATTTTGTTGTAGAACTTTAGATGATGAATCAATTTTTTTAAAGGATTAACATACTCAGAAACAGCAATAAGTTCATCCCAATAAGGTTTCTTTGCACGACACCGATAACATATATCAGTCGATAAAGAATGTGGTAAACAGCATTGATGGCAGACCTTATTAAATTTAGGTATATTTTGAACACATTGGCTGCAAATGCCATGATGAGATAGAAATAAAGGCATATCACACAAAATACATCGCATAAAATTTAATAGTTTTATTTGTAAAAAAGTTTCAGGTTACACTATGTTTCAGTATAAAAACGGTTAGTATAAAAAAGGGAGTTATAAAAAACATTTTTTATAACTCCTTATCTTATCAATGTTTAAAATCAGGTTAACATCAATAAAATAGACCAATCAATTTTTTAATTAAATATAATTAAATTGTTATACGATATACAGCACAAAAAATTATCCGATTTTGCATAATTGCTATTTAAATTAGTTTAATATTCGGTATAATCAGTCAATTCAAATGGAAAGAGATTTTATTAATATGAAAAAAATCAAACTATTAATTTTAACATTATTGCTAACAATTTTTTCAACTATCGCCTTAGCTACTCCTCAAGTCTTATTACAAACCAGTATGGGCGATATTGAGATTGAACTAGACAGCGAACATGCGCCAATTACCACTAAAAACTTTCTTGATTATGTTAACAGTGGTTTTTATGAAAATTTAACTTTCCACCGCGTAATTCCTGGATTTATGATTCAAGGCGGTGGCGCTGATGATCAACTAAAATTCAAAGACAATAACCCACCAATTAAAAATGAAGCAGACAATGGATTAAAAAATGATCGTGGCACCATTGCAATGGCAAGAACAAGTGAAATAAACAGCGCAACCAGTCAATTTTTTATCAACGTAGTAAACAATGATTTCCTTAATTACAAATCACCAGAACAATATGGTTATGCTGTATTTGGTAAAGTAACTAAAGGGATGGATATAGTTGATAAAATTGTTAGTGTCCCAACTAAACGCGTGGGACCACATCAAAATGTGCCAGTTGAGCCTATTTATATCAAAAAAGCAATTGTTATTAAAAATGATTAAAATTGCACTTTGTTAACAAAAACCACTTTAAAAACCACTTTCTAAAAGTGGTTTTTTGTTTATTTAAGCTGACTAAGTAAATTAGCAATTGTCCTCACACCAATACCTGTTGCCCCTGTTGCCCATAAAGCTGTGGCACTTTTACGGAATGTTGCAGAACAATCAATATGTAACCAATTTTTTTGATAATTTTTAATAAAATGCGATAAGAAAGCCGCAGCAGTACTTGCCCCTGCAGTATTAGGTATACCTGAATTTGCTATATCAGCAAATGATGATGGAAATTGCGAACGGTGAAACTCGGCTAATGGTAATCGCCAAAAAGCTTCATGCTCAATATCGCTACTAGCTAACAATTGGCTAGCAAAGTTATCATCAAACGAAAGTAATGACTGATAATCATTCCCCACCGCAATCTTAGCCGCTCCAGTCAGTGTTGCACAATCAATAATATAATGAGGCTGGTCATTATCAGCACAAATTAAACCATCAGCCAAAACTAGTCGCCCTTCTGCATCAGTGTTATCAACTTCAACCGTTTTACCGTTACGGTAACGAATAATATCGCCTAATTTAAACGCATTGCCACTGACTAAATTATCCGCGCAACATAGATAAAGTTTAATACGTTGATTTAAACCTCGCGCAATGGCTAATGCTAATGCACTTGTTACTAACGCAGCCCCCCCCATATCTGAGCGCATTGACTCCATAAAATTACTTGGTTTTAAACTATATCCTCCTGAATCAAAGGTAATACCTTTACCAACTAAACAGGCTGTTATCGGTGAATTAGGGTTTTGGGTTGGGTTATAATCTAGTTCAAGCAAAGCCGCTGGCCGATCCGAACCTTTTCCAACCGTATAAATGCCCATATAACCTTGCTCTCTTAAAGCTTCATCTGAAATGATGTTGTAAGTCACAGCAGATGAGTAAGTGCTAATTAACTTAGCTGCTCGTGTGGCTAACTCAACAGGACTTAATGTTTCGGCTTGTTCATTAATAATATCCCGACACCAATCAATAATTTCTATACGATGTTTCAATTCTTGTTTGTCTTTGGTGTTGAGTTCTGACCAAGTTACTTTTGTACTTTTTTTGGCATTACGATAGCCTAACCAAAAATGCCAACAAGCTTCGAGATCCCAATTTTCACCACTTAGTTTAACCGAATTTATTCCTTGGTTATCTAACTTGCGACCTGCACGTTGAATCGCCCCTAAGCGATGTTCTGGTTTATAGTGAATAGTAATCGCCTCGTTAGAAAAACTCAGTAATGCATCTTTTCCCCACTGTTTTGGTGCAGGTTTATCAGTTAGTAAAACAGATAACATCGACATAGTAAAAACCTCAAAAAATTGATAAACAACATAACAATGAGTTAATTCTAATCAGAAACATGTTAATATAGCAAGTAAAGTTAAAAATAAATAGGGACGGGTTATGGCATCAGTTGTACCAATAAAAAATGGGATTAATTTTCGTGATTTAGGTGGAATCAAAACAATTGATGGACGTCAAATTCGATCGGGCCTACTATACCGCTCAGGCGCATTCTCGCTTATTACACAACAAGAGCAATCTTTTTTAGCTAATCAGCTAAATCTGCACTACGTTTTAGACTATCGCGATCCTGATGAAATTGAGCGAAATCCAGATAAATTATGGCAAAATACTCATTATATTAATGTACCAGCTAATCCGTTGAGCAATACGATCACCGCAAGTTTAACAAGTGATTTAGGTAATGCTCACCAAACACTTAAAAAAAATGCTCCATTTGATTTTATGATTAAGCTTTACCAGCTACTACCATTTAATAACGCAGCATATCAAAAACTTTCCTCAATCCTACTAAACTCACAAGGTAGACCATTGGTACAACATTGTGCTGTTGGTAAAGATCGTACAGGTGTTGGCGTTGCATTAACATTGTTTGCTTTGGGTGTTAGTGAAGAAACTGTCATGCAAGATTATTTACTAACAGAACAGCTATTGTCAGATTATCGTGAAAATATATTAAGCCAATATCAACATAAAATGACGCCTGATGAGTTTGAAAAACGCAAATTAATTTTTGCCGCCAAAAAAGAGTATCTAACTGCGGCACTGAATGCAATTAAAACGCGTCACGGTACAATTGACAATTGGTTATCACAGGAATATCAATTAAACGAAACTAATAGAAAAAGAATTCAAGATATCTATCTGGTTTAATAAATAACAAGCCATTATCGCACCATAATAAATAATGGAAAAACATTGTATTAAGACAACAAAATTAATTTAGAGATCGGTTGATTGCTGTTCACCGACAGATGAACATTATCCACTTGACGATATTGATAATAAAATTCTTGTGCAAAAGGTGCCATAATCATCTGCTGTTTTAAGTCGACGTTAACCGATTTTATTTGCCAAACACCTTTAGCATAAAGCTTTAATGCAGACTCTTTTAATGTCCATAGTTGCCAAAAGGCTCTTAATGTATCATCTTGTTTAGTCATCCATTGATATTCGTCATCAGCAAAAAAATTTTTAGCTACTTTCAAATAATTTTTTCGTGGACGTACTACTTCGATATCTAAACCAACCTTACCTACTAACGAAATCGCAACTGCTACCCAATCTTGGCTATGACTAATATTAAAATCTGGTAAGTGTGGCTCTAAAAAAGAGGGACGACCATTATCTCCAACCTTAATAACAGGTAACATCGAAATATCACAGTATTGTTTAAGCAAATGAGCCAAAATTGATCGGCAAACTAAAAACTGTTTTTTACGTTGGCCACTTAAATTATTCGCTTCATCAAGAAGCGTTTGAGGCAACAGTGAAAAATCAATGTCAGCATCCTTAAGACAAGCAAGTCGAACAATTAGCATAATTGGCAAGAAAATATTAATAAAATTTATTTTTTACTATTCTAACAGCATGCTATGCTAACTGTTATCAAAATTAATAAAAATATCAACCTTAATAAATAGTAGCAAGGGTGTATCATTATGTCATTACCAACAAAATTAGTTCATGCAGGACGTAAAAAGCGTTATACACAAGGCGCTGTTAATTCGGTTGTTCAACGTGCATCATCATTGGTTTTTGATTCAATTGAAACAAAAAAAGAAGCAACCAAAAACCGTGCTAATGGTGCATTATTTTATGGACGCCGTGGTACATTAACTCATTTTGCGCTACAAGATGCGATGGTTGAAATCGAAGGTGGAGCTGGTTGCTATCTATACCCTTGTGGCGCAGCTGCCGTCGCTAATGCTATTTTAGCTTTTGTTCAAGCTGGCGATCATATATTAGTGTCTGAAGCCGCTTACGAACCTACTCAAGAATTTTGTCAGCAAATTTTAAAAAATTTTGGTGTTGAAACAGATTACTTTACGCCATTAGTGGGGCACAATATTACAAATCAAATTAAACCCAATACCAAAGTCGTATTTTTAGAATCACCAAGTTCCATTACGATGGAAATTCATGATATTCCTTCAATGGTTAAAGCAATTCGCAGCGCCAATCCAGAAATTATTATTATGATCGATAATACATGGAGCGCCGGCGTATTATTTAAAGCATTAGATCATGATATTGATATCTCAATACAAGCAGGTACAAAATACCTAATCGGTCATTCTGATGCCATGATAGGCACTGCTGTTGCTAACAAACGCTGTTGGGAAAAATTACGCGAACGTTCTTACTTAATGGGACAAATGTGCGATGCGGATACCGCTTATATAGCCACACGAGGATTGCGAACATTAGCAATACGATTAAAGCAACACCACGAAAATGGCATAAAAGTAGCAAAATGGTTAGCTCATCATCCTAAAGTTGCTACCGTCAATCACCCAGCATTAGAAAGTTGTAAGGGGCATGAATTTTTTAAACGTGATTTTTCAGGTGCAAGTGGATTATTTTCTTTTGTACTCAAAGATCGATTAACTGACGAGCAATTATCTGATTTTATTGATAACTTAACTTATTTCTCAATGGCTTACTCATGGGGTGGTTTTGAATCATTAATTTTAGCCAATCAACCCGAAGAACTAGCAAAAATTAGACCTGTATCTGGTATTGATTTTAAAGGAACTTTAATTCGTCTTCATATAGGTCTTGAAGATCCCGATGATTTAATCGCCGATCTTGCTGCTGGTTTAGACAGAATCAAGCTATAAAAAATGAATCTATATAAAACCAATGCATTACGAATGTTTAGTTTAGCATAATTAAGTAGAAGATGAATAATCAAAACCAAATCACGTGTGACGAAATAATAAAACAAACAGTTTTTCATAATATAAAACACCACAAAGCGCTACTGGTTGCATATAGTGGAGGTGTTGACTCAACGGTATTAATGCATGTGCTTGTTAAGCTTAAAAAACAATTGTTACCAAATTTAGAACTAAGAGCGATCTATATTCATCATGGTTTGAGTAGCAATGCTGACAACTGGGCAACGCATTGCAGTCAACAATGCCAAACATGGCAAGTTCCAATAATTATTGAAAAAGTCAGACTTGATCCCATAGCGGGTAATATTGAAGAGCAAGCTAGAAATGCACGTTACCAAGCTATATATCACCATCTAAAAGATGATGAAACGTTATGTACAGCTCAACATCTTGATGATCAATGTGAAACTTTCTTCTTGGCATTGAAACGTGGCAGTGGACCTGCGGGATTGTCCGCAATGCCAAGGGAAAATCAACAACATCTTCGACCTTTATTAACAATATCACGATCACAAATTGAAACCTATGCGAATAAACATCAACTCAATTGGATAGAAGATGAAAGCAACCAAGATGATCACTACGACCGTAATTTTTTACGCTTAAAAGTCTTACCAATTCTTAATCAACGCTGGCCACATTTTTCGCAAATGGTTGCACGCAGTGCGGAATTATGTCAACAACAAGAAACGTTAATTAATGAGTTATTATTGGTAGAATTTAAGCAAGTTATCACCGAACAAAATCAACTGGCTATTGCACCATTAATGGACTATTCCGAGTATAAACGAAATGCAATTTTACGCATGTGGTTTAAACACAATCATATTAATATGCCAACACGCCAACAAATAACATTAATTTGGCAAACCGTTGCATTAGCAAAAGAAGATGCTAATCCGAAATTTATCTTTAATAACCAACAAGTTCGCCGTTATCAAAATCAACTTTATTTGTTAGCATTATATCAAGATATTGAACAGCAAATCCTAAACTGGGATTTAGCGTTGCCATTAACACTTCCAGATAATGTTGGCGAATTACAAGTTAATTATCAAACTGATTTATGTTGCCGCTTACCACAAGCAGATGAAAAAATCACCGTTAGATTCCATGCTCAAGGAAAATTTCAAATTGTTAATCGCCATGGTTCACGATCAATAAAAAAACTATGGCAAGAGCATAATATTCCACCATGGATGCGAACTCGAATCCCTCTAATTTACTACAACGAACAACTGATTTGCGCAGTTGGCGCATTTGTTACCGAACAAGGAAAAGGAACACAAATCGGTTTTATTCTTGTAAAGAATAACCTATAAGTTTATCCCCTAATAGGTTTTGTTATAGCATTTAGCTTGCTGACTTAATTTAGTTTTGATGGATTTTTCAACTTTGACTAGCTATAAATAATGGTTTAAGAACATTCATTCTTACAGATTAAAGGAATAAAAAGCTTCAATCAGGCTTTCTTAGGCTAGTTATAAATAGTCGGATAACTGACCATAAAGCGTTTAATCAAATCAGTGGCAGTTATTTTTTCTTTATGATATAAACGTCATATCTATTGTTTATAATAAGACGCTAATTTTGTTTTTTATGCATATTCATTACAAATTACTTCGGATAACACGTAAACAATTTCTACATTTTATGTAAATAATATTTATTTTTTAATATTTTAGCATTAAATTTTTCTAGGATAATAGAGTTATGAAAATAAATGAAAGATGGTTAACTTTTGTACTTATTGATAGTAATAATTCATTTGAAGAAATGCTGACTAAGATAGAACTAGCATTTAAATGTAAATTATCCTGTAAAGATGAAAAAGGTCGTTATATTGCCAGAGCGGAATTGGATAATTTTAGTATTGCTGTTATCGACAAAATTGATAGGCTTAGTGAGTTATTATGTGATGAACATTATACTCTTAAAATAACAATAATATCTGATAAATACTGTAATTCTAAATTTGAAAATTACATAAAAGAAATTCTAACTAATAACTTCATACAATGGGAACAGCCAGTTTGGTCTCCTTTTGACGTTACTCCACTCAGCAAGCGATAAGCGTTTAATCAAATCAGTAGCAGTTATTTCTTCTTTATGATATAAACATCATATCTATTGTTTATAATAAGACGCTAATTTTGTTTTTTATGCATATTCATTACAAATTACTTCGGATAACACGTAAACAATTTCTACATTTTATGTAAATAATATTTATTTTTTAATATTTTAGCATTAAATTTTTCTAGGATAATAGAGTTATGAAAATAAATGAAAGATGGTTAACTTTTGTACTTATTGATAGTAATAATTCATTTGAAGAAATGCTGACTAAGATAGAACTAGCATTTAAATGTAAATTATCCTGTAAAGATGAAAAAGGTCGTTATATTGCCAGAGCGGAATTGGATAATTTTAGTATTGCTGTTATCGACAAAATTGATAGGCTTAGTGAGTTATTATGTGATGAACATTATACTCTTAAAATAACAATAATATCTGATAAATACTTTAATTCTAAATTTGAAAATTACATAAAAGAAATTCTAACTAATAACTTCATACAATGGAAACAGTCAATTTGGTCTCCCGTCGAAGTTACTCCACTCAGCAAGCGATAATTTTCACATGATCTCTATGTACACATTTACCTCGACAAACTCCAATATTCATTACAGTATTTTCGCAAATTACTACTCAACATCAGTGATTAAAAACCATTCAACAAAGAGAAATCATCCCTACTTCTCCATTCGGTAATAAACAAATAACTATTCCTTTTCCTTCAAGTCGAACCACATCACAAAATTTATTTACACGCCAATCTTTTATTTTTGATAACTCTAACCAAGTATCAAGTTTCCAGCTATTTATTCTACCAAGAACTACCATTTTTTTTCTAAAACAATGCATATCAATATTTATACTTATTACCATGTTATTTTCAGAGAGAATATTGACATTGCCATATAGATGACTAAATATTTTTGATTTTCTATTCAGTCTTGCTACAGGTAATTCTGGTTCTCCCATCGTTTCACAAATAAGAGAATCAGACGATCCAACATGCAATTTTTTAATGTGTAGACTGTTAATAATATCCATTAACTCTATTTGAAATATAGGTTTCCATTCTTCATTCATTATCATAACCTATCTTTATAAATTACGACCAATATCATCAGTGAGAACACCTATTGTTGAAACGTATAATAAACATCGAATAAACTAGAAATACACTACAAATAAGTTTTGTTTAGAAAGCAAAAAGCCCAGCATGACTGCTGGGCTCTCTATATTTAAAAGTCTGGCGGCACCCTACTCTCACATGGGTAATACCCACACTACCATCGGCACTACGGCGTTTCACTTCTGAGTTCGGCATGG
>NZ_JAAEDW010000009.1:0-122601 GCF_013346885.1 Gilliamella sp. ESL0232 | reverse complement strand
TCAAATGAATCTTCAGTGTCACTTATCAAGACTTAATTTTTTTAGTCCGTAGACTTTAATCTTTTGTCTCGTAAGTGCCCACACAGATTGTCTGTTTCTTCTTTTTAAAGAGCTAACAGCTTACATCCCTCGTCAACCTTTCGTTGATTTAGTTCGCTGTCTCAAGGGTTGCGTATGTTACTCACTTCACATGTGAACGTCAACCCCTATTTTAGAAATTTTTAATTTTTTGTGTTGAATGACTGCTTTTTACACAAATTTAGGCATTATAGGGTTATTTTTAGTTGTTTTGTCACATTAATAGCTTTATTGGTAGCCTCTTTAACTGTCGATGCTCTAGCTAACGCAACTCCCATTCTTCTTGTTCCTTTTACTTCTGGTTTACCAAATAAACGTAAATCAGTTTGCGGTTCGCTTAATGCTTTATCAATATTAGCAAAAGTTATTTGTTTGGAATTACCTTCTATTAATAAGACAGATGATGCACAGGCACCATATTGTTCTATAATTGGAATTGGCAATCCTAATATTGCCCTAGCATGTAATGCAAACTCAGATAGGTTTTGTGAAATTAATGTCACCATACCGGTATCATGGGGGCGAGGTGATACTTCACTAAACCATACTTGCTCCCCTTTAACAAATAATTCAACACCAAATACCCCTCGTCCACCTAATGCTTCTGTTATTTTAGTTGCAATATTTTTCGCTTGTTTCAATGCTTTTTCAGGCATCTGCTGAGGTTGCCAAGATTCTCGATAATCACCTTTTTCTTGACGATGGCCAATTGGTTCGCAGAATGAAACTCCGTTAATATGCCGAACAGTCAGCAAAGTAATCTCGTAATCAAAATCAACAAAACCTTCTATGATTACTTTACCCCCACCAGAGCGCCCTCCCTCTTGAGCATATATCCATGAAGATTTAATATCTGCTTCACTACGCAATAAAGATTGACCTTTACCCGAAGAGCTCATAACTGGCTTAACCAAACATGGAAAACCTATCTCTTTTACCATTTGTTCATATTCAAATTCGTTTTCGGCGAAACGATAAGGTGAAGTGGGTAGTTTTAATTCTTCTGCAGCAAGACGGCGAATCCCCTCACGATTCATTGTTAATTGCGTTGCTTTTGCTGTTGGAATAACAGTAAATCCTTCTTTTTCCAACTCAACTAGTGTAGATGTGGCAATAGCTTCAATTTCTGGAACAATATAATCGGGATTTTCCATTTCAATGACTTTTTTTAGAGCATCCCCATCAAGCATATTAACAGTATGATACCGATGAGCTACTTGCATTGCTGGCGCATTAGCGTATCGATCAACTGCAATAACTTCACAGCCAAAACGTTGTAATTCAATCGCCACTTCTTTAGCTAACTCTCCTGCACCACAAAGTAATACTTTTGTTGCAGTCGGTGATAAAGGAGTACCTAATTTAGCCATAATTCCCTCATACACAGTTAATCGTTATATCTCAAGAAATAAAAAATCGGGAAAATTATCCCGATTTTTTAATCAATATTAAGCTTGATAAGGATCACGTAAAATCATGGTTTCATTGCGATCCGGACCTGTTGAAATAATATCAATTGGTGTTTCGGTTAACTCTTCAATTCTTTTGATATAAGCTTTTGCTGCTTGTGGCAGTGCATCATAGCTTTTAATACCAAAAGTTGATTCGCTCCAACCTTGCATAGTTTCATAAACAGGTTTAACTAAGCTCCACTCTTCAGCGGCAGCTGGAGCATTTTTGATAACATCACCATTTGGTAATTGGTAACCGACACAAATTTTTACTTCTTTCAGCCCATCTAACACATCAAGCTTAGTTAAACAAAATCCTGAAACAGAATTAAGTTGTACCGCTTTACGCACAGCAACTGCATCAAGCCATCCAGTACGACGGCGACGACCTGTTGTTGCACCAAATTCATTACCTTGTTTACAAAGATACTCACCAACTTCATCAAATAGCTCTGTAGGGAATGGGCCTGCACCAACACGCGTAGAGTAAGCTTTAACAATACCTAACACATAGCCAACATAACGCGGACCAAAACCAGATCCCGTTGCCACACCACCAGCAGTAGTATTAGAAGAAGTTACAAAAGGATAAGTACCATGATCGATATCAAGTAATGTACCTTGTGCACCTTCGAACATAATTCTTTCACCTTTTCTTCGTGCATCTTCTAAAAGCGCAGGAATATCGGCAATCATAGCAACTAAAATATCAGCTATAGCTAATGTAGCATCTAAAACTTTTTGATAATCTACTGCTTCGGTTTTGTAATAATTGACTAATTGGAAATTATGATATTCCATCACATCTTTTAGTTTTTCAGCAAAAGCTTGACGATCACGTAAATCACCAACTCGAAGTCCACGGCGAGCAACTTTATCCTCATAAGCAGGACCAATACCACGCCCTGTTGTTCCAATAGCTTTATTGCCACGAGCTTTTTCTCGAGCTTGATCTAATGCAATATGGTAAGGCAAAATTAGAGGACATGATTCAGAGATAAGGAGTCTTTCCCTAACAGGAATACCACTATTTTCTAACTCTTTCATCTCTTTCATCAAAGCATCAGGACAAAGCACTACACCATTAGCAATAATGCTAATAACATCATTACGTAAAATTCCTGATGGAATTAAGTGTAATACTGTTTTTTCACCATTAATAACTAATGTATGACCTGCATTATGCCCTCCTTGATAGCGAACAACATACTTTGCTTTTTCCGTAAGTAAATCAACAACTTTACCTTTTCCTTCATCACCCCATTGTGTACCTAACACAACAACATTATTACTCATAGACTATTTACTCATTTTGTTAATTATCAGATTTTAATTTCATATATTTAAAAAATTCACTATCAGGGCTAATAACTACAATATCATTATCTGTAAAGCTTCGTTCATAAGTTTTTAGCCTCCGTATAAAGCTAAAAAACTCTATATCTTTACCAAAGGCATCAGCATAAAGTTTGATTGCATTCGCATCACCTTCACCACGAATAGAGCGAGATTGACGTTCAGCTTCAGATAATATTTTGGTTACTTCTAGTGTAGCCTCTGCTCGTATTTCATCAGCTCTTTTAACACCTTGAAAATGTTGATTTTGGAACACATTATTTCGTTCTGCTTTCATTTTCTCATAAATAGAATTAGACATTTCTTGAGGAAAATTAACTTTCTTTAAGCGAACATCAATAACTTCAATACCGAAAGGTCTCATACTCGCTTGATTAACCTCTAAAGCTTTTTCATCTTTATTAGCTTGATTTTCAATCGAATTACTTTTATCCAATTCTTTAACCGTGCTATTTAAAATATCTTTTACACGGGTTACTATAGAATTATGAGAGTTATTATTCGTATCATTAACAACATCAATGATATTTAATTTTTCAATTTCTGTTCTTAAACAACCATTTGATCGAGCAAGCAACAAGTTCTCGATACTATTACCAGCAGCAATAGTTTCATAATATCGATTAAAATCAATAATCTTCCATTGTACAAAATAATCAACAACTAAATCTTTATTTTCACGTGTTCTAAATTTTTGTTCTTGACCAGCATTATTAGGACTATTTATTGTTTTTATTTTAGCATCAACAATTTTTACATTATCCATTCCTGGAAATTTAAAATGTAATCCAGGTTCAGATAATCCTATAATTTTATTAAACCGTAAAACTATTCCACGAGTACCTTCTTCAATAACATAAGCGCTAGAAAAAAACACACCAATCAAAATTAATACTATAGGAACCAATAATTTGCGCATGCTTTTCTCCTTATCTTCCCATAAACCGTGGAGTCCGCGTAGTCTCGCCAACTTTAATGGTGTTATTAGTGTTATTTTCTTTTGATAATTCCAGCTTTGATTTAGGCTGTTCTTTTACTGTTTCAGACGAGCTCAGCATATTGGAATTATATTCACTATTTTGGTTTGATAACGTCATTGTTTGAGAATTTTTTTCACTCTTATTTTTTAATAGTGCTTCTAACGGTAACACCATCAAATTTCCACTTTTATCATTCACTATAATCTTATTAGTTTTGGTTAATACTCTTTCCATAGTTTCAATATATAAATGTTCTTTAGTAATTTCTGGTGCTACTTTATATTGTGGTAAGATTTTTTCAAAACTGGCCACATCACCTGCAGCTTCAAGTTCTACTCTAACCTTATATGCATTAGCATCAGCTAAAATTCCTGCTGAACGTTCTTCTGCTTGCTGAATTTTTTTCACCTTATCAGCTTCAGCTTGTTTGATTTCTCGCTCACTATCGTCTTGAGAATGAAGCGTTTTATTGTCAGTACCTTTCACTTCATCTGGTAGACGAGCAACTTGAAAATTCAAATTAACAATATTAATACCCATATCATAGGGACTAATGATATTAACTAACTCATCTTTAGTGCTACGTTCTAGAGCTGAACGTTCATCAGAAATTATCGCATCAATATTTGAACTTGCCACCACCGTTCTAAGGGCGCTATCGGCAGCTTGGCGCAAACTATCTTCTACATTAGTGACATTAAATAAATATTTTAAAGGATCGCTGACACTATATTGCACATTTATATCAACAAAAACCAAATTTTCACCAGCTGTAACAATAAGTCCCTTTTCGTTGAAATTTCGAATACCCTGTGTATCAACAATATACACTTTATCGATTAAAGTTGGCTTCCAATTTAGTCCTGGTTGAATGATTTCAGATTGAACTTGACCGAAGCGAGTAATTACACCACGTTGATTTTGGTTAATGGTATAAAATCCACTTCCTGCCCAAACTACAACAAGTAAAGCAATTATAGATATGATAATTTTAGTTGTACTCATCGGCAATTTAATTCCAGAGGAACCATTATTATTACCGAAATTATTTTTTTTTAATAATTTTTTAACTTTATCAAATAAACCATCAGATGAATGATTAGTTGGCTTTTTTTTATTATTCCCCCATGGGTCGTTATCTTGTCCGTTATTGCCGGGCTGATTCCACGCCATATTGTATATGCTCCATTTGATAATTAGTTGTTATTTTGCTTATTGATCAAGTATAACAGATCTGGTTCTTGTTTACAGAGGCGATTCCATTCTATAGAGGGAATTCTCACATCTAGATGAAAACTACCATCCTCATTAATAAATTCATTTTCTACCGCATTTAACTGATATAAACGACTTCTTAATCTTGCTAAATAAGCAGGTAAGTTTAAGTGGCAAACTTGTATTTGCTTAGCTAGCCTTTCTTTTAAAGCGATAAATAATTGATCTAATCCTAAACTATTTTGCGCTGAAATCCAAACACGAATTGGTATACCGTTTTCATCTCTATCAATACTTGGTTGTTTGCCTTCTATCAAGTCGATTTTATTCATAACAAGTAATGTTGGAATTTCGTGCGCATCAATTTCGTGCAAAACTTCATCAACAGCATGCATATTATCTAATAAATTAGGATCTGCTGCATCAACAACATGTAATAACAATGCAGCTTGTTGAGTTTCTAATAACGTTGCTTTAAAAGCCGCAATTAAATCATGTGGCAAATGGCGAATAAAACCAACTGTGTCAGCTAAAACAACTTCACCGACATCATCAACAATAACTCGACGAAGCGTTGGATCGAGTGTAGCAAATAACTGATTAGCAGCATATACATCAGCATTTGTTAACGCATTAAATAATGTTGATTTACCTGCATTCGTGTAGCCAACAAAAGAGACTGTTGATAGATCTGCTTTATTTCGTGATTGACGATTTTGATTTCGCTGTTTTTCAACTTTAGCAAGTCTTGATAAAATTAATTGAATCCGTTGACGAATCAACCTTCTATCAGTTTCTAATTGAGTTTCACCTGGACCACGTAAACCTATCCCACCTTTTTGACGTTCTAAATGCGTCCAACCTCGAACTAAACGAGTCGAAAGATGTTGTAACTGTGCTAATTCAACCTGTAATTTACCTTCATGTGTTCTGGCTCTTTGAGCAAAAATATCAAGAATCAATCCTGTTCTATCAACAACACGACATTTGCATAATTGCTCTAGATTACGTTCTTGGGAGGGAGTTAAAGAATGATTTACTAAAATAACAGAAGCATTAAGCTGTTTAACTTTTTCTGCTATTTCTTGAGCTTTACCTTCACCTACAAAATATTTGGTTTGAGGTACTTTTCTTGAGGTTGTTACAATATCGAGAATATCTATTTGAGCCGAAGAAACCAAAATTTCAAACTCTTTAAGATCCTCGATATTGCTCTCTTGAGGGAAGAATACATGGACTAATAAGGCAGATTCACCGCCTTTATATCTCTCAAACAATCAGATTCTCCACTGAAATTCAGCTTTCGCTTTCCTCTTCGGATTGAGATACCAATCCAGAAATAGGTCTAGATGGTACGACTGTCGAGATAGCATGTTTATATACCATTTGGCTTACAGTATTTTTTAACAAAATCACAAATTGATCAAATGATTCAATTTGCCCTTGTAACTTAATACCATTAACTAAATAGATTGAGACAGGAATATGCTCTCTACGAAGCAAATTTAAATAAGGATCTTGTAATGACTGCCCTTTTGACATGAGTTTATCCTTTAAAAATAATTATATTAAGATAAAATAAATACATTTATAAATAATTAATGTATTTTACATACTATTTTCAGATACATCTTTAGTATCTACCAAAATAACATAAAAAAAGCTTCTCTTAAACCAATCAACTATAATTAATGCACAAATAACTAAAATTTTAAAAAATTTAAACTAAAAAGGTAAAAAAAATACTAAATACTGACACTAATATACATAACTTTACCTACGAAAAAATTTACAATTGTATATTATTAAACCACTATAAAAATTATCACTTAAAATATGTTTCGGAATATTGAATCCATATTATCATTGTTTAACCACGTAATAGGTTGTTTCCAACCACGAAGCCATGTTATTTGTCGTTTAGCTAATTGACGAGTAGCGCAGATTCCTTTAAAAACCATTTCATCATAACTTGTATTACCATTTAAATACTCCCACATTTGACGATATCCAACACAACGCATAGAAGGTAAATTTAAATGTAAATCCGATCGCTGCATAAGTGCTCTGACTTCATTTTCAAATCCTTGATCCAACATCTGTAAAAAGCGTTGTTCAATACGTTCATGTAATTGCGAACGATCTTGCGGCATAATAGCAAATTGCATAATATCGTATGGTAATGTTTCGCCACTTTCTTGTGTAAGTTCAGTTAGACTTTTGCCTGAAATTAAATAAACCTCTAAAGCACGATTAAGCCGCTGAGGATCGTTAGGATGAATTCGTTCAGCTGAAATTGGATCGATCTTTTTTAGCTCTTCGTGAATCGCTTGCCAACCTAATTTATTAGCTTTTTCCTCTATTTGCTTACGAATTACGCTATCAGCAGCAGGAAGCGGTGAAAGCCCTTCAATTAAAGCCTTAAAATAGAGCATTGTCCCACCAACTAATAATGGAATTCGCCCTTTTTTTAGGGTTTTTTCAATTTCCACAATGGCATCATGTCTAAAATTAGCTGCCGAATAACTTTTTGCAGGATCACAAATATCAATCAATTTATGTGGATACTTTTGTTGCTCTTCTTTAGTCGGTTTTGCAGTACCAATGTCCATACCACGATAAATTAGAGCTGAATCGACGCTAATAATATCAATAGGATAACGATCATAAAGCGCCATAGCAAATGCCGTTTTACCAGATGCTGTTGGCCCCATTAACGAAATAATTTTTGGTTTATTCATGATAAATCGATTGAGTTAAAGATTGCATGTCAATTGGGTATAAAAATGAATCTTGTTGTAACAGATTAATATCCACTTGTTCTAATTGAGCTAGTAACTGAATGGCTTTTACTACACTCCAGTTCATCGTAACACTATCATAATACTGATTAGCTAACCAAGCCGCTATTTGCGTTGGATCTAAAACTTCATTTTTTGAATCAGAAATAAAAGCAATTAAAGCGGGCAATAATTGTTGCCAATTGATAGTACGCAACATTTTAGGAACATTTTGCAAATACAGCTTCGCTTTATCAATATAAAAATCAAAACCTAAAAAATTTAGTTGCGGCTGATAAGAAGAAAGGACTTTCTGCTCCTTATTATTAATTAAAATTGTTAATGGGATAAGCAATTTTTCAGAATCTTGTGACAATAATTTAATCGCAACGAATTTTTGTTGAGCAATAGGCAACTTCATCAACATTAATTTTTGTTGATTATCTTCATTTTTTTCAAGCAATGCAATATCAGGTTGAATAATAGTTAACACCCGTCCAAATGTCACTAATAATGAATTATCAAGCTGCTGTTGTAATGATTGCAATGGTAAATTTCGTTTAGGAAATAATGATTCAATAACCGCTTTTTGTGGTTCAGTTATTTCATTTTCTTCTACCGATAAAAATGGCTTTTCTGGCTCAAGTTGTACAATATTTTGAGAAGAAGATTCAACGCTAACTAACTGACCATACAACGCATTTTCTTTAGCATAATTACTAGTTTTTTTAGGTAATTGGTTACTAGCTTGATAAGGCTTAGAAATCGTCTGTTGATTAAAGATATTTTCTCCAGCTGCTTGCCGATTAGGTGTTATTGTTACTTTTTCATCTGTTACAGATAAATCCGATTCAAGAGCCATAACTATAGCTTGATAAACGAAATCATGAACCAATCTTGCCTCATGAAAACGGACTTCATGTTTAGCAGGGTGAACATTAACATCAACTTGTTTTGGATCTATTTGTAAAAACACCACATAACTTTGTTGTTCATTCGCACGTCTTATATAGGCTTGTCGCAATGCATGATTAAGTAATTTATCTTTGATAACTCGACCATTAACATAAAAATATTGCAAATTACTAACTTCACTACTTGTTACCCAACCTTGAATGAACAAATCATCATGTTGCCAATCTAATTTGACTGCTTTTTGCATAAATACTCGCCCACATACCAATTCTACCCTTTTTTCAAGGGTAGATGAACGGTACTGCCTAACAAGTTTACTATTATGCTGCAAATTAAAAGTAACATCAGGACGTGCTAGCGCAATACGCCGAACGAATTCCTCAATATGCATAAATTCAGTTTTTTCTGTTTTTAAAAAACGGCGTCTTGCAGGCGTATTGTAAAACAAATCAAGTACTTCAACAGTCGAGCCAACAGGATGTGCAGCAGGTTTAATCACCGGTTCCATATCTCGCCCTTCAGCATAAACTTGCCAAGCTTCAGTTTGTTCTGCTGTGCGTGAAGTTAATGTCAATCTTGCAACTGAACTTATACTCGCCAGCGCCTCACCACGAAATCCAAGGCTAATAATAGAATCTAAATCATCTAACTTGCTGATTTTACTTGTCGCATGACGAGCAAGCGCCAGTGCTAATTCATCTTTAGCAATACCGCAACCATTATCTCTAATACGAATTAATTTACAGCCGCCTTGCTCAAGATCAATATCAATTTGAGTACTTCCCGCATCAAGGCTATTTTCAACCAACTCTTTAATGACTGATGCTGGACGTTCTACCACCTCACCAGCAGCAATTTGATTTGCTAATTGAGGAGAAAGAATATGAATTGCCATTAATGCTGTTCTCCAAATTTTGGATTTTGTTTAACGTAATTTTTTATACCTTGATAGATAGCTTTCGCAATCTTATCTTGATGAGTATTACTACTTAGTAAGCGTTCTTCACCTTCGTTAGAGATAAAACCAACTTCAACTAAAATCGATGGAATATCTGGTGAACGTAATACCCCTAAGCTTGCATGTTCTGGAGCAGATTTATGTAACTTTGTTATCCCTTTCATTTCTTTTAATACTTGTTTTGCTAACTCATATCCCACTCGTTGAGAATAAGAAAATTGCAGATCTAATACGGCTTGACTTAAATGAGGATCATGATCATCGCTAAGCGCATCACCTGCCCCACCAAGTAATTGTGACTGTTTTTCATCTTGTTCAAGCCAACGACCAAGTTCTGTGTCAGCTCGCTTAGTTGACAATACCCAGATCGAAGCACCAGTTGCATTCCGATTTGGTGCAGCATCGGCGTGAACTGAAACTAACAAATTAGCTTTATTTTTTCTAGCGATTTCAGAGCGTTGTGAAACAGAAATAAAATTATCACTGCTACGGGTTAACACCCCTTTAAAATTAGGATCTTTATTTAATAAATTGGTAAGTTTTTTAGCAATAGAAAGCGTAACTGTTTTTTCATATAACTTATTTTTCCCTATTGCGCCGGAATCTTTACCACCATGCCCTGCATCAACGGCAATCACAACTTTAGCTGCATAGGCAGAACTACAAAGCAGTAATAAGATAAAAAAAGTGAATAGTTTTTTCATTGTCTTTATATTGTTTATTTCAATTATGATAGATTAATAATCTCGCTGCCTTTTTCGCTTATTGCCTGAACGCAAGCAGTACGTTCAAGCGCCAAATAAGTCAAATGAATTTCAAGATCCGCGCTTGGCAAGATCCCATTTGCTTGCTGTGGCCACTCAATCAAACAAATTGATCGCGAAGAAAAATATTCACGAATCCCCATATACTCTAATTCTTCTGGATCGCAAAGCCGATATAAATCAAAATGGTAAACTGAAAAATCATCAAATTGATAGGGTTCAACTAATGTATAAGTTGGACTTTTTACGTTACCTACATGACCTAATTGTTGCAAAAAACCACGACTAAAAGTTGTTTTACCTGCACCTAGATCACCTATTAAATAGATAATAATTGTATCATCATGCTTGGACAAATAGTTTAAACATAGTTTGGCAAGTTTACTACCAAACAAAATCGTTTGTTGCTCATTGCTTAAAATAACTGGTTTCATGATGAATTCTTTGCTCAATAAATAGTTCTTATTATATACTAATAACATCAAAGATGTACTAACCAAAATGAGCTTGATTTTGTAAAAAAGTTTCAGGTAACTATACGTTTCAGTATAAAAAGTGAAAATAATGCTACATACTATATCAACAGCAAACCAATCAGCCATAAATCCACAATTAATATCAGCTCAAGATGTTGTATTGTTCTGGCAAAATGGCGTTATTCTGGCTATACAAAATAATCCATTATTAAATAATATTATAAAAAAAACTAAACACTGTTACGTCATCAACAGCGATATAGAAGCCCGAGGAATAAGCAAAATTATTGATTCAAGGCTTAAAATTATCAATATGCAACAAGTTGTTGAACTTACAACTAACCATTTTCCACAAATGAACTGGGAATGACCATAGGGCATAATGCTAAAACTACCCAGTTTTAAAAAGCATGAATCATGCAAATTTGCAAAACCTAAAACCTAAGTTTAATATAAATCTCAATTGTACTCAGCTCGTATTCAAATTTATGGCTAATTTATTAACGCTATCGGAA
This sequence comes from Gilliamella sp. ESL0232, assembly GCF_013346885.1. NCBI lineage: Bacteria > Pseudomonadati > Pseudomonadota > Gammaproteobacteria > Orbales > Orbaceae > Gilliamella > Gilliamella sp. ESL0232. The sequence continues at coordinate 111,113 of NZ_JAAEDW010000009.1, read as the reverse complement.
ATCAATAATTATTTAAAAAATGGTGAAGTGATTGCTTACCCTACCGAGGCTGTTTTCGGTCTAGGGTGTGATCCTGATTGTGAATCAGCCGTATTAAAACTGTTACAACTAAAACAGCGTTCAGTAGATAAAGGCTTAATTTTAATTGCCAGCCATTACCAACAACTGATCCCTTATATAGATGAATTAGCTATTACTAATGAACAAAAACAGTTAGCACTTACTAGCTGGCCAGGCCCTGTTACTTGGGTTTTTCCTAAAAATACAAAAACACCTTATTTTTTGACTGGTAAATTCGACACCATAGCAGTACGAGTCACCAATCACCCCTTAGTTTGTAAACTATGCGATCTTTATGGCAAACCAATAGTTTCAACCAGTGCTAATTTATCGAATTATCCACCTTGTAAAACAGCAAGTGATGTCGTTAGCCAATTTGGTGAAAATTTTCCAATATTACAAGGACAAACAGGTAATAGATTACAGCCATCTCAAATCAGAAATATTCAAACAGGTAACATTATTCGACAAGGATAGATATATGCAAAATTTATATATTGGCGTAATGTCAGGAACCAGCATGGATGGAATTGATATTGCTATAATTAATATTACCGCAAAAAATGTCACATCAATAGCTAGTAGTTGCTACCCAATGCCCACCAACTTAAAGCAGCAATTATTAACATTATGTGAAACAAAGCAAACCACATTACAAAATTTGGGTGAATTAGATCATCAACTTGGTGAATTATTTGCTGATAGTATCAATCAATTTTTAAAAGACAATAAAATTGATAAACAACAAATAAAAGCAATTGGTTGCCACGGGCAAACTATTTACCATGCACCAAACGGTAAAAACCCATTTACCCAACAAATTGGCGATGCCAATATTATCGCAGCAAAAACAGGCATAACCACCATAGCTGATTTTCGCCGAAAAGATATGGCTTATGGAGGGCAAGGAGCACCACTAGTCCCCGCTTTTCATAAAGCGGTGCTACAAGATCCACAAATTAATCGTGTAGTATTGAATATAGGAGGAATTAGTAACATTTCAGTATTAATTCCTAACCATACTGTTATTGGTTACGATACAGGTCCAGGAAACGTACTGCTTGATTGCTGGATAAATCAAAACCTAGGTAAAAGCTATGATAAAAATGGACTGTGGGCAAAAACAGGAAAAGTTAATCAAGACTTATTGAATAAATTATTTGATGAAGATTATTTCAAAATACCAGCACCTAAAAGTACAGGTAGAGAGTTATTTAATTTACCATGGTTACATAAAAAATTAATAGGGACGGATTTTAAAGCAGAAGATATTCAAGCAACGCTCGTTGAATTAACCTCTTTATCAATTGCAAATGAAATCAAAAAATTATCTATATTAAAAAAATTACCTTGCGAACTTTTAGTCTGTGGCGGAGGTGCTAAAAATCCACTTATTATGCAAAGATTATCAGCATTATTACCATCATGGTCAGTATTAACAACCGATACAAAAGGTATAAATGGAGACGATATGGAGGCAATAGCCTTTGCTTGGCTTGCTTATTGCCGAATCAACAATATTCCATCAAATATTCCCGAAGTAACTGGCGCAAGCCAAGCTGTGTGTTTGGGGGTTATTTATCAATAAACTAAAAAATATATAAATATCGATCAAATCAACCCAAATTTTTGTAACGCTTTAGCAATACCATCATTATTATTAGTATCTGTAACAAACTCGGCTTTTGCTTTTAATTCATCAACTGCATTACCCATAGCAATAGGATGATCAACGGTTAGGAACATTTCAAAATCATTCATACCATCACCAAATGCATAAGTAGACACATCAGTGAACCCTTTATTTTTTAATAACTGAGTAATACCATAACCTTTAGAGCCACCATGATTAAAAACATCAACACAGTAAGGAGTATTACGAATAAAGGTTAGTTCAGGAAAAACATCTCGATAAAGATCTTCTCCAGATTCACAAAGTAATAAAAGCATCTGAATAGGTGATTTTAAATAAACCTGATCATCAACAGGAGGAACTGGTTGCTTAAGGTAATGATAAAACTTCTCGGCTGGTTGACTATACTCAGATATACACATCATTTCATCATTATAAAAAGATAAAGGAATATTCGTTTTTTGCTTAGAATACTGATGTATTCTCATTATCACATCTTTATCAATATTATTAGTAAAAACCTTTTCGCCTTTGTATAAAACTACTTGCCCATTCATACCAATAATTGAATCAATTTGAGTCTTTTGCATTAAATCAGCAACTTCACAAGGTGTTCGACCAGTTGCTATCACTGGAATAATATTATTATGTTTTAATTTTTTTATAGCATCAAGGGAACTGGACAATACATCAATTTGACTATTAAATAATGTCCCATCTAAATCAAAAAAAACAATAGCTTCAGGTTTATGACTCATATTACAAATCCAAAATATTTTTAATAAAAGGAATAGTTAGCTTTCGTTGTTGTGCTAACGTTGCTACTTCAAACTTTTCTAATAAAGAAAATAATGTACGCATATCGCGATTAACACGTTTTAATAAAAATAACCCAACATCTGTTGATAGTTCAAATCCACTTAATTGCGCTCTCAATTGCAAAGCTTTAAGCTTGTCATCATCGCTAAGTTCTTTTAATTGATAAACCTGCCCCCAAGATAATCTAGAAACTAAATCAGGCAATATAAAAGAAATTTGTTTAGGTGGAGCATTTGCTGTTATCAATAATTTACTCACATTCTTTTCTGTCAAACGATTAAATAAATCGAAAATAGCCTCTTCCCAATCCCTATGACCTGCTATTGCATCAATATCATCTAAACAGACTAAATCATAATTTTCTAATCCCTGTAAAATTTCAGGTACCAAATGGTAATGCTGTTTTAATGGAATATAACTAGCTAATTTATTTTGGCTTGACGCATGTAAAAGGTGAGTTCGGCCTGCAACGCTAGCCGCCCATATATAAAAGACATTAAACCCCTCTTTATCTAACAAGGTTTGCAATGAATCAAACAACAACCGATTATTACCTACATAAAAACTATCAAAAGTTTCATTATTAGATAACGGAAAAGGCAAAGGCAACTGTGAAAGAGTAATAAAGTAACCTCACAATACAAATAAAATCATATTAAGTATAAATTTGCTTTTATAAAAATCAATCACTTTTATACAAAAAGACAAACAGATAACAGTTAATAAAAAAATAAAACAAAAAACAATAAAACGATCAAAAATTGTTGTTTAAAATAAAAACAACAAAAAGTTAAAATTTAAGCAATCAAACTTAATTTTTGTGGATAACTCTGTTAAAAATTAGGATAACAAGCTGTTATGATCGCACTAACAACTTAAAAATAGAAAACAGTTGTGGATAAAAAGAATAGTTATACACAAGTTAAAACAAAAAAAGATCCGATCAATTAACAGAATAGACAGATCGATAAGATCATATAAAATAATCACAAAAAAGAGTTATCAACAAAAAGGATCCGATCTAATAATAATAAAAATAAAAAGATCATCTAAAAGATCTTATTTTATTTAAACCGCGATCCTAATAGATCATTTGACGTAACCAAAAAGATGAGTAAAATCTCCTACCCTGAATAAATCAAATCTCCCGATCTAAATTAGCGATCATCTATACACAAAACAAATACGAGGCTTTTTATGTTTTATCCAGATCTTTTTGATGTCATCATTGTTGGTGGCGGTCATGCAGGAACAGAAGCAGCAATGGCATCAGCAAGAATGGGGCGAAAAACACTACTTTTAACCCATAATATCAATACATTAGGACAAATGTCTTGTAATCCTGCCATTGGTGGTATAGGCAAAGGTCATTTGGTAAAAGAAATTGATGCAATGGGTGGCTTAATGGCACACGCTATCGATCATGCTGGGATCCAATTTAGGATCTTAAATAGCAGTAAAGGACCTGCAGTTAGGGCTACAAGAGCACAAGCAGATCGATCACTATATTGCAAAGTGATCCGAACTACACTTGAAAATCAAGAAAATTTAATGCTCTTTCAACAATCTGTTGAAGATGTGATCATCGAAAACGATCAGATCCTAGGTGTAAAAACCCAAATGGGAGTATGCTTTAAAGCTAAAACAGTCGTATTAACAACAGGTACCTTTTTAGACGGAAAGATCCATATAGGACTTAATAATTATAGTGGTGGACGTACAGGTGATCCTACTTCGATCGGCTTATCAAAATCACTTCATCAATATCCATTTAGAATGGGACGATTAAAAACTGGTACACCACCACGAATTGATGCTAGAACAATTGATTTTTCAAAATTAGGTACACAATATGGTGATGATCCTGTTCCTGTATTCTCATTTTTAGGTAATGCAAACGAACATCCTAAACAAATTCCTTGCTATATAACAAACACTAACGAAACAACGCACGAGATAATCCGAAATAGTTTAGATCGTAGTCCCATGTATACAGGTGTTATAGAAGGAGTTGGCCCAAGATACTGCCCATCTATTGAAGACAAAATTATGCGTTTTGCGGATCGTAATTCTCATCAGATCTATTTAGAGCCTGAAGGATTAGATAGCAACGAAATATATCCAAACGGGATCTCAACAAGTTTACCATTTGATACACAATTAGCATTTGTACGCAGTATGAAAGGATTAGAAAATGCTAATATTGTCAGACCAGGTTATGCGATCGAATATGATTATTTTGATCCAAGGGATCTTAAGCCAACACTTGAAAGTAAAGTTATCAAAGGGCTCTTTTTAGCAGGACAGATCAACGGAACAACTGGCTATGAAGAAGCCGCAGCTCAAGGAATGCTTGCTGGTTTAAATGCAGCACGTTTTGCATATGATCAAGATCAATGGTATCCAAGCCGTGATCAAGCCTATTTAGGGGTATTAGTTGATGATCTTTGTACTCTTGGTACTAACGAACCTTATCGCATGTTTACCTCGCGTGCTGAATATCGTTTAATGTTACGTGAAGACAATGCTGATATTCGCTTAACCGAGCTTGGTCGCAAGCTAGGTATGGTTGATGATTATCGCTGGCAACGTTTTAACGAAAAATTTGAAGCTATTGAACAAGAAAGAGCAAGATTACGTGATATATGGGTACATCCTCATATTGAAAGCATTGACGAAGTAAATGCCGTATTAAGTGCTAATTTGACTAAAGAAGCCAATGGAGAAGAGCTACTTAAGCGACCTGAAATGAGTTATAACACATTGAAATCGCTTTCATTATTTGCTCCAGGATTATCTGATGCACAGGCTGCGGAACAGGTTGAAATTCAAGTTAAATATGATGGATATATAAAACTGCAAATAGAAGAAATTGAACGTCAAAAACGCAATGAAGAAACGCTTATTCCTGAGCATATTGATTATGCTGAAATATCGGGTTTATCGAACGAAGTTGTGGCTAAATTAAAACAACATAAACCTATTTCAATAGGACAAGCTTCGCGTATATCAGGAATTACTCCTGCTGCGATTTCAATGTTACTAGTTTATTTAAAAAAGAAAAATTATGTTAAAAAAGAAACTCATTAGTCTAATAGATCAAACCGATCTTTTGATCTCAGAATCACAAATAGATCAATTGATCCATTATGTTGAAATGCTCAACAAATGGAATAAGACTTACAACTTAACAGCTGTACGAGATCCTAATGAAATGTTAATCAAACATATCATGGATAGTTTAGTTGTATCGCCCTATTTAACTGGCAAAACTTTTATTGATGTTGGAACTGGTCCTGGTTTACCAGGTGTTCCACTAGCAATAATTAACCCAGATAAACAATTTGATTTAGTGGATAGTTTAGGTAAGCGTATTCGATTTTTAAAACAAGTTCAGTTTGAATTAAAGCTAACTAATATAAACCCAATACAAAGCCGAATAGAAGTGTATAACGATAAAAAGTTTGATGGAGTTATTAGCCGAGCATTTGCTTCATTGCAAGACATGCTTAGTTGGTGTAAACATCTTCCTAATGAACAAGGATTTTTTTATGCTTTAAAAGGAAGCGATATAGATCCTATTGCTGATGGTTTTACACTTAAACAAAATATAAAATTGACTATACCAGAATTAGATGCTGAAAGGTGTTTGATTATTATACAATAGTTTTTGTAATTAAATACAAGCTGCTCTGAAACTTTTTACAAATTTAATTTTTGCGTTTTTTCAGATAATCTTTAATACCATCAACAATTGATTTAGACACTTGATTTTGGAATGAAACAGTCTTTAATTTTTTTTCTTCAGTAATATTACTAATAAAGGCTGTTTCGACTAAAACAGATGGAATATCGGGTGCTTTTAACACCGCAAAACCTGCTTTTTCAAGTGATGGTTTATGTAACTTATTGACTCTTTTCATTCGATTCAAAATAGCATTACCAAGTAATACCCCATTATTTAATGTTGTTTTTTGAACCAAATCTAAAATGGTATTATCTAAATATTTATCACCACTACGGCTAACACCGCCTATTTGATCTGCTTCATTTTGAGTTTGGGCCAAATAACTGGCTGCAGAACTACTTGCTCCACCTGTTGATAATGCAAAAACCGATGAACCACCGACAGAACGATTAGCAAAAGCATCTGCATGAATAGAAATAAATAGATCTGCATGGAGTGAACGAGCTTTAGCAACTCGTACTTTTAATGGGATAAAAACATCTTCATTACGGGTCATGTAGACTTTTATATTCGGTTCTTTCTTAAGTAAATTATAAGTACGACGTGCAATTTGCAAAACTATATCTTTTTCACGTGTTTTATTGTAACCAATAGCGCCAGGATCTTCTCCACCGTGTCCAGGATCAATCACAACAATAACGGGAGCATTTTTACTCTTATTGGTTGGTGTTTTTATACCAGATTGCTTTTTATTGAGATCACCTTTTTTATATTCTTCTAAAAGCGCAAGTAAAGGGTCATCATCAGTGCTTGAAGCTGGTTTAGATGGATAAAGATCCATAACTAAACGATGTTTGAATTTTGCTATCGGCGATAAGGTAAAAGTATTCGGTTGAACACCTTGTTTTAATTCGATCAAAATTCTTACTGTCTTTGGATCTCGTTGAACAACGCGTATAGATTTAATATAAGGGTCGTGTTTTAATACTTTTGATGAGATATTTTTTAAAATTGGATTTAGATTAACATTGTTAATATCAATAGCGATCCTATTAGGATTACTTAATAAAAAGTGCTTGTATTTTAAGCTAATATTTGATTCTAAAGTAATTCTTGTATAAGTTGATGAAGGCCAAACGCGCACAGCAATAACTTGCGCCATTGCTGCGGCAAAGCCTACACGAGTGACGGATAACAAACATGTAGCAATAATACCTTTTATTAATAGGCGCTTTGTTGGGCTAAATGTTTTTTTCATACCTTAAAAACTTTATTTATTATCAAAATTAGCTGCAGATAATAGCATAAACTAAAGGGATATTAAAAAGAATGATTATCATAATCGACTGTTATTTTTGTAAATAGTCTGTTCTAAATTATCAATCAATTTTTATAATAAAAAAGATTATCAAATTAAATAATAAAAACAACCTTGCTTTAAGTTGTCATTTTTATTTTGTTATAGACCCTATAATAACAAAAGATTACAATATAGCACGCTAAAATCGCGGATTTAAACCCGTTTTCATTTTAACAATTAAATTATAGCTGAGTTATTGATGAGCAAAAAACTACATATCAAAACTTGGGGCTGTCAAATGAATGAGTATGACTCAACAAAAATGGCAGATCTCCTTGAATCTACCCACGGTTTAACTTTAACTGAAAATGCCGAAGAAGCAGATATTTTATTACTCAATACCTGCTCTATTCGAGAAAAAGCCCAAGAAAAAGTCTTTCATCAATTAGGACGTTGGAAGAACCTTAAAAAAAATAACCCAAATATCATTATTGGTGTAGGGGGATGTGTTGCTTCACAAGAAGGCGCCCACATTCGCAAACGAGCACCATTTGTGGATATTATTTTTGGACCTCAGACCTTTCACCGATTACCAGAAATGATTGAGCAAGTTAGAAGTGGTAAAGGTAATCATGTGGTTGATGTAAGTTTTCCTGAAATAGAAAAATTTGATCGTCTACCAGAGCCTCGTAGTGAAGGCCCAACCGCATTTGTTTCAATTATGGAAGGATGTAATAAATATTGTACTTATTGCGTAGTTCCTTACACTCGAGGTGAAGAAGTTAGTCGACCTTGTGATGATGTTATTTATGAAATAGCTCAGCTTGCTGAGCAAGGTGTACGTGAAGTCAATCTATTAGGTCAAAATGTAAATGCATATCGTGGACCGACATTCGATGGTGATATCTGTTCCTTTGCTGAATTACTACGCTTAGTTGCAGCCATTGATGGTATAGATCGTATTCGTTTTACAACTAGCCATCCAATCGAATTTACAGATGATATTATTGATGTTTATCGTGACACACCAGAACTAGTAAATTTTTTACATTTACCAGTACAAAGTGGATCAGATCGTGTATTAAACTTAATGAAACGTACGCATACTGCACTTGAATATAAATCAATTATTCGAAAACTACGCAAAGTACGACCAGATATTCAAATTAGCTCCGATTTTATTGTTGGTTTCCCAGGTGAAACACAAGAAGACTTTGAACAAACCATGAAGTTAATTGCCGATGTTAATTTTGATTTAAGTTACAGTTTTGTCTATTCAGCACGTCCAGGTACGCCAGCTGCTGAAATGGAAGATAATGTTTCGGAAGAAGAAAAAAAACAAAGACTATACATTCTTCAAGAGCGAATTAACCAACAAGCTATGCAATTTAGCCGTCGTATGTTAAATACCGTGCAACGTATTTTGGTTGAAGGTCCATCCAAAAAAGATCTTATGGAATTAACAGGCCGAACTGAAAATAATAGAATTGTTAACTTTGAAGGTCGCCCTGAAATGATTGGTAAATTTGTTGACGTTGAAATTACCGATGTTTATCCAAATTCATTGCGTGGCAAAGTAGTTAGAACTGAAGATGAAATGGATCTACGCGTAAGCGAATCACCAATGTCAGTTATATCTCGAACCCGAAAGGAAAATGATTTAGGTGTTGGTATTTATCAACCATAAAAACAAAACGTAAAATATTTAGTTATTTATTTTAAATAGAAATTAAAAAGTTATTAAATAAGAAAATAGGAAAGAAAAAATGTTTATTATTTTTGGTACTCGTGGAAGAGAAGTCAACGAACGTGGTGGACAATTTAATTGTCCTAATTGTTGCTCACAACAAAATATTACTACTGACGAAAAACAACAGAAATACACACAAATAAAAGTAGCAAAATATTTTACATTATTTTTTATTCCTATTTTTAGTTACTCTACCTTAGGTCGTTATATAAAATGTAATCAATGCAATAACGATTATAACGAAAATGTGCTCGACTATGTACCGCCAACATTTGAAGAACAAATAGCTTCATATGTTGAACAAGAGTTAAAAAGTGGAACACCTATTTCAATGTTGGTTAATAAATTGAAATCACAAGGATTTGATGAAAAGCAATCAACAAGTGCAGTAAATAATGTTGTTAACGGAAATATAGTTTCTTGTCATCAATGTAAAATGGATTTTATAAAAGGCGTTGAAAAATGTTCTTTATGTGAACAGCGTCTCAGCAATTAAAATTAATTGAATAGAGGTTTTATTTTTGAATATTACAACACAAGAAACCATACTTGAGCCCGCTGATAATCAGCGGCTTAATAGTCTTTGTGGTCCTTATAATGACAATATAAAACAGTTAGAACGTCGGCTTGGTATTGAAATTAATCATCGAGGTAATTTATTTTCAATAACTGGTGATGATATTTGTGTTCGAGCGACTATTGATATTTTACAATCTCTTTATAAACAAACCAAAATCAAAGACAAAATAATTGATATTGAACCAGAACAAATTCATTTAGCTATCAAAGAGACAGGTGCGCTTGAAAAAGTGAGTGAACACTTACCTAGTTATGTTGATCATCAAGGCGGAAAGCTAGTGATGATAAAAACTAAGCGAGGTATAATCAAACCCCGAACAGCGAATCAAGCACAATACATAGCTCATGTTTTGGATTACGACATTTCTTTTGGTATAGGGCCTGCTGGAACAGGTAAAACTTATTTAGCGGTAGCAGCTGCCGTTGATGCGCTCGAAAAACAACAAATTCGTCGTATTGTACTAACTCGACCAGCAGTCGAAGCTGGTGAAAAACTTGGCTTTTTACCAGGTGATTTAAGCCAAAAAGTGGATCCTTACTTACGTCCACTTTATGATGCTTTATTTGAAATGTTAGGTTTTGAAAAAGTCGAAAAACTAATTGAAAAAAGTGTGATTGAAGTGGCGCCACTCGCTTATATGCGTGGACGCACATTAAATGATGCATTTATTATTCTTGATGAAAGCCAAAATACAACGATTGAACAAATGAAAATGTTTTTAACTCGAATTGGCTTTAATTCGAAAGCGGTAATAACAGGTGATATTACTCAAATCGATTTACCACGTAATCAAAAATCTGGATTACGTCATGCAATAGAAGTATTAAGCCAAGTTGATGAAATTAGTTTTAATTTTTTTAATAGTGAAGATGTCGTGCGCCACCCAGTAGTTGCTAGAATTGTTAATGCTTACGAAAAATGGGAAGAACAGCAACATATGCAACATAAGTTGCAGCATACAGAAAGAAGTATTTAGAGGAGTACTATTATCTCTATCTCAAGTAAAAAAAAGAAAACTAAGATTCGAGATCATTCCGCGGAAGCAAATTTGTTTTTACGCCGAGCACTGTTTTCTTTTATTGTCATTATTATTTTAATTATCATATTGATTGCAAACTTAGCTGGTTTACAGATTTTGAATTATAGCTATTACACTACTAAATCTAATGATAATCGTATTGAAATTATTCCTATTCCACCTAATCGTGGCATGATTTATGATCGTAATGGTACGCCATTAGCGATTAATAATATTACATATCAATTAAATATTATTCCTGATAAAACTAAAAACCTCAATGAACAATTTGAGCAATTAAAAAAGATTGTTGATTTGACAGATGAAGATATTGAAACATTTCAAAAAGAACGGCGCAATTATAGAGCTCATCGTCCAGTACCGCTAAAAGATAATTTAACCGAAAAACAAATAGCTCGTTTTGTTGTAGATCAACATCGTTTTCCGTTTGTTTCTATTGTAGGTATACAGCATCGTTATTATCCTTATGGATCATCACTGACCCATATTCTTGGCTATATCTCTAAAATTAATAGCCAAGATAAACAGCGATTAGAAGATGAAAATAAAGCAAGTGATTATGTGGCAACTTTTAATATTGGTAAAATGGGAATAGAAAAGTACTACGAAGATGTATTACACGGAACCCCTGGTTATGAAAAGGTTGAAGTTAACAGCCGAGGTAGAATTGTACGCCAGCTAAATCAACATCCACCACAAGCAGGTGAGGATATCTATTTATCTATTAACCTAAAATTACAGCTTTATATAGAGCAATTACTGGCTGGACGTAAAGCGGCAGTGGTAGCTATTGACCCTAATAATGGTGAAATTTTATCCTTGGTTTCTAGTCCAAGTTATGATTCCAACGCTTTTGTTGGTGGTATATCAAGTACTAAATATAGCGAATTACTCAAAGATCCTAGTAAGCCACTTTTTAATCGAGCTTTATTAGGTGCTTATCCACCAGCTTCAACAGTTAAGCCTTTTATTTCCATTGCGGCCTTAAGTGAAGGAGTGATCACACCAAAAAGTGTGGTTAATGATCCTGGTTGGTGGCAATTACCTGGTACTGAACGGCGTTATCGTGATTGGTTAAAATGGGGACACGGTCGAGTTGATGTATTAAGGGCGATTGAAGAATCAGTTGATACCTACTTTTATCAAGTTGCTTATGATATGGGCATTGATCGCCTAAATCTGTGGATGACTAAATTTGGTTATGGTGAACGAACAGGTATAGATATTTCACCAAACGAAGAAACACGAGCAGTTATGCCTAGTCGTGAATGGAAAATCAAACGCCATAAAAAATCTTGGTTGCAAGGCGATACTATACCAGTTGGTATCGGTCAAGGTTATTGGACAGCAACACCTATCCAAATGGCAAAAGCATTAACCACGTTAATTAATAATGGTAAAACTTATACTCCGCATTTTTTATTATATAAAAAGAGCGATATTTTAAATTCAGATGAACATCAACCAACAATTAATCCTGAAAAATACATAGAAGATAATAGTTTAGTTAATGTTAAATCAATTTATTGGGATTTAGCTAAAGAAGGTATGCATCGTGTCATGTTTGGATCACGAGGAACGGCACGTAAAATTTATGCAGATGCAAAATATCAAGCGGCTGGCAAATCAGGTACCGCACAAGTTTATGGCTTAAAACAAGATGAAGTTTATAACGCTCATAAGATCCCTGAACATTTACGCGATCACGCGTTATTTATTGCTTATGCTCCTTACGATAATCCAAAAATTGCCTTAGCCATTGTTTTAGAAAATGGCGGTGGCGGAAGCTCAAACGGCGGTGCAGTAGCTCGTAAAATATTAGATTTTTATCTTCTTGGAAATAACTCAACAGAGCTAGATGACCCATCACCAAATACAGGAGCTGAAGATTAATAATGAATAATAGTAAAAAATCTTTTTGGCAAAAAATACATATTGATCCCTTATTTTTTTTATTTATTACTTTATTACTAGGTTATAGTCTTTATATACTTTGGAGTGCTAGTGGGCAAAATATTGATATGATGCAAAAGCGAGTAATACAAATATTACTTGGCTATACTGTAATGATTACGCTGGCACAATTTTCGCCCAGAACCTATGAAAAATGGTCACCATATCTGTATGTTGTTTGCATTATCATCCTATTATTAGTAGATATTTTTGGATATACCAGTAAAGGCGCACAGCGCTGGTTAGATTTAGGTATTTTGCGATTTCAACCTTCTGAAATAGCCAAAATAGCCGTACCATTAATGGTTGCAAAGTTCATTCATCGTGATGGATGCCCACCGCCATTAAAAACCACATTACAAACACTTGGTATAATTGGAGTGCCTACATTACTTGTTGCTATGCAACCAGATCTAGGCACAGCAATATTGATTATTATGTCAGGAATTTTTATTATTTTTTTAGCAGGCATTAATTGGCGCTATATTCTTATTGCATTAATTTTAATTGCTATATTTTTACCAATTATGTGGTTTTTTTTAATGCATGATTATCAACAAAAACGCGTATTGATGCTAATAAATCCTGAGCTTGATCCAAATGGGGCTGGTTATCATATTATTCAATCTAAAACAGCAATTGGATCGGGTGGTATATGGGGCAAAGGCTGGCTTGAAGGTACGCAATCGCAACTTGAATTTTTACCAGAGCGACACACCGATTTTATCTTTTCAGTTATAGCTGAAGAGTTTGGTTTTATTGGTTCGATTATTTTGTTAATTCTATTTTTATGCTTAATTGTGCGTGGACTTATTATTGCAGCTCAAGCACAAACAACATTTGGACGAATTTTATCGGGTGGACTAATTTTAGTATTTTTTATTTATGCATTTATTAATATTGGTATGGTCAGTGGAATCTTACCAGTAGTTGGTGTACCATTACCTCTAATAAGTTATGGTGGCTCATCTTTAGTCGTATTAATGGCAAGTTTTGGCATTATGATGTCTATTCACACACATCGATATATGTTGTCTAAAAATATTTAACGGAATTGAAATAAATGAAAAAGAAATTTAAATTATCTTTTGCTTTGTTTGCGCTTGCAATTTGTTCATCAGCATCGGCTGAAATGGCTTTTCCTATCCCAGCTATTCCACAACTAGATGCTGAATCTTATATTTTAATCGATGCAAAATCAGGCGAAATTTTGGCACAATATAATGCTGAACAACAGCGTGACCCAGCTAGCCTAACCAAAATGATGACCAGTTATGTGGTTGGTCAAGCACTACGCTCAGGACGCATAAAAAATGATGATATGGTTGTAGTAAGTAAAGATGCATGGGCAACGGGCAACCCTGTTTTAAAAGGGTCATCATTGATGTTTTTAGAAGTGGGTAAAACAGTATCAGTATCTGATCTTAATAAAGGTATTATCATCCAATCTGGTAACGATGCTTGTATTGCAATGGCTGAACATGTTGCAGGAAGCCAAGGTGCATTTGTTAACCTAATGAATGATTATGCAAAAAAAATTGGACTAAACCATACCCATTTTGAAACCGTTCATGGGCTCGATGCGCCAGGGCAATACACAACAGCTAAAGACATGGCTTTTTTAGGGCAAGCATTGATTCGTGATTTACCAGAAGAATATTCTATTTATAAACAAAAAGAATTTACCTATACCCTATCAAAACCACAACTTAATCGAAATGGACTACTTTGGGATACCACATTAAACGTTGATGGAATTAAAACAGGACATACCAATGCTGCTGGCTATAACTTAGTTGCTTCAGCGGTTGATGGCAATACCCGTTTAATTTCAGCGGTACTAGGTGGACGAACCTTTAAAGGGCGTGAAGAAGAAAGTAAAAAACTATTAGTATGGGGATTCCGCTTTTTTGAAACTGCAAATCCTGTAAAAGCTGATACGCCATTAGCAACAGAAACGATTTGGTATGGTGATAAAAATAAAATTCAATTAGGTGCAACTAATGGCGCTTATATCACAGTACCAAAAGGTCGTGCGGCAGATGTGCAAGTTGAATATAAAATTGATGATTATATTTATGCTCCAATAACCAAAGGTACAGCCGTAGGTAAAATGCAGTTCCTATTAGATGGTAAAGTAATTAGTGAACAGCCACTTGTTGCTTTGCAAAATGTTGAAGAAACAGGATTTTTTGGTGGAATATGGGATTGGATCTGCCTACAATGCCATAAATTATTTAGCTAGTTTCAATTATCACAGTTCTGTAAGTATCAGCTTACAGAACAACCTTACTTTTTAAAAATAAACATCTTCTAATATAAAAAACTGCCATAAAAAACCGTCAGGTAGGCTATTGATTTTATTGAATTTTTTATTAAAGCGCTATATTTAACAAATAGTTGCTAATTAAATATACAATAAACACTTAATAAAACTAACCTATACATCATTACAATAATTAACTCCGCTAACAACAGTTAATATTACAAATAAAGCTAGCAATCTTATACTATTTATGGTATAAAACGCGCGCTACATTTCACATTATTTTTTTGCAAAAGTAATGATGGATAAAAGCATTAAATTTAATGATTAATTAACGTTATAACACACACATATCATTACACTTTTCCGGGGTGCCTTTTACTTTATGTATAGGTCGGATAGAGCGGATATGTGGAGGCATAACCCCAACGTCAAAATGAGGAAATCATGACTACAGTATCAATGCGCGATATGTTACAAGCGGGTGTACACTTTGGACACCAAACTCGTTATTGGAACCCAAAAATGAAACCATTTATTTTTGGTGCACGCAATAAAGTTCATATTATCAATCTTGAAAAAACAGTACCATTATTCAACGAAGCATTAGCTGAATTAAACAAGATTGCCGCTCGTAAAGGTAAAATTTTATTTGTTGGTACAAAACGTGCAGCTAGCGAAGCAATTAAACAAGCTGCTGAAAGCTGTGGACAATACTACGTTAATCACCGTTGGTTAGGTGGTATGTTGACTAACTGGAAAACAGTACGTCAATCAATCAAACGTCTAAAAGATTTAGAAACACAAGCTAGTGATGGTACATTCGATAAATTAACCAAAAAAGAAGCACTAATGCGTGCTCGTGAAATGGCTAAATTAGAAAATAGCTTGGGTGGAATTAAAAATATGGGTGGCTTACCTGATGTGATCTTTGTTATTGGTGCAGACCACGAACATATCGCTATCAAAGAAGCTAACAACTTAGGTATTCCAGTCATTGCTATTGTTGATACTAACTCAGATCCTGATGGTATTGATTACGTTGTTCCAGGTAATGATGATGCGATTCGTGCAATTCAATTATATGCAAATGCAGTTGCTGAAGCAGTACGTTCTGGTCGTGAACAAAACCAATCTCCAGTATCTGAAGAAAGCTTCGTAGAAGAA
Organism: Gilliamella sp. ESL0232; assembly: GCF_013346885.1. NCBI lineage: Bacteria > Pseudomonadati > Pseudomonadota > Gammaproteobacteria > Orbales > Orbaceae > Gilliamella > Gilliamella sp. ESL0232. The sequence goes on along the minus strand of NZ_JAAEDW010000009.1, from coordinate 94,858 downwards.
GCGCCAGCAGCAGAGTAATAAACTCAAATATTTTCAGGGTCGATAATAATATCGACCCATTCTAATGAAAATCATCACAATGGTTAAATAGAGGATTAAAAAATGGCTGAAGTTACCGCTTCTATGGTAAAAGAACTGCGCGAAAGAACTGGCGCAGGTATGATGGAATGTAAAAAAGCATTAGTTGAAGCAAACGGTGATATCGAACTTGCAATTGACAACATGCGTAAATCAGGTCAAGCAAAAGCAGCTAAAAAAGCAGGTCGTGTTGCGGCTGAAGGTGTTATTATTTCTAAAATATCTGCGGATAAAAAATTGGGTGTTATCTTAGAAGTAAACTGCGAAACAGACTTTGTTGCTAAAGATGCAGGATTCTTAGCATTTAGTGATAAAGTTGCAGAGGCGGCATTAACAGAACGCATTAGCGATATTGCTGCATTACAAGCTAAATTTGAAGAAGAGCGCACAGCTTTAGTTGCTAAAATTGGTGAAAACATCGGTATTCGTCGTGTTGCTGAAATTGCTGGTGACGTAGTAGGTAGTTACCAACACGGTGCTCGTATTGGTGTATTAGTTGCTGCAAACGGTGCTGACGATGAATTAGTTAAACACATCGCAATGCACATTGCTGCAAGCAAACCAGAGTACGTTGATCCAAGTGACGTACCTGCTGATGTAGTTGAACATGAACGTAACATTCAAATTGATATCGCAATGCAATCAGGTAAACCACGTGAAATCGCTGAAAAAATGGTTGAAGGCCGTATGCGTAAATTCACTGGTGAAGTATCACTAACTGGTCAACCATTTGTAATGGAACCTTCAAAAACTGTTGGCGACTTATTAAAAGAAAAGAGCGCAGCAGTTACTTCATTCATTCGTTTTGAAGTGGGTGAAGGTATTGAAAAAGTCGAAGTTGACTTCGCAGCAGAAGTTGCAGCAATATCAAAACAATCTTAATTGTTTTATAAAACCGCCGTTAAGGCGGTTTTGTTTATCTACAAAATATTTTAAAATTACTGCTAGATAGGAGCCCTAGCTCCTTATTTTATTAAATAACGAAACAGTGAGACATCATATGGTAACCCCTTTTTATAAACGTATTCTTCTTAAACTCAGTGGTGAAGCACTACAAGGTGACGAAGGTTTTGGTATTGATGCAACCGTTCTTGATCGTATGGCTCAAGAAATAAAAGAGCTTATTGAAATGAATGTTGAAGTTGCTGTTGTTATTGGGGGTGGTAATCTATTTCGTGGCGCAGGGCTTGCTAAAGCGGGAATGAACCGAGTAGTTGGTGATCACATGGGCATGCTTGCAACTGTCATGAATGGACTTGCGATGCGAGATGCATTGCACCGAATAGAAGTAAACGCTCGCCTAATGTCAGCCATTCCATTAAATGGCGTGTGCGATGACTATCGTTGGACTGAAGCAATTAGCTTGCTTCGTCATGGTAAAGTCGTTATCCTTTCTGCTGGAACTGGTAATCCTTTTTTCACAACCGATTCAGCAGCATGCTTACGGGGTATTGAAATTGGTGCAGATGTTGTCTTAAAAGCGACCAAAGTAGATGGTGTTTACTCTGCCGATCCTGTTAAAGATCCAACAGCAACACTTTATAAAACACTAAGCTATGAAAAAGTGCTTACAGATGAGCTTAAAGTAATGGATTTAGCGGCATTCACATTAGCAAGGGATCATAATTTACCAATTTGTGTCTTTAATATGAATAAACCTGGAGCGTTGCGTCGTGTTATATTAGGTGAACAAGAAGGGACGTTAATTAATAACAAAGCAACAGTAACCAGTTAATTATCTTTATTTTAAATAAGGCTTTTATTATGTTAAACGAGATTCAAAAAGAAGCGCAAACGCGCATGGAAAAAAGTATTGATGCGTTTCAAAATCATATTTCTAAAGTAAGAACGGGTCGCGCATCACCAAGCTTATTAGATGGTATTATGGTTGAATATTATGGTAGTCCAACGCCATTACGCCAACTAGCTAACATCGTTGCTGAAGATGCAAGAACGCTAGCGATTACTGTATTTGACAAATCACTTACGCCACTAATTGAAAAAGCAATCTTAACATCAGATTTAGGACTTAACCCAGCATCAGCAGGTACCGTTATTCGCGTTCCATTACCGCCACTAACCGAAGAACGCCGTCGAGACTTAACCAAAATTGTCCGTAACGAAGCAGAACAAGGTCGAGTATCGATCCGTAATATTCGCCGTGATGCCAACGACCAAATCAAAGCATTACTAAAAGATAAAGAAATATCTGAAGATGATGAACGTAAAGCACAAGATTTAATCCAAAAAGCGACAGATGCCGCAATTAAAAAATTAGATACAGTGCTTGCCGATAAAGAAAAGGAACTAATGGAATTCTAATTTTTATCTTCTTTTTCCTCTTTTCTTCCAAACGCTCTGTTTTATAAAGCAGAGTGTTTTTCCTTGATTTTAAAAATCGGTCAGTAAATGAATTGATTTTATTTATTTTTTAATCTGATTTTCATCCAAAACAGCCCCCTAAAACAGTCATCCAAAACCGAACTCCAAAAAAACATCCCATAGCACCAACACCCGCCGTTACCTCACTACGCACAATTATTTACAAAAAAGTCCGCCAAAAAACTAGCCAACTATTTTATAAATGGTTATACTTTTATCGTTGTAGGAAAACAAGCTTATTAAATAAGCGAATAATTATAAAAATTTAAATAAAACAAATCATTACTTGACAGGTGGACCATAATGCATTATCATTTTAGACACCAGACACCAGACACCAGCACTGGCAAACCTATGTCTTAAGTTTATCAAATAATCTTATTCGACGAGTTTTTTCACGAAACTTATTTATATTTTCCAAATTATCTCTCAACGTATTATCGAAATTATCGCTCAAATCACCTAAAACAGTTTTGCTAGTATTAGCACTGTTATTATTGTCATCGTCATGGAATGTTCAGGCGAATGGTAAAAAGGCTCGAGCGGGTAATCGTAGTGATGCAATAATAATACCGTCGCCAGTTATCAATTATGCAAGGCCGAATCTATATGTGGGTACGGGCTTCTCCGCTGGCCCAGCTGACATATGGAATCTTCGTAAAGGCTTTTTAGTACAATCAATCAATCCTGAGTCATACAGTCTTAATTTTCCGACCACGGGTGCGCATAATTTATATTTTGATTTACTCATAAGTGGAGTAGATATAAATGAATTGACATGGGAACCGGTCACGCATGAGGGAATTACTGCAACAGTGACAAATGTTGTAGCTAATGATTGCTGGATTAACTGGATTGCTGATGAAGATAAGGGACAAGTTGTCGCCCGTGTTAAGCTAACAGGTCCAGAGGCAAGAAATCAATGGTACAATCCACATCCTAACCCAATTGTTATGCCGCAGTTACCACAGACGTTTGAGTTAGTGGGTAGAGATAGAGATGGTGTAGAGGTAGTAAAATATGGATTTGAGTTGAGGCAGTGGTTCGTCAATCGTGGTCGTCAATTGAATACTTATAGTGACCATTTAGCATGGTGTAATAGTTTGGGTTATCGAATGCCACGGGTAAGAGATTTAACCAATTCAAACTATAATAATTTAGGCGCCACGCCGTCGTCTGGGTGGAATCGTTACCAGCGTAACATAGGCGCTGGCTTTTTCACGGAGTGGGGATACATGGACAACTACACTGATGCGGGCTTCGTCAGCGACGTCTACTTGACGAGCGACGCAACAGGTAACTATAACTACCAGTTCCTTGTCGACTCGCGCTTCGGCATCGTCTTCTCCAGCATCAGTGCCAGCTACCCCCGCTATGGCCTTTGCACCGCACCTTAGCTTTTAGCGTTTAGTTCTTAATCCTTATGGCGCGGAATGGGGTTATGGTGCTTGAGAGGATAATATAACAAAGAATAAAGCCCCCGCGTAAGTTGGGGCGTTTTCCTTAGGGTTGCGCTATTGTGGCAAAGCCACAATCGCGCCCCCCCGCCACCAACGCTGAAAGCGTGGCTGGCGGGGGCACAAGGACAAGCAAATAAACAAAGAGGAGTCATGCAATGGAAATTAAACAAAAATTAGCATTAAGTGACAACCCGATTCATTTTTTGAGAGAAGGACTTTTTTAAAGACATACAACCAATCGTTTTATGTGATAAATCAATTATTAGGATTCAACATAAAACCAATAATCAAACACATAAAAAAACTCGACCAAATGTGCGAGCGCATCAACGTAGCTTAGATGTAGCAACTTAGCATTCACATCAGATAGGAAAAAGCTATGGGGCAACTCAGCTAAAATCCACTTTGCTTTTGATAATGGTGGTCTACCGATTTGTTTCGAGCTTTCGCAAGGATAACATTATGTTATTGCTGGTATTTATACTTATGTGGCTACCAATGTATTGTTGATTAATATATAAACACAAAAAGTCAACTGCCTTAATAATTCAGTTAAAAAAATATTTAGTTAGCAATACAACAAGCTTTAGAAAAATGGACTATGCCAAAAACTAGAAAAATACAATGAGTCGGTTTATTATAAAATTTTGTGACAAAATTAATTATCACCTTTAATGGGCAAATATACAAATTTAGTATGGATTTATAAAGGGATATATTTTGAATCAGCAAATATTTGCAGATTCACCATATAGAGAATAAAATTTTAGGCGATTTATTAACTTTTATAATATGGCTAAGACGCATTATGAATTTTTAAAGAGTTATTTTAATTATGAAGTGTAAACAATCCAGAGGTTTCTTAGCTGTAAGTTTATTTATTCTACAAAAGGAGCAATTTAAATAGATGAAACAAGTCGGAAAGAAGAAAATGATTTTCTTTTTTAGTCCTGATCATTATCTATCTCAGTGGTATCCTTGTCATTTTGTTACTAATGAAATAGCATTTACTAGTGCAGAACAATGGATGATGTATTCTAAAGCTTTGTTATTTAAAGATATAGAGAGTGCCAATGCTATTCTATCTATTCCGTCATCTAAAATGCAAAAAAAGCTGGGGCAAACTGTGCGTAATTTTGATGAAAATATATGGAATAAGCATAAAAAAGAGATTGTTTTTGAGGGTAATTATGCAAAATTTTCTCAAAATGATGAGCTTAAAAAATATCTATTATCAACCAAAGATAAAGTATTAGCAGAAGCAAGCCCTTATGACAAGATTTGGGGAATTGGTTTAAGTATTGATGACGAAATGAGATTTAATATGGCTAAATGGCGAGGCAAAAATTTACTTGGTGAAGTTTTAATGCAAGTAAGGAAGGCATTAAAAGCGTAATTCTAAATAACTATTAATCATCTATTTTTATACTGAAACACATAGTTACCTGAAACTTTTTGACAAAACTATCAATCTTTTTATCAACTTTTTTGTTTATGGCGCTAACATAGATTAGCTTTTTGTTAAAAATATCCCAAGCCAAATCCAACCACTAAAATAATAAGCGTTGAATATTTTTGTTGGGATATTTTGTTAATTGTTATAAAAAATAAACGTTTATTTCTGTTTTGAAACGCTTAGCAACTGAATTTTAAAAATATCACTCAGTAGCCACAGTAAAACGTTGTTTAATATGCTTGGCTTTTTCTGCTTCATCAATCATGGCAATGGCATAATCGGCATAACTGATTTGGCTTTTTCCTTGGCTGTTAAATAACACCTCTTCACCGCCCAAGATATAATGCCCAGTTCTTTCCCCATCAGCATTAAACTCAATGGCTGGGCTTAAATAAGTCCATTGCACATCATCGCACGTTCTAAGCGCATCAAGTGCTTTGGCCATATTGGTGGCTAATGGTTTAAATGCCTCAGGAAAATCAGGTGAATCAACCAAACGTAGTGAATGCTGTGGATTAACATATAAACTGCCTGCTCCCCCAACCACTAATAGGCGATTTGTTTTACCACTTAATATATCCGTTAAATGTTTTAAACTGGTTTGATGCAATGGCAGTGATTCCAGTGCCCAAGTACCAAATGCATCGATAATCACATCAAAGGGTTTTAAATCAGTATAGGTTAATTCGAACAGATCTTTAATTAGCACATTTGCTTTGGGATCGAGCGGTTGACTCGCTTTGCGCACTATTGCGGTAACATCATGCCCTCGTGAAATCGCCTCTTTGACTAAAAGTTGCCCTGTTTTACCACTCGCACCAATGACTGCTATTTTCATACTTTACTCCTTTTAATCGTTTAAGGATTAACATGATATAAGAATGGTTTTAGATTAGTCTTTAACGTTTCTACTGTAAAGTAGGTACCAAATAGTGCTATAGTAACTTTTTTGAAACTATTGTTGAATTTTAAGGATTAATGATTAAATTAAATAATGATTTGCCTATTTGCCCTGTTGAAATAACATTAATGTTAATGGGTGATAAGTGGAAAGTCTTAATTGTGAGAGACCTGCTTACGGGAACCAAGCGCTTTGGTGAACTAAAAAAATCGCTGACTGGTATATCACAAAAAGTTTTAACTCAGCACCTGCGAGCTATGGAAAAAAATGGGTTATTAACCCGCAAAGTGTATGCCGAGGTTCCCCCCAGAGTTGAATATACATTAACCGAGGTTGGACAAAGTCTAAAACAGGTGCATGATGCCATGTTAGAGTGGGGAAAGGCTTACAAATTAAAAGCGGATGAGTCACCTTTTCCTCATCCGTCAATCAATCATAATTAACTATCAAATTCTTCGCAGCCAAAATAAAACTCATCTGAGTTGGCATTTTTGTCACGACCGATAAGAATGATACTAGGAAAATGATTTTCTTCTGTGATTGGGGCTGTATATTGATAATATTGTCCTATATCACCCCAAGACATTTCTTCTTTTAAATGGGCAGGGATTGGGATTGCCCCCATTGCTTTGGCAAATGTATCTATATCACCTTTGGCAACAGCATAAAAATATGAACCGCTATCGCCTTGGTATTTAATTTGCGATACAGTCGTATTCATTATTTCCAGCGGTTTGGCAAAGTGATACTCTAAATTAATCAGCCCATCATCTTCTAAGTTTTTTATGGTAATGTTTTGTTGGTTAAGTTGTTTAACCACTTTTGCATCACGACCATCAATTGGAGCAACCTTGCATAATAAAGCCGCTTTAAATTGTGCTTCAATTGTATTATTTGTTTCGGTCGCTAATGCATATCCTGAGAAACCCAAAATGAGCAGTGAACTGCATAAAAATTTGTATGACACCTTTATTTTTTTCCTTTTTAAGGCTTTGTTTAAATTATTTACTATTGTTACAAAAAATAACTGCATTAGATAGTATTTGTCAGAATTTAGTTAAATAAAATTATTTTAATATCAATGGGTAAATGGTCAATTTTATATTAAATCTTAATATAGCTATTAGTTAACAAAACTTATTTACCAACTGGTATAAATAATCTCAAATCGCTATTTTTTATAAAATAGATTAGTATGATTTTATTGATTTTTGTTGGCTAAATTATTATGAGTATATCTTCAAACAACTTAACCATTAAAGATATTGCAAAGCTTTGTTCGGTAAGTAAATCTACCGTGTCTCGAGTGATTAATCATGATCCTATGGTTAAAGAAGCTACGCGTAATAAAGTTTTGGCAATCATTGAACAGTATCACTTTACGCCGTCTAAATCGGCAAGAGCGATGCGTGGTTATGGGAATAAAGTGATTGGGATTATTGTAACTCGCCTTGATTCTCTTTCTGAAAATCAAGCTGTTCAAAGTATGTTGCCTATTTTTTATCGGCATGGTTATGATCCTATCATTATGGAAAGCCAATTTAGTACAGCCAAAGTCAAAGAATATTTATCCATGCTTAAAGGTAAACAAGCTGATGGCGTAGTTATCTTTGCATTTACTGGACTAGAGCAGTCATTATTATCCACCTGGCAAAATAGTAGTGTAGTAATCGCAAGAAAATTCCAAGATCATACTTGTATTTGTTATGATGATATTGGTGCAGTTAGATTATTGCTTGCTCATTTATATCAATCGCAACAACATCAAAATATTGGTTATATCGGTATTGAGCAACAAGACCAAACTACTGGCGCATTGCGTTATCAAGCCTATTTGGATTTTTGCCAGCAATATCAACTTAGCCCCAATGCGGTTTTAGGTCAATTAAGTTATCGTTCAGGTTATGATCTTGCCCAGTTGGTGTTAACTAAAAATCCATCGGCTATCGTTTGTGCAACTGATGGTATTGCATTAGGATTAAATAAGTATTTACACGAAAAACAGCTTGAACATATTACCGTAGCTAGCATTGGTAATAGTGAGCTACTGAGTTTTCTTTTTCCTAAGACTTGTGCAGTTGAACTCGGTTTTGATCAAGCAGGTAGTTGTGCGGCTCAAGAGTTACTTAATATGTTACAAAATCAGTTTGAACTGAAAAGTATCACCATTCCTTGCCATTTAATAAGCTAACCAGTAGTTATTTTTATTTAATTTGTGCTTATTTTGCTCTAATTTGTGATATTAATCACAAAAAAGGGAACGTTCCCATTTATTAATTTATCAATTCAATCTATGCTTAATCTATATTCAAAATAGCCAGATTATTAGTGAAATAAAAAGGCTAATTCTAATTTAAAGGAGACCTTTTATGGCTAAAAATTCCCAATTAACTAGCCAATCGATAATGCAATTAATCGAGTTGATTGGTGGGAAAGAAAATATTGCCAGTGTCACTCACTGTTTAACAAGATTGAGGTTTGCCTTAGTTGATCCTAAGCTAGCTGATGTCCAAGCTATAGAAGAACTGCCTTTTGTGAAAGGTTGTTTTAATAATGCTGGACAGTTTCAAGTTATCATTGGCACCAATGTTGATAGTTATTACAAAGCATTGATCCAGCAATTAAATTTAGATGAAGCAAGCAAAGAGCAAACTAAAGTAGCAGCTAAAAAGAATATGTCTTTTTTTGAAAGGTTTATTTCTAACTTAGCGGAAATTTTTGTGCCATTATTACCAGCTTTAATCGCTGGTGGTTTATTACTTGGGTTACGTAATATTATTGGTGAAATGCCAACTATTGATGATAAGCCGCTGATACAAACCTATCATTGGCTAGCGCCAATTTACAGTATACTTTGGTTACCTTGCGAGGCGATTTTCCACTTTTTACCAGTTGCCATTTGTTGGTCTACCGTGAAAAAGATGGGAGGATCGCCAATTTTAGGTATTGTTTTAGGCATCACTTTGGTTTCACCACAATTGATGAACGCTTATGACCTTGGCAGTAAAATACCTGATGTTTGGGATTTTGGTTGGTTTAGTATCGAAAAAGTCGGCTATCAAGCGCAGGTGATTCCGTCTATTTTTGCAGGTTTAGCGTTGGGTTGGATCGAAACACGATTACGCAAAATTGTACCTGATTACTTGAATCTAGTGATTGTGCCGATTGTTGCGCTTCTTGTTTCTGTGTTTTTAGCACATTTCCTTTTAGGTCCAATTGGAAGAATGTTAGGTAATGGTATTGCTTTTATTGTTAAATATTTAATGACTGGTGATTATGCCTTTATTGGCGCTGCTGTTTTTGGTTTCTTTTATTCACCATTGGTTATTACTGGTATTCACCATACAACCCTTGCAATTGACTTACAAATGACTGAAAGCATGGGCGGTACGCCGATTTGGCCAATTATTGCTTTATCTAATATTGCTCAAGCTTCGGCTGTTGTGGGTATTATTTTAGTTAGTAAAAAACATAATGAGCGTGAAGTGTCGGTTCCTGCTGCCATATCAGGTTATCTTGGGGTAACCGAGCCTGCTATGTATGGTATTAATTTGCGCTATAAATTCCCGATGCTGTGCGCCATGGTTGGTTCAGCTTTAGCCGGGTTAATTTGTGGTTTATTTGGTGTGTTATCTAATGGTATTGGGGTTGGCGGTTTGCCGGGTATTTTATCGATAAAGCCGATATATTGGTCGATTTATGCTTTGGCGATGATTGTGGCAATTGTGGTTCCGATTGTTTTAACTTCGATCGTTTATAAAATTAAACTTAAAAAAGGTACGTTAGATATTCGTTAAACACGAGCTAATAACCATTAACCGTTCTTGTTATTGAGCGGTTAATTTATGAAAAATAAATAATAAAGAGCAAGCAATGAATAAAATCGATATCCCTTGGTGGCAAAATGGTACTATTTACCAGATCTATCCAAAAAGTTTCCAAGCTAGTGGCGCTGGTTCGACGGGTGATTTATTAGGTATTATTAGCCGATTAGACTATCTTGAAAATTTAGGGGTTAGTGCTATTTGGTTAACGCCGATTTATCCATCCCCACAAATTGATAACGGTTATGATGTGTCGGATTATTATGATATAGATCCGAGCTATGGCTCAATGGCTGATTTCGAACTACTGGTTAAACAAGCGCACGAGCGTGGTATTCGCATTATGATGGATATGGTGTTTAATCATACTTCAACACAGCACCCATGGTTTAAATCAGCCTTAGATAAGTCAAGTCCTTATCGCTCATTTTATATTTGGAAAGACGCTAAAGCCGATGGCTCAGAGCCTAACAATTGGCGGTCAAAATTTGGCGGTAAAGCATGGCAATGGCATGAACAATCAAAACAGTATTATTTGCACTTATTTGCTAAACAGCAAGCCGATCTTAATTGGGAAAATCCAACTGTTCGTCAAGAAATCAAAAAAGTATGTCAATTTTGGGCTGATAAAGGCGTTGATGCATTAAGGCTTGATGTGATTAATTTAGTTTCAAAACAGCAAGATTTTCTGGATGATGAAAATGGCGATGGTCGTCGATTTTATACCGATGGTCCAAAAATTCATGAATTTTTACAAGAGATCAGTCGTGATGTTTTTCAACCCAACCAACTTAAAACAGTTGGCGAAATGTCATCCACCACATTAGAAAACTGCCAAAAATATGCTAGCTTAGATGGTAAAGAATTGACCATGACGTTTAACTTTCATCATCTAAAAATCGATTATCCAAACGGTGATAAATGGACGCTGGCTAAACCTGATTTACTTGAACTCAAAAAAATCCTTGGCTATTGGCAAACAGGCATGCAAGATAAGGCTTGGAATGCAATTTTTTGGTGTAATCATGATCAACCTCGTATCGTCTCACGCCTTGGTGATGAAAACCAATATCACAAACAATCTGCCAAAATGTTAGCCATGCTGCTGTATGGTTTACAAGGCACACCTTATCTTTATCAAGGTGAAGAAATCGGTATGACTAATCCTCATTTTACTGATATTTCACAATATAAAGATGTTGAAAGTCTTAACATTTATCAAGAAAAAATAGCTGATGGTATACCTAAAGCGGAAATTTTAGCAATCCTTGCTAGCAAATCCAGAGACAATAGCCGAACACCAATGCAATGGGATAATTCAGCCAATGCTGGCTTTACTAAAGGTAAGCCTTGGATTGAGGTGGCAAACAATTATCCACAAATTAATGTCAAAGCGGCACTTGATGATCCTGATTCGATATTTTATTGCTATCAAACCTTAATTAAATTACGCAAAACATACCCGATTTTTATTTTTGGTGATTATCAAGATTTAACGCCAGATATTGCTGATTATTGGTGCTATATCAGACGGTGGCATAATCAAAAATTACTAGTGATAGTAAATCTGACCGATAAAACACTGACATGGTCATTACCTAATTCGTTACAACTCTTGAATTGGCAACGATTATTTAGCAATTATCAAGATAACCATCGGCTAGGTTCTGAAATAAGATTAAGACCTTATGAAGCCATATATTGGTTGCAACAGGCGGATTAAGCAAGCGATATGGGCAATCTATAAAAAGATTGTCCATTTTAATGTACGATAATTGTCCCATTTTAAAGCCAACCAGTTGATCGATTTAATTAAAATATCTTTTAAAAAATAGCCTAAAAGTTATAATATTTTGCTTAAAAAATGGGTAAATAAAAAATTAAAGAGGAATGAGGATGGAAGACAAAACGATTTTATTAATGAATCAGTATTTAGATAGAGATTATAGTGTTTTTCCAATGGCTGAAGATAAAATAGTATTGCAAGATATTCGCAATATTGAAAATAGTTTGGCAATTAAATTTCCTGATGAATATGTTGCTCATTTACTTGGTGAAGATTGTGATGTTATTCCCCATAGAGGCATTTATATTGAAGTAAAAGAGGAGATTTGGCGTCGTCCTCAAGCAATGGCCGTGGGACCTTTTTGGACATTTTTATATGGTTTTCATACTTATACAGCCTCTAAATTAAGTGCTGATTGGATGAGGCTTGATTTTATTGGCCATCAATTTATGCAGGAAACAGGGCTTAAAGCAATCCCAATCTTGAAAATTATTAATGATGCTGATATGTATTGTGTTAATGAATTTAGTGATATTGTAAAATTTAATCACGAAATGAATGTTTTGGAACCAACAAATATGGATTTTTGGCAGGTTTTGGAATTTGAATTAAAAGAGCTAAAAGAAAGAAAAGAAACCAAAAAATCTAAATTAAAATAATTTCATACTTAAATTAGAGTATCACAAGGAAGTGAAATAAATTAACATAATGACATGTATTGTAAATAACTAATTGAATTATTTTTATAATTCAATCATGAACTGTTATTGTTTTGCGATATCATTAGTGGTTATATAATAATTCACGCATTTTTACTAACAGTGCAATTGCTTTAGTAAAATTAGGTGTTTCTGGCAACATTGAAGTGATTGATGCGGTTTCAATTTTGCTTAACAATGTTTCTGCGATATTCATAATCTCATCATAGCTTAATTGACCATTTTTAATGGCAAGCAGTTCATCACGATTAGCGCATTTATTGGTAATGGTGCCTTTAGTCATTATTTCATGCGCCACTTGCAATAAACGAATAGTATGCATCATATTTTTAGCATCAAAATCATTACCACTTTTAATATTACTTTGATAACGCTGCTCATTTCGCTTTTCAACCCATTGCCAGTAAGCCTTATAATCACGACAATGCGATGAAAAACCATCACGATTAAAACTTAAGTAAGCATTTACTGTGGTGCCTACTTTCACCGACGACAAGCAAAGTTCGGTCGAATCATCATTTTGAATAATGCCATGATAGCCACAATCCCCCGAGGCATCATAAAAAAGTGCATATAAATCTCGACTATGTGGAATATTCACCAAACCACATAAATGTTGCTCAAAACGCTTTTCACTTAACCAATTAGTGAGGGGATAAGCATGCTGCCCTTGAATAATATAACAAAAATCAAGAACCGTTTTACGTTTTACCTCAATGGGATTATTGATTTTTTTATTCAATCCTTTAGCTTTTTTAATTTGTGACATAGCATAGTGAGCAAAGGTTTGTTTAGTTTGTTGGGATAAAAATAGATCAAGGGTTAACTGCTGCATGATTGGATGCTGATAAACAATACAGCTTGGATCCGAGGCTAACACTTCTAAAATATTCGGGTTGTTTTTCAGTAACAGTTCCACAAATCGTCCTAATTCATAATAAACAATATCATTAGTTTCATTATTAATTTGTGGAATATAATCCAATCCATAAAACTTATTTTTAGGTAGATAAAAAACTCCTTTAATCTCGGTATCTGATGTTTCAGTAGCCAAACCAAATGCACGGCTACCGCTGATCACTTCAAATAAGATTAAGTTTTGTGCTTTTAAATCGTCGATTGTCATTTAGTTTTCCTTGTCTTATTTTAAGCTCATTAATGTTTGTATAAAAAAATAATCTAACTTATCAGCCTTAAAATGTTGTTCGTCTATAGCCTGTAAACTTTCTTTAATCTCAATCATGGATTGTTCAATAAACAATAAGATTTTTGGATCGATAGTGATAGGTGTTGATTCAGTCATGGTTGCTTTTAAGGCAATAATATCATTGATTTGTTGGCTTAAATCATCAGGTAATAGTGTCAATAATGGCGTAATGGCCATGGGGGCGATTTGCTGTTTTTCTAAACACCATTTGGCACTTAATAAAGGTCTTAATACATAAAACAGTTTTTTGATACCGATCTGCTGCCCTTCACTGTTTTGTAAGGCGCTTTTAGCAATCCCTAAATAGTGATGAATATTGCCACGAGCATTAAAAAAATCAGCACAAAGTTGCCATAATTGGTTAGCAATTGGTGCATTTTGTTGATAAATAATGGGTGATTGCAACCATTCAAACGGGGTAGTATTTGATTTGCGGATCAATTGTAAAGTTTTTTTTTAAATCCCAACCATGCAAATCCAGCTCATCATCAATAGGAAAAGTTAAATGTGAAGCAGGGTTATCAATGGCTAAGTATTTCTCAAAACGATGCACATAAATAAAACGCACATCATAATCACTATTCGGCGATGGAAACCCCCACGCCCGACTGCCTGATTCGCAAGCGTAAAGTATATGGATATTATGTTGTTGTGCTAATTCTGCTAACTTTTGTTTTATGCGGTTTTGCATTGCAACTATTCCTTTAGGTTATTTATTTTACTTTATATCTGAATTTTTAACGCATTTAAAGTCTTTTGCATATTACCATTAACAAATCATTGAGCATGATGATTTATGATTGAAACGGTATAGAATCCTGAATATTTTTTACAAATAATATAACAAAGTCTAACTTTAACCCATTTTCAAAATTAAATTCTTTGACATGTACCATTTCCCTTTTTAGATAATTTAATAAAATGGCATCGTGTATTAAATATGAGCAGAATATCTGAATATAGGATTTAACGGGTAATTTTAGATATTTAATTAAAATTCAAAAATATAATTAAATTTACCCTTTCTAATCTTCAAGATGCGAATGTCTAAGAATCAGGCTAGATGCAATACGGTTGTATATTTTTCAGTATATTATCATACTGTAATTATTTTCGGTTTAGCAAAAATTCTTTTTGATTATTAATTATGCGGTTAAAATTACTTTTAAATCCAAACATTATTTGAAATAAAGAATGATTAAAAAATATCACTTTGCCTGATGAAAAGTCATTTTGTTTTTTATATAAAGAAATCACATTAGGCGTTTCAGGAGGAAAACTATTATAAACTTCATAATGAATAAAACTGTGTTTGATTGAGTTAAAAAGGTTATTAATCATTTTTAAAAAACCACTACTATCTTGCTGATAATTAATATCATCACCTAGAATAATTTTTTTACAAAGAGGATAATTTGTAACTTTTTTAGGGGAAAATAAATCACCTATACAATCTACTTTTATTTGGCTATCTTTTATAAAAATACTCTTATAGCAAGTAATGTATGTCAATTGAACCAGTTCATCAAATAAACTTCTTATTGAAAGAATTAAACTTTCTGTTTTTAACCTATACATAATGGCTGGATTACGATTTTGCGGAAAAATCATTCCAATATTCTGAATGTTTTTAACATATTTTTCATGAAAATCTATAACTTCAATAAATTCATTTTGAATATGTAAATATCTATAGGTAAGTATTAATGATTGTAATTGAGGATTTGTAAAATTTTCTATCTTTTCATATTGTGGCATTTTATGAAAATCGAAAGTATCTATTGTGAAATATGGTGGTAGATTTTCTTGATAAATATAGTTTTCTTCCGACATATTGCTAGCTCTATTTTTTTTAAAGACGTCTTTTTTTGCTGTCCATTGCTCGTTTTCAAAAACATATATAAAACCTGAAGGAAGTTCTCCATCGGGTACAGGGATATCTGTCGAATTAGCGGGAAGCCCTATACCTGCTGGCTGATAACAATTTTCTTCATGATGGGTAAAATATTTATCTTTTTCATCATAATGATAAATAGTTACATACCTTTCATGATCGTAAAATTTACACATAAATATCTCCTTTAGTTAATATACCATTCTTTTTATGGGTTATATAAATTATGGTTTTTGTCAACCTATTTGGCTCTGTTTTAGCTATTATGTAAAGCTAATAGTATTTTCTATCTTTATTTAATGTCTTCATCTGATTCAATTGTACTAGTAGTTGTATAGCTGGCTTTATCATATTTTAAACGGTTTAATATCGAGGATTGCTCCTCGATATTTTTATGTTTGTCTGCAAGTAAATAGAATATTTAATTATTGTGCGAAGCAAGTAGCGTTACTAACCTTTTTTTAATTTCATCATTAGGTTCATTTGCAATAAGTTCTTGCAGGGCAAGCGTTATTTTATCTGTCCAACATTGTCGATCCCAAGCTTCAATGGCATTTAATGCCATGTTTCGGTTGCGTATTACTGGGCTGTTTAGACCAATTAATATAAGATCTTCACCCATACCCGGAAATCGATTGAGCTCTTGTAAAATAGCATCCAATGCACGGTGTGCTTTATATTTGATGCCAAATGCAGATTCTAGCGCTGGCCCAGTTGCGATTTTTGTAAAGTCATATTGTTGCCTAGCTAACTGTATAACTTGTTGTACTCTTTGTATATCATCGGCTTGCATTAAATAATACCACTGTTCACCCTGATGATTTTTTTGATATGCAAAACGCGCATCCCATGCATCAAATCCAAATTGCGTGTAAAGATCAGCAGCTAGGTAAAATTTACTGCTATCATCAGTCATTAAATCATGTTCAATTAATGCTAACCATTTATCTTGATGGATAAACTTATTTGCTTTTTCAATAATTGCATTTTTTATTTTTTCATTCCAATTAGGATAGCTTTCATTAAGCTGGTTGCTAACAAAATCATGTATAGTCAGTACTGTCCGTAAAGGGGGGAGTTCAGCTAATGAGGGTAGTTTTAGTAAATGTTTTAAATAATTTAAACAAACAATAGCACCTTCTTCATAACAATGCATATCTTCGGCTGGTCCGCCCATGATGAGTGCCTCTAAAATTTCACCCGCAGATTCTAATAAAGGTAAATCAACATAATCTTGTTCTAAAACCTGATTTAATTCACCTGTGGTTGCGCAAGTATAAGCAAGATATTCGTTCATAACGCTATTTTGATAACCCGCTCTTAATAACCAATCTTTAGTTGTTGATGATAATTGATATCCGACTAATCGTTCAACAATATGGATCCTACCCCAACCATCCACTTTTTTAGCTAAAGTAACTAAGGCATTTTCGACTTGTTCGGGTGATGATAAGGTGTTTTGTAATGCAACTGCTGAATATAAGGTAAACTCTTCATGCATGCCTAATAATAAAAATAAGTCAGTTTGTTCGGTAGTAAAACATCCTAATACAGCAATACTAAACTTAATGATTTCACGATCAGGGCTATTTGTTGCTAACCAATAGGTAAATTCATATAACTTATCAAAATCAATGTCAATTTTTGGTATTGCATCACTTAAATCATCAATAAAACTTAAAGTACCTTCCGTATTTATTAAGGTGTAAAGTTTTTCGATATCGTGTTTATTGGGTTGTGTTGATATTGTGATTAGTAACGTTAAAATTTCTTCAACACATGTGTGTTCAGATGATACGCCATGATGATTGCTAACCCCATCCATCGTCCCTGCTGCCCATTTTAATTTTGTATCATCAGATGATTCATCAGGAAGTGTTTGGGCTATTTCAGGCAGTTTTTCCGCATGTTGATAAGGCAGTAAAAATTGATAAATACTGATTTTATTGTTATCCCATACCATTGGAAATGGTTGAGTCGTCGCCATATTTGAGGGTTCTGTCGTTGAATTTTGAGTAGTTTCTTTCATCGTTAATCCTTTAAATATTTTATTGTTAGAATGATTAATTAGTTATTTAAATCAAATTGAATAATCATGATAGTAATGCATTATTTTAGATTTATCATTGATATAATTAAGGTTTTTAATATTTTTATTTCCACCAATATTGAGGATTGCTCCTCAATATTTTTTACCCTTTCACACACACAACTTGCCGTAATTGATGGACAATTTCGACCAGTTCATTTTGGGCTGTCATTACTGCATCAATATCTTTGTATGCCATTGGGATTTCATCAATCACGTTGGCATCTTTACGGCATTCAACATGCGCTGTTGCTTTAATTTGGTCTTCAATGGTAAATTTCTTTTTGGCTTCTGTTCGGCTCATAACTCGCCCTGCACCATGCGAGCATGAACAGAAACTTTCTTCATTACCAAGTCCTCGCACAATATAGCTTTTTGCACCCATTGAGCCTGGAATAATCCCTAGCTCACCTTTTCGAGCAGACACCGCACCTTTACGCGTAATGAAAATTTCTTCACCAAAATGTTGCTCTTTTTGTACATAGTTATGGTGACAATTTACCGCCGACATGTGGGTGGTAAATGGTTTAGTAATGACTTTACGCATTGCTAAAATAACATTATTCATCATTGCTTCACGGTTGAGTCTTGCAAATTCTTGCGCCCAATGCACAGCATCAACATAATCTTGAAAGTGTTCAGTGCCTTCTTGTAAATAA
The DNA here is from genome assembly GCF_013346885.1 of Gilliamella sp. ESL0232. Taxonomy (NCBI): domain Bacteria; kingdom Pseudomonadati; phylum Pseudomonadota; class Gammaproteobacteria; order Orbales; family Orbaceae; genus Gilliamella; species Gilliamella sp. ESL0232. The sequence goes on along the minus strand of NZ_JAAEDW010000009.1, from coordinate 76,403 downwards.
GCTAAATCTTTATCAGGTAGATTTTTGATATGGGCTTCCATATCTTTTTTAGCCATTTCTATAAAAAAGCTACCAATAGCATTACCTACACCACGTGATCCACTATGCAGCATTATCCAAACTCGATCGGCTTCGTCCAAACAAATTTCGATAAAATGGTTGCCAGTGCCGAGTGTTCCTAAATGTCGGTAGTTATTAGTATTTAAAAAACGTGGGTATTTTTCAGTTAATTTTTCAAAACCGGGTAATAGCTGTTGCCAATAACTATCGATTAGTGATGGTGGATTTTGCCAGCTACCAATATCTTGTCGACGGTTATGAGGCGATCGACCATGTGGTACCGCTTTTTCAATTTCATGCCGTAACGGTAATAAATTATCGGGCAAATCACTCGCTATTAAAGACGTTTGCACAGCAATCATGCCACAGCCAATATCCACTCCTACAGTTGCAGGTATAATTGCGCCTATGGTTGGGATAACACTACCGATAGTCGATCCTTTACCTACGTGTACATCAGGCATTACGGCGATATGTTTAAAAATAAACGGTAATTGTGCCGTTTTGGTTAATTGTGTTTTGGCTTCTTCTTCAACAGGCACGCCTTTTGTCCACATTTTTATTGGTTTTGCGTTATCTGTTTGTAATAAGTTATATTGACTCATTTTTAATTCCATCTAAATTTTATGTAACGTTAAGTTACTAAGTTTACAAGTTCAGTTTTATTTTGGGATGTTATCCCTTTTCTCTTGGGCGATAAAACCTTTTTTGTTATTCATTATTATAATTTGCTAAAAGTGTGCCAAAAATTAAAAAAAGATAAAAATAATTAATATCAATTTGATTTAAAACGAAAAAATAAATTTAAAACAGATCAATCTAAAAATTAAATAGATTTAAATAAGTTTGTTTTTTATAATTTTATCTATTAATTTATAAATTTTTATAAAAATGAAAAAGAATGTAGTGTTTGGTTTTTTAGGAAATGTATTGGATCAACGTGGTAAAGGTAAACGACGATGGTTGCAATGGCGACCGACTATCGATTTATGTCATCAATCTGATCTACCATTAACTCGATTTGAATTACTCTATTATCAAAACGATTATCATCTGCTTTGCGAAGTTGTTAAAGATATTAAAATTTTATCACCACAAACCGAAGTAAGGCCAATCGCAGTAAATATAGATGATCCATGGGATTTTGAACAAGTTTATACCTGCCTTTTTGATATTTCGAAAAACTACTCATTTAATTCAGAACAAGAAGAGTATTATTTGCATATCACAACAGGTACGCATGTCGCACAGATTTGTTTGTTTTTACTAGCAGAATCGCGCTATTATCCAGCTAAATTATTACAAATGTCTCCACCATCCAAAAAGGAGGTAATAGAAAAAAATTATAACTTAGAGGAAGCAGATCTTATTGCGCAAGTACCTTACGGTAATATGAATATCATCGATTTGAATTTGCATCGTTATGATAAAATCTTAACCCGTTTTCAACAATATGCCATTCAAGCAACAGATCTGTTAAAGTCAGGTATCGCTACTCGTAACCAACAATTTAATCAATTAATTGCTGAAATAGAACAGGTTGCTAGCCGATCGTATGCCCCTATTTTATTGTGTGGGCCAACTGGTGCAGGTAAATCATTTTTAGCTAAACAAATTTATTTGCTAAAACACACTAATCATCAAATTAACGGTCAATTTGTCGAAATTAACTGCGCCACTTTACGAGGTGATAGTGCAATGTCAACCTTATTTGGTCATGTGAAAGGAGCATTTACGGGTGCAAATCTCGCTCGTACCGGTTTACTTAAAAATGCTGATGGGGGATTATTATTTTTAGATGAAATTGGTGAACTTGGGCTTGATGAACAAGCAATGTTATTAAAAGCGATCGAAGAGAAACAATTTTATCCATTTGGTAGTGATAAACCGATTCAGAGTGATTTTCAATTAATTGCTGGGACTAATAAAGATCTTAAATTGGCGATTGAGAATGGTGAATTTCGTGAAGATCTGTTTGCCAGAATCAATTTGTGGAGTTATCAACTGCCGAGTTTAGCCGAACGAAAAGAAGATATCGAACCGAATATTGATTATGAATTGGCGCGTTATGCTAAAGAATACGGCATTATGCCACGTTTCAATCAACAATCAAGACGTGCTTATTTAGCTTTTGCTACCTCTCAGGAAGCCTTATGGCAGGGTAACTTTCGTGAATTAAATAGCTCGATTATTCGAATGGCAACGTTAGCACCACAAGCTAATATTACGTTGGAACAAGTAGAAAAAGAGATTCTACGCTTAAAACAAAACTGGGGGAAACACAAATCAGATGACTCTTTAATTCCATTAGAAATAGATGAATTTGATCGCTTCCAATTGGAAAAGGTGATTGAAATCTGCCAAAAAAGTAGCTGTTTATCTGAAGCTGGCAGAAAATTGTTCGCTGTGTCTCGCATAAAAAAACAACGTAGCAATGATGCTGATCGATTAAAAAAATATTTGGCAAAGTTTGGTTTAAGTTGGGATATGGTTAATAAAGCTTAATCAATGTATTGGTAAAATCTATTCCATAAATGAAAAGATTTTTACTGACAACTGTATTTATACATTTAAACTAATTAAACGAGATTGTTCATCAAATTTAGCAACTACTCTTTGCTCACCTTTTATTGCAACAAGCTCTGTTTGAGCTGTCAAATCGCTTTGTTTGACTTGATAATCTTTAGCAATTAGATAGTACTTAAGTGCCTGGTAATGATCCACATCAAAGTTTGAAATAAATTGAGAAAATATTTCAAAAATTTGGGTTTGATTATTTTTCTGCTCATGGTTATCACTTTCAGATGAAGAACTCCCAAACAGATTTGTTATAAATTTTGGAAAAATTTTAGAGATTTTATTCTGGTTATTATTTTTTGAGTTAATATGATCTTTTTTTATGGTTACCAATGCTATTCCTTGCCCAAAATCAGCCAGATAATATCCATCGGTATTAAACATTCCTGTAGCAATTACCCCTATTTTGTATAAATCTTCTTGTGTAGTGTCAAATTGAGCAGAAGTGAATAAATTAATATCATTTTCTTCACCATAGCTTTTTAAATTCAACGCTTGTTCAATAACCGATGTGGGTAACTGCGATGCTTCGTTATTCCAAGACCAAAGCCATGTTTCAGAAGATAAAGAAAAAGTACCTAATAATTGAATAGAAAAGGTTATATTATCACCAAAATAGATAACACCTTGATTGATATCTATTTGCCAATTGCTATCGCCAATTATTTCATAAAAATTGAGCTGTTTTTCAAATCCATAACAACCAAAGTGCTCTAACAATTCTTTTTCTGATTTGCATGGTGTTAGCATAACTTTTTGTATCCCCATACCCATAATAATTCTTTATTTTCTCTTTTAAATTTTATGTTTTGATTTAATACTGATATGTAATCCATAATATTAATATATGGTTTATCAAATCTCAATATCTTTACAGATAAAGATTTTTTGTATAGAATGTGCCCGCTTTCCTGAATAGTGCTGCTGCAGGAAAACAGTAATTATCTTCTCAATATGAGGAGACACTATTTTATTGTTTTCTAGGTGGCTATTATGTCTACATTTACCCGTTTACAAAAACGTTTGTCCCGCCTTGGGATTGAAAGTCATTTTAATAATGATATTTATACTTTTAATAAAGAAAATACTACTGCTCAGGTATTATTGCCTAATCCTTTACCATTAGAGGAAAAAGCCGTAGAACAACTATTAAATTTTGCTTCAGTTAAAATACCTAATAGTTTAGGTAAAGTTTGTACTGCGCGTGCAACACCCGATTTTCATCCGGGTACTATTGCACCAGTAGGTAGTATTGTCGCTACCACGCAGAATTTTATTATTCCAGCTGCAATTGGCACTGATATTAATTGTGGTATGCGGCTTTTTACAACGGGCTTAAGTTATGAGCAAGTGTGTAAACAAAAGTCTTCAATTATTGCGCAATTAAAACGCGTATTATTGCAAGATGAACGTGATGTTCCTGTTACGCCGCGATCTTTTCAAGCATTATTTGATCAAGATATTTCGGCATGGTTATCTGAATTACCTCAGCATGGGCTATGGAATTCGGTTAATTATGAACGGTTACGGGCAGAGCTTGATAAAATATCTGGTAATCATTTAATTGTGGCAGATAGTAAATATGCACCTGAAGCCTTTTTTGAAAAGCGAGATATTATCCGTCCTGCTAGCTTAGGTACTGTCGGTTCTGGTAACCATTTTGTTGAGTTACAAATTGTTGATGAGATAATGGATCGTCATTTAGCTTATCAATTAGGTCTTCAAAAAAATAGTATTGTGGTTATGATCCATACTGGATCACGTGATGTTGGATTTTATATTGGTCAACGTTGGCAAGATAGAGCAAAAGCCCTATGGCCAGCTAATGAAAAACAGCCTAAATCAGGATTGTTTGGCTTGACTGATAATGACGCTAAAGCTTATTTACAAGCAATGGGCGTTGCTGCTCGATATGCTTGGATAAATCGTATTGTCATCACCGAGTTAATACGTAAATCGTTATCAACGATCTTTCATCAAGATGATAGTCAATTAGTGGTTGATATTTCTCATAATATTATTTTACCAGAGCAATGCATGAATATTCATCGTAAAGGTGCTACGCCTGCATATACAGGTCAAATAACATTAATTCCTGGGTCGATGGGTGATCACTCTTATGTAGCAGTTGGTAAAGGTAATGAAGAGTGGTTATGGTCTTGTTCACATGGTGCAGGAAGAGCAGAAAGAAGGCAAAACATGCGTAATAAAAAGGTAGAGTTTGAAAAGACTACCTTACCATGGCAATGCATTACTCTCAAAGAAGAGCGGCTACGCGAAGAAGCGCCTATAGCATACAAACCAATTACACCAGTAATTGAGGCGCAACAAAAAGCCGATTTGATTCAAACCATAGTTAAACTTAAACCTTGGATTACGTTTAAAGTATAAATAGGAAAATATTTTGTGCTAGAATTTATTATTTAATCAAAATATTAATATAAAATTTTAGCACAAAATACTTATTGTTTAGAAGAATAACATAGAAATGATATTCTTTTATAACATCAACTCCATCCCCCGATACCGTAAATCTGGTTTTTTAATCCACGCTTGAGCATCAATAATTGCCAATTCTCGAGCCTCTTTTTGTTTGGTGATTTCCAGTACGTGATTAGCGGCATTGGCGGCTAATTCAAATGCCATTAATTGGGATTGTCCATTAATTAGATGCGCAGTGAACAAGCTACAAATTAAATCACCCACACCTAATGGACGATGTGGATAGTCATATAGTGGGCGAGCAAGATGATAGTTTTGGGTTGGCGTAGCTAACACCATTTCAAATAGGTTGGTTGTTTTGCCAGCGTGCACCAAATTTTTTACTAATATAGCTTTAATAGACTGTTTTTGTAGTTTTTTTATTGCATTTAGTACATCGTTAAATGTTTTAATTTCGATATCAGAAAGTATTTGTAATTCTAATAAATTTGGTGTGATATAGTCGGCTTGTTTAACCGCTTGTTTAGTGAAGAAATCAATAATACCTTGTGGCAGTGAACTACCTTTATTGATATCGCCACCCATAACAGGATCACAAACATAGATAGCATCAGGGTTATAGTATTTAATTTTGTTGACTGCTTCTAAGATTTCTTCGCCTTGTTCAGCAAGACCAATATAGCCCGAAATAATGGCGTCAATAGACTTTAAGATCCCAATTTTTTCTAGACTATTAACTATTCGTGTAATTTGTTTAGCACCAAGCACTATGCCATCATAATGAGGATAAACCGTATTACTGGATAATTGCACGGTATGGATCGGCATAACTTCAACGCCTTGTAGCTGCATGGCTAATGTCGATACCTTGTTACCGGCATAACCATAAACAACATTTGATTGAATTGATAATACTGTTTTCATATGTTTGCCTTATTATTCGTCATAGTAATGATAGCGGTTTAGGAGATAGATACAGATGATAGATATCAATGCTAAACAACAATAAAACAAGGCTAATGGTATCCAAAAAGCTTTGTAAGTATAAATAATATATGCCCCTATCATCGGAATTAGGCTACCAAAAATGGCAGCGCAACCTTGATAGCTGATAGATAACCCTGTGTAACGTATTCTGGTAGGAAAAACTCGACTTAAATAGCCCGCTATTACGCCATAAAAGCCACTGTAGCAAATTACGTTGAGCGAAATACCAATAATAAAGCTATTTTTTGTGCCTAGCTGAATGATTGGGAATAATAAAAATACCGATCCCATTGCTAAGATTGCCGAACAAATTAAAAATCGTGTTGCCGAGTATTTTTCTGAAAAATAGGCAATAAAAGGTTGCACAACAAAATGCACAATTGCAATCCAAAATAGAGCATCAACAATTATCTTGTCTTCAATACCTAGTGCAATAGTGGTATAGCCAATCATTAATGTATTAGAAAATATTCCACTAAATGACAATACATTAGCGCCAATGCTTAAAATTAATAGCGGTGTTGATTTTTTTAAAACTTCAATAATCGGTATTGAGTCTTGCTTTAAGTTTGCTTGCTTTTTGCATGATTCGATAAAGACAGGTGACTCGGTTAAGGTGACTCTAGCAATAATGCCAATAATTAATAAAATAGAACTGGCTAAAAATGGAATACGCCAATAGCCACTATTAATAAGCTCAGCTATAGGTGAACGGATAATATAAGAAAAGACCAATAATGCTAAAATATTTCCTGCTGGGCTTCCCCACTGTGCAAAGGAGGAAAAGAAGTTTTTCAACCCTTTTGGGGCATGTTCATTGGTCATAAGCACTGCACCGCCCCATTCACCACCAACCGCAATCCCTTGTAATATGCGTAATGTAACTAATAAAATTGGTGATAAAATGCCTGCTTGTTGATAAGAGGGTAATAAACCAACACAGGTGGTGGCACACCCCATTAAAACCAACGTAGTAATTAACGATTTTTTACGCCCCAAACGATCACCAATATGACCAAATAGTAACGCTCCTAAAGGACGTGATAAAAATCCCACGGCAAAGGTGGCAAAAGATCCTAAGATTTGCACAAATTGATTATCATCAGGAAAAAAAAGCTGACCAAATATTAATACTGATGCCAAGGCATAGATATAAAAATCATACCATTCAATGGTCGTACCAATAAAAGCGGCAAAAGCGACTTTTTTAGCTGATGAATTGGACATAAGTAATCTTAGGGCTATCGCGGTTGTAAGTTAATAATGAGTACGAAACTAGCACAAAACTATTAATATGACAATTTGTTATGTTCTAAGAAAAGAAAAATGCAATGGATAGATTTAGTATCTAATTTAGTGACAGAATTAACTGTCACCTTTATTATTGTCCTCTATACAGAAACACGCAATTTTATGTTCATTATAATTAATAAGCTGTGGTTGTTCTGTTGTACAACGTGAAAATGCTAAACGGCATCGAGCATTAAACGCACAACCCATAGGTGGATTTAGCGGACTTGGTAATTCACCTTCTAATTTAATTCTATCTCGTCTAAGATCAGGGTTTAATCTTGGGGTTGCTGATAATAGTGCCTGAGTATATGGATGTTTAGGGTTACGATAGATTTCATCTTTTCGTCCTTGTTCAACGCAACGACCCAAATACATTACCATTACGTCATCAGCAATGTGTTCAACGACGGAAAGGTCATGAGAAATAAAAATATAAGATAAACCTAGGTCTTGCTGTAGATCCATCATCAAATTTAGCACTTGTGCTCGTACAGAAACGTCTAATGCTGAAACAGGTTCATCAGCAACTACTATTTCGGGATCAAGCATTAAACCTCTTGCGATAGCAATGCGTTGACGTTGTCCTCCTGAAAACATATGGGGATAACGGTTATAAAACTCTTCTTTTAATCCAACTTTTTGCATCATTGATAGTACTTTTGCTTTACGATCATTTGCTGTTAGATCAGTATTAATAATTAGAGGCTCTTCTAATATGGAACCGATTTTTTTGCGGGGGTTCAATGATGAGTATGGATTTTGGAAAACAATTTGGATTTTTTGGCGTCGCAATTTTTGCGCTTGTTGATCATCATCCAATAGGTTCTGATTTTTGAAATAGAGTTCGCCTGATGTGGGTTTTTCAATCATTGTTAATAATCTTGCTAATGATGATTTTCCACAGCCTGATTCTCCAACAATTGCAAGTGTTTTGGCTTTTTCTAATGTGAAAGATACACCGTCAACAGCTTTAACTTGTTTAGCTTCAGAAAAAAAACCGCTTTTTACATGATAATATTTTGTCAGTTTTCGGGCATCAAGCAGTAATTCGTTATTTTCCATATTTTCCATGTTATTGTTCATATTGTGGTATCCCTTCGCTTGATAGTGGATAATGACATTTTACTTTTCTAGTTTCACCATAGCTAACTAGTGCTGGTTCTTGGGTATAACAATGTTCAGTAGCATAAGGACAACGAGGGTTGAGTAAACAGCCTGTTGGTCGATCATATTTTCCTGGTACAACGCCTGATAATGATGCTAATCGCTCTTTGTCTTGAGTGAACTCAGGCAGTGATCGTAATAGTGCCTGTGTGTAAGGGTGTAATGGTTTTTTAAAGATAATTTCAGCATCTCCTATTTCAACCACCTGTCCAGCATACATTACAATAATTTTTTGTGCAGCCTCAGAAACTAACGCTAAGTCATGAGTAATAAGAATTAATGCCATATTATTTTTGCGTTGCAACTCAAGTAATAACTCAATAATTTGCCCTTGAATTGTGACATCTAGTGCTGTTGTTGGTTCATCAGCAATTAAGAGTTTTGGATTGCATGCAATGGCTATTGCAATCATTACTCGTTGGCTCATTCCGCCAGATAACTGGTGCGGGTAAACCTTTAATCGATTTTCAGCATCAGGAATTCCGACTAATTTAAGCAATTCAATCGCTCTTGCTTTGAGCGCTTTTTTACTGCCACCTTGGTGGATTTTTAATGTTTCAATGATTTGGTAACCTATGGTAAAACATGGGTTTAAGCTAGTCATCGGATCTTGAAAGATCATTGCCACATCTGCACCTACAATTTTACGGCGCATTTTAGTTGAGATTTGTTGAAGATCTTTGCCATCAAAGTGTAATGCATTTGCATTGACCTTACCGGGAAAATCAATTAATCCCATTATGGCGAGTGAACTCACTGATTTTCCTGAACCTGATTCACCAACAATACCAACAACTTGCCCTTGTTCAACGTCATAACTAATGTGATCTACTGCTTTAAATCCACCAAATTGAACAGATAATTCTTTTACTTCTAATAGTGCCATGACTGTATCTCCATTACTGTTTCAATTTAGGATCAAGTGCATCACGCAAACCGTCTCCCATTAAGTTGAAAGCTAACACTGTCATTAAAATTACTAAGCCAGGAAAGGTAACAACCCACCATGCAGATTGTGCAAATTGCAATACGTCAGCAAGCATTGTTCCCCATTCTGGTGTTGGTGGTTGTGCGCCCATGCCTAAAAAACCTAATGCAGCCATGTCTAAAATTGCGTTCGAAAATCCTAATGAAGCTTGAACAATTAATGGTGCTAAACAGTTTGGCAGAATATTTATAAACATCTGCCGTAAGGCTCCCGCCCCAGCAACTCGTGAGGCGATCACATAATCTTTATTAATTTCAGCAATCGTTGCTCCGCGTGTTAAGCGAACATAATGTGGTAATGCAACAAAAGCTAATGCTATTGAAGCGTTAATAATTGATGGACCAAATATTGCAACTAATACAAGGGCAAGTAGTAAACTCGGTAATGCAAGCATGATATCCACTGCACGCATAATTACATTGTCTAAAAAACCACCTACATAACCAGCAATTAATCCTAATGTAATCCCTAAAATTAATGAGATAATAACTACTAAGCAACCGACTAATAAGGATAAACGGGCACCGTAAATGAGTCTGGATAGGATATCTCGTCCCACATCATCAGTTCCTAAAATAAATTGCCAACTGCCATCTTTCATCCAAACGGGTGGTGTTAGTAATGCATCTCTAAATTGTTCAGAAGGGGAATGTGGTGCAACAAAATTGGCAAAGATAGCTAGTAATACAACAATAATAATAAAGACTAGTCCAACGACTGCACCTTTATTTTTTGAAAAATAGAACCAGAACTCACGCATAGGCGTTAATGGTTTAGGTACGGCTAAACTGGTGTCTTGCGTATTGGTTGGTTCAGTAATAACCTGTTTATTCATCTGTAAAAACACTCTTATTTATGTCTAATACGTGGGTTAATAACCCCGTACAACATATCAACTAATAAATTCACTAAAATAATTATGACCGCAACAATTAAAACGCCACTTTGTACAACGGGGTAATCTCGACGCTGTAGCGCTTCAATTAACCAACGACCAATTCCTGGCCATGAAAAGACAGTTTCGGTCAATATGGCGCCGGCAAGCATTGTACCAACTTGTAAACCGATAACGGTAACAACAGGGATCATTGCATTACGCAATGCATGAACAAGGACAATTCGCATTCTACTAACGCCTTTAGCTCGTGCGGTTCGAATATAATCTTCACTCAATACTTCTAACATAGAAGAACGAGTCATGCGGACAATTACTGCTAATGGAATAGTTCCCAACACAATTGCAGGTAAAATTAAGTGAGTAACTGCATCGATAAAATCTTCTGTTTCACCCCATAATAAAGTATCTATTAACATAAATCCGGTTAAAGGATTACTTTCATCTAAGAAAAGCATATCACTAACACGACCAGATACTGGGGTTAAATTTAAGTGTACTGAGACTAACATGATTAGCATCATCCCCCACCAAAAAATTGGCATGGAGTAACCTGTTAAAGATAGTCCTATTGCTGTGTGATCAAATATTGAACCACGTTTCACTGCGGCAAGAACACCGATTGGGATTCCAAAACTAACAGCAAACAACATTGCACAAAATCCAAGTTCAAATGTTGCTTTAAATCGGGGTACAAATTCATCCCATACCGGAATTTGGCTTTTAAAAGAGGTTCCTAAATCGCCATGAAGCATGTTTATAATATATTGAAAATATTGTTGATACAGTGGTTTATCTAAACCCAGTTGAGTCATTAATTCAGCATGGCGTTCAGGGGTTAACCCTCGCTCTCCTGCAAGCACCATAATGGGATCACCCGGAATAAGGTGAACAAAAATAAAAGTAAGCAGTGTGATACAAATAAACGTTGGAATAAGTACACCTAACCGCTTTAGAATAAATTGAAACATGTAGTAGCTCTTAAATATTGCTTTTAAACTATCGTTTATAAAATAGATAAAATTTTTATTATTATTAAAAATAGATTTATAGCTCTAAATTTAGCAAAACCCAACGTAGTGATTAACCACACATTGGTGGTTAATCGTTAGGAATACTATTTTTCAAGCGTAACTTGGTTAAAATCATGTAATGCTAAAGGGTCCATAATATAGCCTTTAACCTCTTTACGTATTGGCATGTAACCCATTGAATGCGCAATCATTAATGCAGGTGCTTGATTATGCATTTCAACTTGTGCTTGTTTATATAGCTCAACTCTTTTTTCGTGATTTGACTCAATACGCGCTTGTTTCAATAAATCATCAAATGGTTTGTAACACCAGTGTGAATAGTTTAGACCCGCTTTAACCGCATCACAGCTCATCAAGACAGAATAAAAGTTATCAGGGTCGCCATTATCTCCAGCCCAGCCCATTAATACAGCATCATGTTCACCATCACGAATACGAGATAGATATTCTCCCCATTCATAACTCACAATTTTAGCTGTTACGCCAATTTTAGCCCAATCCGCTTGAATCATTTCGGCCATACGGCGTGCATTTGGGTTATATGGGCGTTGTACTGGCATTGCCCATAAATTGATAGTAAACCCGTTCTCTAATCCCGCTGATTTTAATAACTCTTTTGCTTGCGCTGGATCATAAGGGTAATCTTTCACTTCATCGTTATAACTCCACATTGATGGAGGAATAAAGTTTTTAGCTGGTTCAGCTGCACCTTGAAAAACAGCTTTTATAATCGCATCTTTGTTCACGGCCATATTTAATGCTTGGCGAACTTGCAACTTATCAAGTGGCGGCTTATCCATATTGTAGGCTAAATAGCCAATGTTAACGCCAGCCATTTCTTTAACAACAATATTTTTGTCTGATTTCATTCGTTCAACATCGGCTACATTTGGGTATGGCATAGCATGACACTCGCCTTTTTGTAACTTAGCATAACGAATTGCGGCATCTGGTGTAATAGAAAACACTAAGCGATCAAGTTTGGCTTTTGGACCAAAATAATCGGGATTTGCTTTATAAAGAATTCTGGAGTCTTTTTGGTATTGTACAAAAGTAAATGGGCCTGTACCAACAGGAACTAAGTCTAATTTTTCTGGTGTGTTTTTCTTAAGCATAGCATCAGCATATTCAGCTGATAAAATTGATGCAAATGACATTGCTAAATCTGCTAAAAAAGGGGCTTCTGGATGGTTTAATTCAAATACAACAGTATGGTCATCAATCTTTTTAATTTCTTTGATTAAATCTGGGAATCCCATACTTTCAAAGTATTCATATTGTCCACCAGAAACTTTGTGATAAGGATGATTTTTATCTTTTTGTCGCATAAATGTAAAAATAACATCATCAGCATTTAGGTTTCGTGTTGGTTTGAATTCTTTATTGCTATGCCACTTAACATCATCGCGTAAATGAAAAGTATAGGTTAAACCATCTTGGCTGATATCCCAAGATTTGGCTAAAGAAGGTTCAATTTCGGTAGTACCTAATTTAAATTCTACCAAACGATTATAAACAGGAACTGCACTTGCATCCATTGATACACCACTTGTTGCTAATTGTGGATTAAATGTTTCAGGCGAAGCCTCTGAACAATAAACCAATGTTTCAGCAGCATGAAGTTGTGCACTCGCAAGCATTGTTATTAGTCCTGCACTCAATAAGAATTTACGTTTATATTTCCTTAGATTACTCATAAAACCACTCCAATTATTTAATTGTAAACCGATTTTGTAACATTTAAACACAGGTAAGAATGTCGTATTTTTAATATTTTTTAAATATAGATTTAGTAAAACGTTCTAATTTTTATATTAATTAACTTTTATTTGGTTTAAATTCATATTTTTTATTTTTTGCACATATACAGTGCAAAGCGTACTATAATTAAAATTGCGATATAGCATAAAAGTTACAATAAAATTCCATTTTAGATTAAAAATAACTTTTAACAACAATATAACGACAGTTAAGTACTATGTAACAGATAAAATAAGCAAAAATAGTGCCATTTTTAATTTACAAATTCATATTAAAAAAGAACAGGTATATTTTATTTTCGTAGTTCTTAATTTATATCTAGTTCTAGATTTATTATATAACTTATCACTTACTAATTGATTTTTATAGAATGTATTATAGTTAGTGTAAGTAAAATAATCATTAAATTAATGATGTAAAATTAACTTATTACTGGATTTAGCTTAATTTTAGTTGAACACTGTTGAGTAGTGAAACAAGGTGAAAGGCTTATTTGAAAAGGCTTTAGGCATAAAAAAACCTGTTAGAAGCAGGTCTTAGAATTTGGTGATTGGTGCCCGGACGCGGAATCGAACCACGGACACGGGGATTTTCAATCCCCTGCTCTACCGACTGAGCTATCCGGGCAACAATGGATGCACATTAAACACGATTCGTGATTATCAGTCAATCCCTTTTGTAATATTTTTTTTAAAATATATATTGTTTGGTTGAAAAATAGCTAATCATCTTCATATTAAAAGATAATTTTTAATAATATGTTTTTATCCTTATAGGAATTATATATGCGATTTGTTGGCTTTATTATCTTTTTTATTTATGTTTATTTTGAACTTACCTTTTTCATAGCTGTTGCCAATTCAATTGGTATTTTTCTTGCTTTAATTTGTATTATTGCAACATCTATTCTTGGTTTCTCGTTAGTTAAAACTCAGGGTTTGAAAAACCTTAGTATTATGCAACAAAAAATAGCTAACAATCAAAGCTATAAAAATGAATTAATTAGAAGTGTAGCTTTGCTTTTTGCCGGTTTTTTCTTGCTTATTCCAGGTTTTTTAACTGATATTTTAGGTGCAATCTTATTAATACCCCATGCACAAGATCATATCGTGGAATTTATTGTTCGAAAAATGCCAATAAGATCAAAATTTTCTTCATCACAAATGCATTATCAAGAGAGTGATATTATTGAGGGTGAATTCAAACAGAAAGATGATGAATAAATAATCAGTTAGACTTTTTTTAAATTTGTTCTCTTGAAGAATTTAAAATAATCCCCATATATTATGCACTATATTAAAAAATCATAATTCTATGATTTCTGTTAATAATTATCTTAATTAAAAATTAGTGCTAGGAGATAACTAATGAAAATTCGTCCATTGCATGATCGTGTGATCATTAAACGTAAAGAAGTAGAATCAAAATCAGCTGGTGGTATTGTTTTAACTGGTTCGGCAGCAGGTAAATCAACTCGCGGAGAAGTTTTAGCTGTTGGTAATGGTCGCATTTTAGAAAATGGTCAAGTACAACCGCTAGATGTTAAAGTGGGAGATATCGTAATTTTCAATGAAGGATACGGCGTTAAAACAGAAAAAATCGATAATGAAGAAGTGCTTATCTTATCTGAAAGCGATATCTTAGCGATTGTACAAGCATAACTGACAACTAATTTAATTTATATACAGAATTTAGGAGAAATACGAAGATGGCAGCTAAAGATGTGAAATTTGGTAATGACGCTCGCGCCAAAATGCTTAAAGGCGTTAATGTATTAGCCGATGCAGTTAAAGTAACATTAGGTCCAAAAGGACGTAATGTAGTATTAGATAAATCTTTTGGCGCACCAACCATTACTAAAGATGGTGTTTCTGTTGCTCGTGAAATCGAATTAGAAGATAAATTCGAAAATATGGGTGCGCAAATGGTTAAAGAGGTCGCATCTAAAGCAAATGATGCAGCAGGTGATGGTACAACTACTGCAACTGTTCTTGCTCAAGCGATTGTTAATGAAGGTTTAAAAGCTGTTGCTGCTGGTATGAATCCAATGGATTTAAAACGTGGTATTGATAAAGCAGTTGTTGCAGCTGTTGAAGAGCTTAAAAAATTATCTGCACCATGCGCTGATTCTAAAGCCATTGCTCAAGTAGGTACAATTTCAGCTAACTCTGATGAAACTGTTGGTACTTTAATTGCTCAAGCAATGGAAAAAGTAGGTAAAGAAGGTGTTATTACAGTTGAAGATGGCACTGGTTTACAAGATGAGCTTGATGTTGTTGAGGGTATGCAGTTTGATCGTGGTTACCTATCACCATACTTTATCAATAAACCTGAAACTGCAACTGTTGAATTAGATAGCCCATATATTTTATTAGCCGATAAAAAAATCTCTAACATCCGCGAATTATTACCAGTGCTTGAAGCTGTAGCTAAAGCAGGTAAATCTTTATTGATTATCGCAGAAGATGTTGAAGGCGAAGCACTTGCAACATTAGTTGTGAATACTATGCGTGGCATTGTTAAAGTTGCAGCTGTTAAAGCTCCTGGCTTTGGTGATCGTCGTAAAGCAATGTTACAAGATATTGCAATCTTAACTGCGGGTACTGTAATTTCAGAAGAAATTGGTTTAGAACTTGAAAAAACAACTCTTGAAGATTTAGGTCAAGCAAAACGTGTTGTAATCAATAAAGACAACACAACTATCATTGATGGTGTTGGTGAGGAGTCATTAATTAATGCTCGCGTTGAACAAATTCGTAAACAAATCGAAGAATCAACTTCTGACTATGATAAAGAAAAACTTCAAGAACGCGTTGCGAAACTTGCTGGCGGTGTTGCTGTAATTAAAGTTGGTGCGGCAACTGAAGTTGAAATGAAAGAGAAAAAAGCTCGTGTTGAAGACGCATTACATGCAACTCGTGCAGCTGTTGAAGAAGGTGTTGTAGCCGGTGGTGGTGTTGCTCTTGTCCGTGCCGCAACTACTATTTCAGAACTTAAGGGGGCAAACGAAGATCAAAACGTTGGTATCAAAGTTGCACTTCGTGCGATGGAAGCTCCATTACGTCAAATCGTGACTAACTGTGGTGAAGAAGCATCTGTTGTTGTTAATGCCGTTAAAGGTGGTAAAGGTAACTATGGTTACAATGCCGCAACTGAAGAATATGGTGATATGATTGCAATGGGTATTTTAGATCCAACTAAAGTGACACGTAGTGCATTACAATATGCTGCTTCAGTTGCCGGCCTTATGATTACAACTGAATGTATGGTAACTGATTTACCTAAAGATGATAAGGCTGACTTAGGTGCCGCTGGTGGTATGGGTGGCATGGGTGGTATGGGCGGAATGATGTAATTCTTTTCGTCAGTACGAAATAAGCTTATCAATACAAACCACTCGTTTATGCGAGTGGTTTTTTTATGAATTTTTTCTTTAGTTATATATTCTCTTTATAAAATAACTGCAAAATAAAAATACCAATAATAATTTAAATTTTTAATTGATTAAATAAAGTATAGATAATAATCTGTTATACCAGCAAAAAGCTTGCTCTATACTTGATGATTATCATTTATTTTTTAATTTTCTGATTTTGTATGACTGTTTTACTTGTCAAAATCAGATGTTAAATAGATAATAACATTATGAAAAGATGAAATTTATCTTTTCTATAAGATCAAATTATTGTTCCAAACTTTATTTTTTTATTTAAAATAGAATTTAAAGTAATTAAATAATAAGTGAATATAGAAATAAGCAATTAAGGAAAGAAATAATGGGTGTAGCTCCAAGAAAAAAATTAGCCAATACAGAAGAAAAAGACTATTCGGTTAGACAACGTGAAAAAAAAGCAAAAGTAGAAACTCCACTTGCTAATATTCAAGAAAATACTTTTTTTAAAGTTATTTTTTCAGATAGTCTTTCACTGGAACAAAAAGTAGAAGAAGTTACTAATATTTTAGAATTTTCTGACAATAAGGAAATTGATCGGGCAAAAATTCAAGAATTTGATACATTTAAAGAATATCTTCAATCAATTTCTGAAGAGATGTCTAAACAACGTATTGAGATGACTGATACCGAAGTATTTGCTGAATTACAACGAGTGTATGCTGATTTTAATAATGATCTTAATGATTTTATCGAAAAAATAAAACCACTTACCGAACTCACCGATGCTTTATATAACTTACGCCAAAATGGTGAAACCCGAAATGCATTAGCTCAAATTAAAGCCGATCAAGAATGGGACGAAGAAAAAGTAACGCAAAAAGCAAATGTGCAAAGTGAAATTATTAATATTGAAAAACAAATATCTGAATTAAAAAAAGAAATAGAGTTATTACAACAGGATAAAAAGTTTTTTGGCCTAGGGAAAATTAAAGCCGCATCAAAAGCTAAAATTGTGACTAATGAAGAAAAAATAGCTAAATTAAATCAACAAATAAAAAACAAAAATAAAGAATTAGATGATATTCAGATAGAAATAACAAAGCGTCACGAGCAACGCTCTGAATCAATCGATGTTGAAAAATTAAAAGAGTTGCTAAATTTAACTTCAGAACAGCATACATTACGTCAAGCTGATATGGTTGAATCGGCATTAAAATTTGTGAATCAAGGTAAAGAGCGTTTTGGTGCAATTCGTAATCATCTTGAAAAAATGGTTAAACAGATTGAAGGACTTAGTGACAATAATGGCAATATGATACAAATTTATGCCATTATGAACGAAGCGACCAAAAAAGTAGAGAAAGTCCATCGTGAACGTAGACAAGAGCTTGAGAGTAAAGATGTTGGTGATAATTTGTTAGAGTCAATGAAGCTTGATGAAACACGCCGTAATTTGGATGAACACATTGATACTGTATCCACAGCAACTGTTGATACTATGCAAACCTATGGTGAATTAACAACTGAAGCTATTAAAATTCGTAATATGCAAGCAGCAACCAAAAAACAAGTTGAAAGTGCAAGAGCAATGCATTCAAGAGGCATCGCATCGGTTGCTTCACAACTCAGTGTTGTTGTAACAGCAGTTAACTCAGCTGCAATTAATGAAGCACAATCAATGGCCGGTAATACTTTAGCCGAAATGACTCGAGTAACAAATGACATTGCTAAAAATGAAGCTATTCGAATTGCAACTGGTCGTGATGAAATTAATAATGATTTAGAAGCCATGCTACAAAATTTAGCGGAATTTGGTGATACCCAAAAAGAAGCGACTGAAATCACCCGTGCGGCACTAGAAACAATGCGAGCAAATTTGGAAGAAATTGAAAAAATGTCCAAAGATGTTCAAAGTGATACACGAGAATTTATTGCGGTGACAGGTGATGTTTTATCAGAAAAATCTGAAACCAAAAAAGATAGCTCACATACTACTTCACCCTTTAAACTATAACAAAGGAATGCACAATGTATTTAGTTAGAGGGCGTGAATATTTAGCGCAATACCCTAATTTTACTTTAGTAGGAAGGGAACATGATTTAGAGAGAATATCGTCTATTCTCATACGAAAATCATCAAATTCTCTTTTGTTGACAGGGCCTGCAGGTGTAGGTGTTTCAATGCTTAGTCTTGGTTTACAGGCGGCTAAAAATAACCCAGATACACCATTTGATTTGATTGTAAAAAAATTATTTTGGTTAAATTGTGATGCTCTTTTTTCTAGCGGTGATAGTACTAAGATAAATAATGAGTTTCAAAGTATTTTAAAAAAGCTAATGCAAACTCCTGAGTCAGTGCTGATTATTACTGATACGGCTAATTTTTTAGAAGCAGCACATAATACAGGTAATGCTCATTTTATTAATGCTCTAAATAACGCCGATAAATCAAATAATTTTCAAGTTATCCTCGAAGTTCGTGATGATAAACTTAGTAGTGTGCTAAAGGCTAGCACGAATATGCCTGAACTTTACACACTTTACGATGTCAAAGAACCTACTGGGGATAATTTAAATTCCATTGTTACTACTGTTGCAAAGGAGTTATCTGGATACCACAAAATTGAAGTGGATCAAGATGCTATTGATGAAGCGATACATTTAACCTGTAAATATCGTGATAGTTTAGGTTTAGGTGGGGCACAGCCTCAACGTGCTATTTCATTACTTGATCGTGCGCTTGCTAGTTATCGTCAACTTACACATAAACAGCATCCAAAAATTGCTGAGTTACTGGGTAAGATCGAAAAAAGTACCAGTGAAACAGAACAATATGATTTGCGGCAGCAGCTTGAACAATGGCAGCAAGATTGGCAGAATTTAAAGTCTGAAATTAGTAAAACATATCAATATCAACGTGATGCTGAAACGTTACGCTTCAAACTGCAAGATGAAATCACTCAGTTACAAGAAGAAGAGGACAATAATAAAAATTCAGAATCAGTTGCTATAAAGACATTCGCGCAATTAACGGCTGGAGGATTTGACTCTCCAGCAGTCGCTAAATTAAAGGAAAAAATTCGACAAATTGATGCTGAAATTGCACAAAATAATGAACAACATCAAAAATTGGTGATGCTAGCCAATAAAGATTTGCGATTAAATCGCCAAGAAGTGATTGCTGAATTTAGCAAAGTTTCAGGTATATCAGCAAACAAATTAGATGAGAATGAAGTTGAAAACTTGATTAATTTGGAGGCAAATTTATTATCGCGAATTTTTGGTCAAGATAACATTGTTAAACATGTCGCCAATTCGGTAAAGGTGGCTAAAGTTGACACGCTTGAAGAATCAGGCCCTGCAATGTCTTACCTATTTTTAGGTCCATCTGGTGTAGGTAAAACTGAAATGGCCAAAGCTTTAGCGGAATATGTTTATGGTGACGAAAAATCGTTGGTTCGTTTTGATATGTCAGAATACATGGAAAAACATGCTGTTGCTAAATTAATTGGTGCACCTCCGGGATATGAAGGATTTGAAGCAGGTGGAATTTTAACAAACTCAGTTAGAACAAAACCGGTTGGAATCTATTTATTTGATGAGATTGAAAAAGCACATCCTGATGTCTTTAATATCTTTTTACAGATCTTATCGGACGGACGATTAACCGATAATGTAGGTCGAACTGTCGATTTTTCTGATATCATGATTATTATGACCTCAAATATTGGACAATCTTACTATTTGGATCCTAATCTTTCTGATGAGGCTGCATGTGAATTAGCGACAAATGAACTGAATAATACTTATCGTTCAGAACTGCTTAATCGTTTTAATGGACGAGAAAATATTCTTCATTTTAAACGTCTACCAATGGAAGTTATTGAACGGATTATTCGTCGAGAAATTGACAAATTAAATCAATCATATAGTCATCGTGGCTACACTATCGAAATAAAAGATTCTTGTATCAGTACATTCTGTCACGATCATTATGATATCATTCGTGGTGCCCGAGGATTGCCGGGTTATATAAAAACCAATGTTAGGCCATTTATTGTTAATCATATTTTGCAGAATCCTCATGATCAAGGAGTGTTTAAAGCAATTTATAACCAGCAGACACATAGTTTTGATATGGAATTTTACAAAAATTAAAGGAAGATAAGATAGAGTTAGTTTTCTGTAACCTTTATTAAGGAAAGTGATTGGTTTCGGACGTTATTTAAATTTGGATAAAATATATCAATCAATAAAACGTTCGAAACCTAACAGTATAAAAAGTATTTTTATTTGAAATATTAAACTGAAAGATGTTGATAAAGAGTTATTACTCCAATAGAAATAAGTACTAACCCGCCCAAAAGCTCAGCCCGTTTACCAATTAAACAACCAATTTTATTACCTAATAATAACCCAATAGTAACCATTGTACAGGTAGCGAGTCCAATCATTGATGCAGCAAAAAAGATATTAACACTTGCTAATGCTAAGCCAACACCAACGGCAAATGCATCTATACTGGTTGAAATTGCTGTGAAAATTAGCATTAGAAAAGATTTTTTTGATGATGTTAATTCATCTTCTTGGCAATTTCCATCTGATTGTTTCTGGCTGTTATATATCATATTAATGCCTAAAAATAGCATGACAGCAAATACAACCCAATGATCCCATTGTTCAATATATTGCAATGCAATATAACCAACTAACCAGCCAAGCAATGGGGTAATAGCCTCAACAACACCAAATAGAATACCAATTTTGAATGCGCCTAAAATTGGTGTTGATTTAAGTGAAATCCCACGACAAACGGCGACAGCAAAGGCGTCGGTTGACATTGCTAGTGCTAATAATAAAATAGCCCAAAAATTCATGACATATACTCTTGCTTATAATTATTAAAAATTTATTACTATTATAATAATGGGTGATGATTTATTTATTTGTTACTGAAAATAGATAATTTGCTATTTTTTTATCACCTTTATTTTTATAAAGTTCAGCTGTTTTTATAACGTTGTCTCGACGATTAGCATCATATTGAAAAAGTTGCTTAAACATTAAGTCAGCTATTTTTTTATCATTATTTTGGATTGCACAATAACCATATTGTTCATAAGCATCAGCTTTCCAACGATGACGATCGAACTCAATACTCTGTTCAAATTGTTTTTTTGCTTCTTGATAACGATCTCGACCACATAAAAAAGAACCATAATGGACATGATATAATCCATTACCTGGTTGCATTAGAGTAATACGTTTGTAAATCATCTCGGCTTCGTTGTATTCACCAACATGTTGATCAAACATTGCCATGGCTAACATAACTTGGGGATTATTTGGAGAGTATTGTGCAGCTAATTTTAGATTATAATGCGCTATTTTGATATTTTCTTCTGACTCATTTGCTTTAGCAAGATATCCTAATCCAAGTCGCATTCTAGCCAAAGCTGCTTTTTCTGGATCAAATTCATTGTTGTCTTTCATTTGGCAACCCGCTAGTACTATCATCAAAAAATAGCTAGTTATAACTAACAATTTCTTCATCTACCTCTCCTTTTTATAAAGATTTATCCTTATGCTGTTTGCTTAACAAGGTTCTGCTTTTTATAAAGAGTCCTTTTAGTGCGGTCAACAACTTCTCCAGCTAACTGGCCACATGCAGCATCGATATCATCCCCCCGTGTTTTACGAACTATTACGGTAAATCCATATCCCATTAATGTTTTCATGAAGCGATCAATTCGTGTATTTGAACATCTTGAATAAGGCGCACCAGGGAACGGATTCCAAGGAATTAAATTAATTTTGCTAGGTACATTTTTTAGGAATTGAGCAAGCTCATGAGCATGTTCAACGCCATCGTTAATTTGATTAAGTAATACATATTCAATAGTTACTTTTCCGTGATTTGCGTTTGAAGATGAAAGATAACGCAGAATTGAATCACGCAGCATAGACATATTGTATTTTAGGTTAATTGGCATAATTTCACTACGAATAGTATCATTAGGTGCATGAAGTGATATCGCTAGCGCCACATCAATCATACCGGCTAGCTTATCTAAAGCGGGAACAACTCCTGATGTCGATAGTGTTACACGCCTTTTGGATAAACCATAGCCAAAATCATCTAACATAATTTCCATAGCTGGTGCAACATTAGATAAATTAAGTAGCGGTTCACCCATACCCATCATAACTACATTAGTAATGGGCCTATCTGCTAATTTTCCGGTGACACCAATTGCATTTGATGCACGCCATACTTGGCCAATAATTTCAGAAACGGTTAAATTACGATTAAATCCTTGTTGGGCTGTAGAACAAAATTTACACTCTAATGCGCAACCAACTTGAGATGAAACACATAATGTTGCACGATCACGTTCAGGAATATAAACAGACTCAATCAGTTGGTTATTACCAACATCAAGTGCCCATTTTATTGTGCCATCAGAAGAACGCTGTTCTATGGCAATCTTCGGAGCTTTAATTTCTGCTAAAGTCTTTAGTTGTTCACGTAGTTTTTTATTGATATCGGTCATTTGATCAAAATTATCTACACCAAAATGATAGATCCATTTCATTACTTGATCAGCTCGAAACGGTTTTTCACCAAGTGATATAAAAAACTCTCTTAATTGTTGGCGTGTGAAGTTTAGTAAATTTATTCTTTCGTTTATGGAATTAGTTGTATTAAGATTCATTGTATTGGCAGCGTCTAAACAATTTTGAGACGTATTAGATGTAGATGTTGTTAACATAAGGCCTCGTTTTTACACATTATGGCTATTTCTTTTTTTAGGAAAAGGATTATACTGTTTTTAACTTAATCTGGCTATATAGAATATTGGCAATGCTTGAAAGATGAAGAAATCAACAATGTTAGAAAAAATAGGTGGTTTGACTTTAAAATTATCTTTACTTCTATTTCCTACTTTTACCATGGCACAACAGATCACATTAAATAAACTGATTGGACAGTTTGACGAAAAAAAAGATAATGATTTTATTGCGTTAGACTCAACTATACTACCTGTTAATAAAAAAGGAATGTATCTACAAAAAGAACCAACCGAACAACTTATAAAAGCCTACAATGACTTTAAAAAAGTTCATCCAGATATTCCTTTTATCATAGTAAGTGCAACGCGAAATTATACTTACCAAAACGGTATTTGGCAACGGAAATGGGATGCTTTATCAGCTAAAATAAATGACCCAGAAAAAATTGCTGAAGAAATTCTAAAATTTTCGTCTATGCCTGGCACATCAAGGCATCATTGGGGGACAGATATTGATATTACCAGCGTTTCATCAACATATTTTAAGGATGATAAAAAAGGTATTATTCTATATAAATGGCTTCAAAAAAATCTGCCTAAATATGGATTTTGCCAAGCTTTTAATGAAGGACGCAAAGGAGGATATCAACCTGAAGAATGGCACTGGTCATATAGACCTATTGCTAGTCAATATATTGACCAATACAAAACTGTATTGGAAAGAGATCCAGAAGTTATCATGAAAGCTTTAAGTTTCATAGGACACGATAAAATCAAGCTAGAAAGTCTAGTTAAAGAGTATGTATTAACTGTGAATGCTGATTGTTATTAATATATTTTTATTATTAATGTTTTCTCCAATAAGGCAAACATATTGTTACAATAAGGCCCCCACCATCACGGTTAGATGCTTGGATAGTACCGTTATGCATAATGACGGTCTTTCTAGCAATAGCCAGTCCTAGGCCATAACCTTTACCTAATTGTGGAGATTGAATACGGACAAAGGGTTCAAAAATACTTGATAACTTGTTTTCTTCAACTCCAGGACCTCGATCTTTAACTTCAATTTGTAAATACTTACCAGTTTCTTTTAATGAAACTTCTACGGCTTGCTTAGCTTTTGAAAAACGAATAGCATTGCGAATAATGTTTTCAATAGCACGACGTATTTGTTCTGAATTACCTTTAACAATTGGATGAGTAATAGATGATAAAGTAAAATGTACTTCAATTAACTGGTGATTAGCTTCATAATTAGCATCATTGATTACTACACTTATTAAGTCTTTTAAATCAAAATATTCATCAGTGCGATTATTCATTTCAGCACGAGAATAATTTAGAATTTCGCCAATTAACTGATCTAAACGTTCTGACTCTAACTCTATTCTAGCTAAAGATGTATCAATATTTTGTTTATTTTGTTGAGCAAGTCCAATTGCTAGTTGCAATCGAGCAAGTGGAGTTCTAAGCTCATGGGAAACATCATGAAGGAGAGACTGACGATCAGAAAGTAATATATTAAGTTGCTCAACCATCATATCAAAATCTTTACCTAATTCACTAAGTTCGTCACGCCTAGGTTTTAGTTTATTGAATAATCTAACAGAAAGATCTCCCTGAGATACCTTGAAAAAACCTTGCCTTAATAACCTCATCGGTCTAGTTAAATTCCATGCTAGAAAAAGGCTAAAAACAAGTCCAACACATATGCCCATTAATACAATGGGCAAGGGCATGTTGAACAATGCCTTTTTAACATGATCCTCTTTATCCTCTTTAAATGAAACAGAATAAAGAGTTCCGTCAGGAGCGACGGTCATGCGTTGATAAGCATATGTAGGTGTTTCTAATTCATCGGTTAAAATATTAACTTGATCATTCAGTGGAGAAACTAATTTTATTGACAGTAACGTTCTTTCTCGCTCAGGTAAATGTGCTATAAAATTAAGTGTTTCATCTTCACCAGCTACATGTAATAACTGGGCAATCATATCGACTTTCGTCGGCATATGATTGAGAAATCTTTGATTTTTATTTTCTACATAAATAGAAAATGCAATCCAAGTCAATTGGAAGGTAAGATAAAAGATTACCCCAAACGTGATAAGTATTTTCCAGAATAATCGATGATTCATGTCAAGCCTATTTGTTTGTTAACGAATACGGTAACCGACGGCTCTAATCGTCTCTATTGTCACATCATTTTGTGCAACTTGATGTAATTTTTGGCGAATATTGCTGATATGGACATCAACACTACGATCATAAAGTTCTCTTGCTCGACCAAGTCCAATTTCAGATAATTCTTCTTTAGTTACCACTCGTTCGCTATGCTTCACTAATAGAACTAATAAATTAAACTCGGTTGATGTCAAATCAATCACTTGTCCATTCCACGTACAAAGCCGTTGAGGTAGATCTAACATTAAACCATTAAAATGGTATTTTTTATCATCAACCATTTCGACCGAACGCTCATCAAAACGTCGTAAAACTGCACGTAATCTTGCTAATAATTCACGCGGATAACATGGTTTTGGAATGTAATCATCAGCACCTAATTCCAAACCCAAAACGCGATCAATATTATCACCCTTAGCAGTTAACATAATAACAGGCATATTACATTGTTGACGGATGCTTTTCAGGACATCAATACCATTAATATCTGGTAACATCACGTCTAAGATTGCTGCACGATATTTACCTGATAGCGCTTCATCAATACCATCTTTACCTAAATAAACACTTTTGATATTAAAACCTTCATTAGTCAAATATTCGCTAAGCATTTGTGATAATTCAATATCATCATCTATTAATAAAATATTTATCATAATCGCAATCGCCATTGTTATCTAATTATAGGTTTTTACATTATTGCAATAATAAAAAAAAAGTCAGGTTCTTTTACTAAAATATTACATATTTTAAACTATTCCTGATTATTTAATTCACTATTAAATAATGTAAAAAGGTTTAAGACATAACTATATGTATTAATATATTTTTTCACAATAACCACCATAACCATTATGCTACTTTCTAATGGTTATAAGTAGGTATTATTCAAATCTTAATTAAGATAGACTAAAATAGTCAGTTTACTTAACACTAAATGTTCCATCATTTAACATTACTAAAGTTAATATGGAGATAAAAAATAGAACAACAAGTAATCTGGCAACAATTAATTCAATTGGTAAAACATGATGTTTTACCTGCAGTTGGTTGTACAGAGCCCATATCTTTAGCTTTGGTTGCAGCTATTGCGATGCAACATAGTAGCAACAAACATTGAAAAAATTGATGCTTATGTTTCGCCTAATTTAATAAAAAATGGTAAGGTGGTAACTGTGCCAGGTACTGGTATGGTTGGATTACCTGTTGCTGCTGCCATTGGCGCAATCGGTGGTTGGGTATTATGAGCCTATTGATATGGCTATTTGTAGTATGATTCGTGATTTATCTGGTATTATTTGTGATGGTGCTTCAAGCAGTTGCGTAATGAAAGTATCAACTTCAGTGTCTTCTGGATTTAAAGCAGTATTAATGGCATTAAGCCAAATTAGAGTGATAGATAAAGAAGGAAGGAATTGTTTTTTGATAGCGTGGAAACATCAATCAATAATCTTGGTACCATTGTAGTCAAAGCATGAATATTTGCTTTATGATAAAATATTAGGCTTTTAGCGATTTTAATATAAGCAATCAGCATATTTTTAAAAAAATTACTGGACAATGTTATTTTTTATGCGTAATATTTCGTCCTGATTCTATGGTGGCTATAGCTCAGTTGGTAGAGCCCTGGATTGTGATTCCAGTTGTCGTGGGTTCGAATCCCATTAGCCACCCCATTTTATTAAATAGAAAAGCTAACGGCGAGTAGCGCAGCTTGGTAGCGCAACTGGTTTGGGACCAGTGGGTCGGAGGTTCGAATCCTCTCTCGCCGACCATTTTTAAATAAAAAGCTCGTTCATTTAGTTGAGATTTTTTGTTTCAAAATAGACTATTTTTTCATCTGTTTGTTCCAATATGCACAACGAAGTGATCCAACTAAGAAGAAAGTGTTGAGAACATATAACTTATTATAAATAAGTTGACTAATAATCCAATTATTTCAAAAAATAAAATACTGATTATTAATCATTGTGTTATGATAATTTGTTTTTCCGTTCGTTATTGTGGTTGTTTTGTCTTTTTAATATATAACGGCATGTTATTATATTCCTACCTACAAAAATTATTCTTATCTTACTTGTTTTATGGTGATATTTTGTTTTAATAGATAAAAATATCTCTTTATATAACCTCTATTTATTGGGAATAAATTATGAAAAATGTTGGTTTTGTAGGATGGCGTGGAATGGTGGGTTCTGTTCTTATGCAACGTATGGTTGAAGAGCATGATTTTGATTATATCAATCCTGTATTCTTTTCTACTTCTCAAGCAGGTCAAGCAGCTCCTATCTTCGGTGGTAAAACAGGTACATTACAAAGTGCAGATAATATTGATGCATTAAGGGCATTAGATATTGTTGTGACTTGCCAAGGTGGTGATTATACCTCAAAGATTTACGCAAAATTACGTGCAACAGGTTGGCAGGGTTATTGGATTGATGCAGCTTCAACGTTACGCATGGAAGATGATGCAATTATTGTTCTTGATCCTGTAAACAAAGCTAATATTCATGCTGCTTTAAATAGAGGTATTAAAACTTTTGTAGGCGGTAATTGTACGGTTAGTTTGATGTTAATGTCATTAGGTGGGTTATTTGCTGAAAATCTTATAGATTGGGTTTCTGTTTCGACTTATCAAGCGGCATCTGGTGGTGGTGCTCGCCATATGCGTGAGCTATTAACTCAAATGGGTATGCTAAATGCCGAAGTAGCAAAAGAGTTACAAGATCCGCATTCCTCTATTTTGGATATTGAGCGTAAAGTGACACAAAAAATGCGTGATGGTAGTTTACCTACTGATAATTTCGGTGTGCCATTAGCAGGAAGTTTAATTCCTTGGATCGATAAAGCGCTAGATAATGGACAAAGTAAAGAAGAGTGGAAAGGGCAAGCCGAAACCAATAAAATTTTGGGAACAAGTCAGATTATTCCTGTTGATGGACTTTGTGTTCGTATTGGAGCTTTGCGTTGTCATAGTCAATCGTTTACGATTAAATTGAAAAAAGATATTAGTGTGCCAGAAATTGAAAAGCTTCTTGCTGCACACAATGATTGGGTAAAAGTCGTGCCGAATGATCGTGATGTTTCGATGCGTGAACTTACCCCAGCAGCAGTAACAGGCACTTTAACAACACCTGTTGGGCGCTTACGTAAATTGAATATGGGCAAAGATTACCTTTCTGCTTTTACGGTTGGTGACCAATTATTATGGGGTGCGGCTGAACCATTACGTAGAATGTTACGCATTTTAGCCTAATTAGAAATAAAATAGAAAAACCCGATTTATCGGGTTTTTTCAGATTGATGACAAACCTCGATATAATTCGGGGTTTATTTTTTTATTTAAACCATAAACAGGATTTTTAATTTGGATTTTATTAAATAAATTAAAAAATGGCCTAAAAAAATGTAACAAAAATAGCTTTATCGCTATTTTCTTGATATTTTGAGCCGTTGCGGCCAATAAACACTGCATTTGAACCTGTGCTCTTCCCCTAAATCTTGCATAGCGATGTCCGTGGTGTTGTTTAGCATCAGCAAAACTGCGATCTACGGTCTCTTTTCGCCGAGCATAGACTTTTTTACCCCACTGACTTAAACGAATCTCATTGGCTTTCTCTTTATATGCTTCCCAGATATGGCGTGTGATGACTTTCTGTGTATTTTTACTCTGTGTACACTGTGACAATAACGGATAGACTTTGCAGGTTGCTGCATCAGAATGATAATGACGATAACCTTCTCTGCTGGTAGTTTTATATATTAATGATTTCCCGTTTGGGCAAGTATAAGTATCGGTTTGACTATTATAGATAAACTGCTTTTTTCTGATAGGATTCGCACCATGACTGGCACGGCGATAACCCAACACCGGATATATCTGCTCTGCCAGTAGTAAATGGCAAATGGGCGCTGTAAAATAGCCTGCATCAAGACCCACACCAACCGGATTAAAGCCAAATCGCTCTAACTGGCGTTTTAATCGAGCCATATAAGGCTGAGAATCATGGACATTTCCCGCTGTAACATAGGTATCGGTAATTAAATTATGTTTGCCATCAACCGTTCGATGATCTAAGTAGAAGAACCCTTTAGGCTTACCTTCCCGATGCATAAAGCCACTATCCGGATCGGTAGTACTGACTTTGACATCCTTATATTTCTCTACCGTCGATGGCTTTAAGGCTTTTTTCCGTTTAATTCTCTTTCTTCGTTGATGGCTTGATTAAGCGCATCAACATATTGACTGGGCTCAACAATACGCTGCTCATTACGTGCCTTGCCTTTATTGGCATTTGCTTTTAGGTGAGTACTGTCCGTATATAAAACCCGACCACTTATCAACCCTTTGGCAATGGCTTGCTCAACAATATTATCAAAAATCTGTTGATAGATTTCACTGTCATTAAACCGACGGCGACAATTTTGGCTGAGTGTTGAGGCGTCAATCACTTTTTCGGTTAATCCCATTCCCAGAAACCAACGGTAAGCTAAATTGACCTGAATTTCCTGAACCAGACGACGCTCACTGGGAATACCAAAAAGATACCCCAATAGCATAATTTTAAACAGTCTGACCGGATCTTCTGCCGGACGACCGTTATTAGGGCAATAAAGTGGTGCTACCGCTTCTCGAATAAATTCAAAATCAATGACTTTAGCTATTTTACGAACAAGGTGATTTTGAGGGACAAGCGCATCTAACGAGATTTGCTCTATTTTTTCGGGTGTCGCTGGCGTTAGTTTTTTTAGCATAGAAGAATTCCTCTTATCATGGACTCTTCTCTATTAGATCAAAAAACTCGCCAAAAAGCGAGTTCTTTGTCATCAATCTGGAAAAACCCGATTTATCGGGTTTTTTATAACAATAGATTATGGTTCTTTTTCATTCAATAACGTCACTAATAGTGATCCATTAAATAAAGCTTGCTGCACTAATGCAAATGCGCCAATTGCTGAGCTGTCGTTAAGGGAAGAACAAGTGATAGTTAGGTTTTTCCGTAATCCCTCTAAGCTTTGAGCATTTAATGCACTATTAACAGCAGTTAATAGTATTTCGGGCGACTTGGTAAGTTCTCCTGCTAACACAATTCGCTGTGGGTTAAAGATGTTAACCATAATTGCAACTGCTCTACCAAGATTTTCACCTGCATCCTTAACTAACTTAGTAGCTAGTTCATCGCCTTGATTAGCATACTGACAGATATGATATATATCACAGTGTTCTAATGTTAACTTCGATATATAACCTTGCTCAATCATCTGTTTAGCTCGGTATTCAATTGCTTTATTTACAACTCGGTTTTCCAAGCAACCGAAGTTACCACAATGGCAACGTTCACCTAATGTATCTACTTGAATGTGCCCAACTTCACAAGCGCTTTGATTGTGGTTAGTAAGCAACTGTTGATTAACGATAACACCAGAGCCTACCCCGCGATGTACTCGGATTAAAATAGAATCATCAACATGTTGTGTTGAACCAAAATAACTTTCGGCTAATGCTAGACTTTGAATATCATTTCCTAGAAAAATAGATACATTGAATTCCTTTTGTAGTATCTCACCTAAAGCCCACTCTTTTACTTGAATATGTGGAGTGTATCGGACAATGCCATTAACTGAGTCAATCAAGCCTGGGAGTACAATAGATATTGCAACTAAATATTTTATTTTTTTGCTGTTTACCTGAATAAATTCTTTAATCAATGCAATTAGATATTCTTGAACTTGTTGTTGAGTAAAATTGATAAGTGAGCATCTTTTTGATGTAAGGCATTTAGCCCCTAAATCAAAAAGCTCTATTGTGACGTGGGATCGACTTAATTGTACGGCAATTGCTTGGTAATGTCCAAACTTAGCTTCGATTGAAACTGCAGGTCGTCCCCCCGTTGATTGTTGTGCATCAACTTCTTTAATTAATTTTTTTTTAAGAAGTTGACGGGTTATTTTGGTAATGCTTGCAGGAGCTAATTGGCTGATTTCGGCCAATTGAATACGAGAAACAGGTGCTTGCTGAACAATCAAACGGTAAATCATTGCATAATTTAGCTGTTTGATTAATTCAGCGTTGCCAACTAAGTTCAGATAATTAAATTTCATATATTACTCAATATTTTTCATTAACTATCTGATATTCTAGCGACTCACTTCTCCATTAACAACAGTTTTAATTATTGTAAAGTCACGATTAAATACAACAAGGTTTGCAATTTTACCCTCACTAATACTACCAAGATCTTTATCCACACCGATTGCTTTGGCAGGATATAGCGTTGCCATTCTTAACGCTTCATCTAGTGCAATACCGACATATTCAACTGTGTTTTTTACGGCTTCAATCATGGTTAATGATGAACCACCCAATGTGCCATTTTCATCAACACAGCGACCATCTTTATAATAAATGGTTTTACCTGCAAATACTCCCGACTCTAAATTAGAAGCGGCAAGTAGCATAGCGTCAGTAACTAAAATTAAATGATCTTGTTTTATTTTGTGACTATTGCGAATATTTGCCCAACTAACATGTTGACCATCAGCAATGATACCAACATAAACTTCTGGTTCATCATAAATTGCGCCAACTACACCAGGCTCTCGCCCTGAAATATAAGGCATAGCATTAAATAGATGCGTTCCTAAACGAATGCCATCATTAAAGCCACGACGGCAGTCATCATAATGACCATTTGAATGACCAACCGAAACATGAATGCCTGCATTAACCAATTGCTTGATGAAATGGCTTTCAACTCTTTCTGGCGCTAAAGTAATGATTTTAATTACATCAGCATTTTCGCAAAGGAAATTAATCATTTCTTTTGACGGCTGTCGAATAATATTTTCGTCATGAATTCCTTTTTTTTCAGGGCTGATATAAGGTCCTTCAAGATGCAATCCAAGTGCTTGATTAGGATGCGTAGCTAAGTATTCACGCATCACTTCAACTGCCTTTATCATAAATTCATCAGTTGATGTAATTAATGTAGGCAAATAGCTAGTACAGCCAGAAATAAGATTTGTGGCCTGCATGGCTTCTAATGTTTCAACGCTCAGTGCATCAAACGTTTCATTAAATTGCACACCACCACAACCATTAACTTGGATATCAATAAATCCAGGTGCAACAAGTGCACCTTGTAAATTTTCAATTTTGATATCTGTAGGTAATTCGTTTTGTTTACAGACTTTTGTAATTTTATCTCCATCAATAATAACAGCGTGGTTATCAAGGATCTCATAGCCTGTATAAAAACGGCAATTTGTTAATGCATACATTGAATTATCCTTTATAAAACGGTCACTTTAAGATTATCAGCTTCCATTTGTTTAAAATATTTTAGTGTTTTCACTTTAAGATCATCAGTACTTGGTTCATCACAAACAATAATTGATGCAGGATGCATTTGTAGTGCAGTGACAGTCCAAAGGTGATTAACAGATCCTTCAACACCAGCTTGTAATGCTAAACTTTTGTTATGACCACAAACTAATAAAATAACTTCCTGTGCATCCATTAAAGTTGCAACACCAATGGTTAACGCATGTTTTGGTACTTGATTCACATCATTATCAAAAAAGCGAGAATTAGCAATGCGTGTATCTTCAGTTAATGTTTTGATGCGTGTACGTGAACAAAGTGAAGATCCTGGTTCATTAAAAGCGATATGTCCATCTTGACCTACCCCCCCAACAAAGATATTAATTTTGCCGTAAGCTTTGATCTTGGCTTCATATTGACGGCACTCTTGATCAATATCTGGCGCATTACCATTTAATATATGGATATTGTTTTTATCAATATCAATATGATTGAAAAAATTTTCGTACATAAATGTGTGGTAGCTTTGTGGATGCTCTTCTGGAATACCAACATATTCATCCATATTAAAGGTTACAACATGTTTAAAGCTGACGTTACCTGCTTTATATTGTTTAATCAATTGTTGATACATAACTAATGGTGAACTACCTGTTGGCAGCCCCAATAAAAATGGACGATCTGCGGTAGGTTTAAACTCATTAATTTTATTAACAATGCGCTGTGCAACCCAGGCACCGACTTCTTGTGCATTTTCTAAGGGAATAAGTCTCATGTGCTGTTACCTCTTGTGATATAATTAAAAACTTTTTTCTTGAAATAAAATATGTTGTCTTTATTTTACTATATTAAACTAATTAATCAAAAAAAATGGTGATTTAAATCACAAAAAGAGAATAATTAATTTGCGAAGTAAAATAAATAATATAGAGTGGAATAATAATACTTAATTATCATCACTTAAAGATGTAAAATTTTATTACTTTTTATTATATACCCCTAATAACTATATGAGGTTAAACTTATGGGAATTTTAGCTTATATGCAACGTATCGGGCGTTCATTGATGGTACCTGTGGCAGTTCTACCAGCTGCTGCAATACTACTAGGAATTGGATATTGGATCGATCCTAATGGTTGGGGGCAAAATAGTATTGTAGCCGCTTTTTTAATTAAATCTGGCGGAGCAATTATTGATAATATGCCAATACTTTTTGCTATTGGTGTGGCTTATGGTATGTCTAAAGATAAAGATGGTGCAGCCGCACTTGCTGGGTTAGTTGGCTTTTTAGTGGTTACAACTTTACTGTCTCCTAGTTCGATTGCACTATTTAGTGGTATTGATACAAAAGCAGAAAATTGGTTAGAAAAAGTTCCTGCTGCATACCAAAAAATAAATAACCAATTTATTGGTATTCTCGTTGGTATTATTTCAGCTGAACTTTACAATCGTTTTAGTCAAGTGGAATTACATAAAGCATTAGCATTTTTTAGTGGTAAAAGGCTAGTGCCTATTATCGTATCGATAGTTATGTTATTGGTTTCTGCTGTTTTATATTTTATCTGGCCATCTATTTATGATGCATTAGTTGCTTTTGGTAAATATATTAAAGATTTAGGTTCAGTGGGTGCTGGTATTTATGGGTTCTTCAATCGTCTATTAATTCCTGTTGGTTTACATCATGCACTTAATTCTGTTTTTTGGTTTGACGTTGCAGGTATTAATGATATTCCAACTTTTTTAGGTGGACAAAAGTCAATTGATGATGGATTAGCTACAATTGGTATTACGGGTCGTTACCAAGCTGGATTCTTCCCAATTATGATGTTTGGCTTACCAGGAGCTGCGTTAGCTATGTATCATACAGCAAAAAAAGGTAATAAGGATAAAACAGCTTCAATTATGTTAGCCGCTTCATTTGCTGCATTCTTTACTGGCGTTACTGAACCATTAGAATTTGCGTTTATGTTTGTTGCGCCATTACTTTATGTTTTACATGCTATTTTAGCTGGTATTTCACTTTATATTGCCGCAGCGATGCAATGGATTGCAGGATTTGGTTTTAGTGCTGGCTTAGTTGATATGTTACTTTCTAGTCGTAATCCACTTGCTGTACATTGGTATATGCTTATACTTCAGGGTTTAGTGTTCTTTGTTGTTTATTATGTTGCATTCCGCTTTGTTATTGTGAAATTTAATCTTAAAACACCAGGTCGTGAAGATGAAGTGGAAACAACCCAAAGTGAAACGAAAAAATCAACGCAAGGTAATACAGATACAACAAAAATTGCAGAGCAATATTTAGCAGTTGTTGGCGGTAAAGAAAACCTAACCAATATTGATTCTTGTATTACACGTTTGCGTTTAGGCGTTAATGATTCGGAGCTTATTGATGAACAAGCTGCTAAAGCCCTTGGTGCAATGGCAGTAATAAAATTAGGTAAAACAGGGGTACAAATTGTGGTTGGTCAGCAAGCAGAAAAGATTGCAGATCAAATGAAAAAGTTAGTTTAGTTAATTAAAATAAGAGTTAAATCAAATTAAACCATAATCTACTCCTATTTAAGTATAATGAAAAAATAGAGTGGATTATTTATTTGATTTAATCATATACAAAATACTATTAGCTTATTTATAAATACTAGAATGTATTTATAAATAATCAGAAAAATCAGATAAAATAAATAAAACAAATAGTCTTATTGAACGATTTTTATTTAGGTATAATGCCTATTATTGCAGTGTAATATGTTGTATTTTAGTCTAGAATTAGAATCGAAAAATTACATCTTGAAGAGTTAATAATTGAGTTAATAACTGATTATTAATGACTTTACTAGGAATATTATGAGGTATTTGAATTAGATTTCTCGATTTGAGTGAAGATTCACATACGTACACATCATCAATATCATAAAGCTCAAGCATATTAAAAGTTGCAATATAATTACGCATTAAAATTTTATGGGGTTGTTGTTCTGGTAATAAATGGAATACACCATCATCAATAAAAAAAACAGAAATGTGGTTAATGACTGATATGGCCAATGCTATATCAAGAGCTTCTCGGCCTTTGGCATTTCCGTGAGGTGGTGAGCTAATAATAATTGCTAATTTTTTCATTTCAGTATCTTAAGTTAAAACTGAATAGTTCGATCTGTTGTTGCAATTGATTCACTTAGTTCTCCAAGGCCCGTTAAATGAAAATAATCTGCGAGATTATTTTTAATAACGCCACGCCTCTGAGCGGCAGCAACACAAACAGTTAAAGTTAAAGGGTATGTTTTTGCTAATTCCTGCCATGCAGAGATTAAATCAAATTCATCATTAGCGGGATCAGTATAACTGTTGCCATTATAAACACCATCAGCATAAAAAAAGATATTTTTAATGGTATGGGGAGTCTGTGACAGTAAAACTTGTGCAAATTGATATGCACAATAAGCAGATTGGGTCCCATAAGCAGGACCCATAACAACAAGAGTATAACTCAATGAATCAATCAAGTTAGTTAACTTGTTGTTCTTGATTTTGAGCTGGCTCTTGATTTTTATCATTTTTATCCCCATCAATGCCAAGCAATTCAACTTCAAAAATTAAAGTTGATGCAGGTTGGATTCCAGCTTTACCTTCTTGACCTGGAAGACTTTGGTCACCATAAGCTAAATCAGGTGGTACAACAAGTTTGATTTTTCCACCAATTCCGATCAACTGAATTCCTTCTGTCCAACCTTTGATAACAGCATTTAGTGGAAATGTTGCTGGTTCACCTCGATCATAAGAACTATCGAATTTACGTCCGTCAGTTAGTGTTCCTGTATAATGAACAATAACTGTATCTTGAGTTGTTGGATGACGATCTGAACCTTCTTGAGTGATTTGATAAAGTAACCCTGATTTTGTTTGTTTTACTCCATCTTGTTTAGCAAATTCTGCACGGAATTTCTCACCAGATGCTGTATTTTCAGTTTTTTCTTTTTCAAAGCGCTCTTTGTTTTCTTTTTGGATTCTTTTACCAAATTCATCTAAGATGGTTTTCACTTCATCTTTTGAAAGTTGAGAGGCATCGCGGAAAGTTTCATTAAAGCCACTGATTAAATATTCTTGGTCTGGTTTAATTTCATTTTGTTCTAAATTTGACTTCATGTATGTTGCAAATGATGAACCTAATGCATATGCTTCCTTTTGTGCATCAGTTGAAATTGTTACTTTATTTGATGAATTTTTTTCATCACAACCAGCTAATGTTAATACAATTGCGCTGCTTACTAACGTCATTTTAATCAATGATTTCATTCTACTTCTCCAGATTATAAACTTTTTGGGTAATTATCTTAGTTATTATATCTGATTTGATATAAGATAATAAGGGTTTACAAATCATTTATTTTATAAATCTATAGTAATCCATAGATAATATATTAAGGAAAGCATCTTTTGCAATTTAAATCATCCTTGAGTGAAAGTGGTATCCTCAGTTATAATGTTAAAAATTTATAGTAATAATGTATAAGGATAGCTATTTTGACTACCGAACTTAATACCCTTGATGTTGAAGAAATCATCAGCCTGTTACCTCATCGTTATCCGTTTTTAATGGTTGATAGAGTTCTTAGTTACGAGAAAGGTAAAACACTAAAAGCGATAAAAAATGTTACTGTGAATGAGCCATTTTTTCAGGGGCACTTTCCAAATAAACCCATTTTTCCTGGTGTTTTGATTTTAGAAGCAATGGCCCAAGCGACAGGAATATTGGCTTTCAAAAGCATTGAAGAGCTATCACCAGGTCAACTTTATTATTTTGCTTCCATTGATAAAGCTCGTTTTAAACGTCCTGTTGTACCAGGAGATCAACTTATTCTAGATGTTGAATATATTAAAGAACGTCGTGGTATTGCATTATTCCATGGTGTTGCAACTGTCGATGGTAAGTTAGTTTGTGAAGCTGAAATGATGTGTGCCCGTAAATAATCGTTTTTTAGCATTTCCCCCCAAAACAGTATTAAGGAATAACTATGGCAATGGAGATACATCCAAGCACAGTGATTGAAAAGGGAGCAAAAATTGGCGATAACGTCAGAATTGGTCCGTTTTGCTTTATTGGTGAGAATGTTGAAATTGGTGACGGTACTTTTTTAAAATCACACGTTGTTATCAATGGTCACACAAAAATTGGTAAAGATAACCAAATCTATCAATTTGTTTCGATTGGTGAGGTAAACCAAGATTTAAAATATCGTGGAGAGCCAACACGCACTGAAATTGGTGATCGTAATATGATTCGTGAAAGCGTAACTATTCACCGTGGCACTATTCAAGGTGGTGAATTAACGCGAATTGGTAGTGATAATTTATTGATGATTAATGCACATGTTGCTCACGATTGTCATATTGGTGATCATTGTATTTTAGCAAATAATGCCACTTTAGGTGGGCATGTTCAATTAGATGATTATGTAATTATTGGCGGAATGACAGCCGTTCATCAATTTTGTGTGATCGGATCACATGTTATGGTTGGTGGTTGTTCAGGTGTTGCTCAGGATGTTCCACCTTATGTTATTGCCCAAGGTAATCATGCAACACCTCATGGCGTAAATTATGAAGGCTTAAAACGTAGAGGGTTTAGCAAAGATGCTTTGCAGGCGATTCGCAATAGTTATAAAATCCTTTATCGAAATGGCTTATCGTTTGAAGAGGCAAAAGTTGAAATTGAAACCATTGCCAAGCAACACTCTGAAATCCAATTGTTTATTGACTTTTTTGCCCGTTCAACGCGTGGCATCATCCGTTAATGGCTAATGAAACAGTAGTCATTGCATTAGTCGCAGGAGAAGCCTCGGGCGATATTCTTGGAGCAGGATTGATTCGTGCGCTAAAAAATTACCATTCTAATATTGAATTTGTAGGTATAGCGGGTCCGAAAATGCAAGCCGAAGGCTGTAAAGCTTGGTACGAAATGGATGAATTATCGGTCATGGGAATTGTTGAAGTATTGGGTCGATTACGCCGTATTTTATCTATTCGCCGAGATATCACTAAACGCCTAGTTAAACTCAAACCCGATATATTTATTGGTGTTGATGCTCCCGATTTTAATCTTTCCCTAGAAGGAAAATTAAAGCAAGCTGGCATTAAAACGATTCATTATGTTAGTCCATCTGTTTGGGCTTGGAAGCAAAAACGCGTTTTCAAAATTAAGCGTAATACTAATCTTATTTTAGCCTTTTTACCTTTTGAAAAAGTCTTTTATGATAAGTTTGATGTTCCTTGTCGCTTTATTGGGCATAAGATGGCGGATGATATTCCTTTAAATCCAGATCAAACAACTATGCGTCAACAATTAGGTGTTCCCTTAAATAGCCTTTGTTTATCATTATTACCAGGTAGCCGTCATGCTGAAGTGACATTATTATCAGCACCTTTTTTAAAAGCAGCAAAGCTATTGCGAGAGCGTTATCCTAATATACATATTCTAGTGCCTTTAGTTAATGCTAAAAGACAAAAAGAATTTGAACAAATCAAAGCTCAAGTTGCACCAGAACTTAAAATACAGTTACTACATGGTCAAGCCCGTGAAGCGATGATTGCAAGTAATGCAGCAATCTTAGCATCGGGGACTGTGGCATTAGAATGTATGTTAACTAAGTGTCCAATGGTAGTTGGGTACAAAATGAAAGCATTCACTTTTTGGTTAGCTAAAAAATTAATTAAAACGCCTTATGTGTCTTTACCTAATATTTTAGCCGGTAAAGAGATTGTACCTGAATTGTTGCAACAAGATTGCACACCAGAAAATATCGCCAACTGTATTATCCCTTTTTTAGAAGGGGATAATTCAGTATTGAAAGACACCTTTCTATCTTTGCATAAACAAATCCGTTGTAATGCTGATGAACAAGCTGCACAAGCTGTATTGGATGTTTTAAATAAATGATATCCTAATGATAATGTTAGAGGATTTACCTTGTTGTTAGAATTTACTTACCCCGATGCTACATTAATTGCTGGTGTCGACGAAGTTGGACGAGGTCCACTTTGTGGCGATGTTGTTACGGCTGCAGTTATTTTAGATCCTAACAAGCCCATTAAAGGCTTAACTGATTCTAAAAAACTAACCAAAAAAAAACGAGAACATCTATTTGATATTATCAAACAAGATGCTTTAGCTTGGAGTGTTGCAAGAGCATCTGTGGACGAAATTGATAAATTAAATATATTACATGCTTCCATGCTTGCTATGCAGCGAGCTGTATCTAAATTACCTATTAACCCCGATTTTGTATTAGTTGACGGCAATCGTTGCCCCGATTTTGGTATACAAACACAAGCTGTAGTTAAAGGCGATTTATTAGTGCCAGAAATCAGTGCTGCGTCTATTTTAGCTAAAGTTACACGCGATCGTGAAATGGTTGAGCTTGATAAATTATATCCACAGTATGGACTTGCTAAACACAAAGGTTATCCAACTAAAGCGCATTTAGCTGCAATAAAGGAACATGGTATTAATCATTTATACCGTAAAAGTTTTGGACCAGTTAAGAGTTTAATATTATTTTAATTCACCATTGTTTATCAAGCGTTGTCAGCAATTGTGAGTTAAAAATAGAAACTGGTAAAATGACCATTTCTTGATAAGGAATTTTGTTTCCATTTCACGGCAGACGATGAAAGATTAAAATCTTTGATGGTTTGTAATTGGCCAATTTTCAATTTAAGTGCCTTATCATAAATTATTTTCCAAACTAATTGCTTTAATTTAGCAATTTCGCTATTAGGGTCTGTTGATCTTTTGTGTTCATATATTAATCAATAATACATTGGTAGCCACATAAGTATAAATGCCAGCAATAACATGCAGGCATAATTGCTTTCTAATTTATCATATCTTTTTGATATTGAACGATACTGCTTAATTATGTCAAACGTATTTTTAATTAAATGGCGATATTTATACATATATCAATCCATGCTATTAACAGAAAGGTGGATTTTAGTTGAGTTTCCTCCATAGTTTTTTCCTATCTGTTCTTAATGCTGAGTTGGTGAATTTTGAGCTATGTTGATGCGCTCACATAATAGAATCATCGAGGAAAGCCCATTCGAGATTAGCTATACTTAATAATTTTTTGATAATATATTAATATGCCTTTTCTAGACCATAAATTAAAACGTCTATAGACTGTATTCCATTAACCAAATATAGTTGATTAATTTCGCCAAGGAATACCCGTTCTCATTCGGAATCGTATTCCTTCAAATGTCATTATGCCATTTAAAAAATTACCATCAAAGATAACCTCCCCATTCATTATTACTCGTTAATGGCTATCTTACTTATAAAATTGATACTAGAATAGCAACTAGATTTATTAATAACGATCAGCGATAATCTTAACCCAATCTTACTAATAATTAGTGTTGTTATGTTTACCATTTATCATTCAAATCAAGTCGATTTACTCAAAACATTATTGAGTGAATTGATGCGCAGGCAACCATTAGAGGAGGTGTTTACACCTGATATAGTCATGGTGCAAAGCCAAGGTATGGCACAATGGTTGCAAATTGCGTTAGCGGATGAACTTGGTATCGTGGCTAATGTTGATTTTCTTTTTCCAACTCAGTTTATTTGGCAACTTTATCAAGTCTTGTTACCAGAGGCGCCAATTGAAAATAGCTTTAATGTTGAATCAATGAGTTGGCGTTTGTATTATTTGTTACCTCAAGTTATTAAACAACCTGAGTTTAGCGCGCTTAAACATTATCTTGATATTGATAAGCAAGATAAAAAACGGTATCAGCTTGCAACGCGTATTGCACGATTATTTGACCAATATTTAGTTTACCGTCCAGATTGGCTAGCAAAATGGGAGGCAAACCAGACTGTTGCCGAATTGAATCATCATTCTGATGAAACGTGGCAAGCGGAGTTGTGGCGAAAACTAATATCAATTAGCCAACCTTATCATCGCGCTAATATTTATCAACAAATGCTTGAAATGTTATTAAATAATAACTTTGAACGTTCACGTTTAGATGCATTACCTAACCGTATTTTTATTTTTGGTATTACTTCTCTTCCTCCTATTTATCTTTCGCTACTTTCAGCACTTGGCCAACATATTGATGTCCATTTAATGTTTAATAATCCGTGTAAATGGTATTGGGGCGATATTGCTGAAAAACAGTTGTCAGATATATTAAATACACCCGATAAAATACCCAATCCTCTGTTAACCTCATGGGGAAAACTTGGGCGTGATAATCTATTTTTGTTACAAGAATTTAATAATAAGCAAGATATTGAAGCGTTTGCCGATCAGGATCGTTCTTGTCTATTACATGCTATTCAGCAAGATATTTTAGAACTGTATCAAACCGATTTTGATAATAAAACTTTTGCCGTAACAGATAAGTCGATTTCGTTTCATGCCTGCCATAGTGAACAACGTGAAGTTGAGGTATTGTATGACTACCTGCTATCGGTTTTTGATGCAGATCCTACGCTGGAGTTGCGCGATTGCATAGTTATGGTATCAGATATTGATAAGTATGTTCCTTATATTCGAGCCGTCTTTGGTAATGCTGTTGAAAAGCGCTATTTACCTTTTACTATTTCAGATCAAAAAGCACGAAATATCGATCCTATCGTTCAAGGCTTTTTTGCCATTTTAAATTTTCCAAATAGTCGATTTAAAGCAGAAGAACTATTTAATTTACTTGAAATCCCTGCTATTGCCGAAAAATTCGCTATTAACGAATCTCAATTAACCTTGTTGCGAACTTGGATTGTTGAGTCAGGCATTCGTTTTGGACTTGATAGTGCACATAGTTGGTTATTTGGGCTTGAGCGGTTATTACTCGGTTACACGATGAACAGTGAACAAGGCGGTTGGCAACAAATATTACCTTATGAGGGTGCAACAGGTTTAGATGCCGAATTAATAGGCCAATTAGCCGAATTTATTAAAGTTGTAAGTAAGTGGTTTGCTATCTTAAATGAAGAAAAACCGCTAATTAATTGGCAACCTTGTTGCCTTGAATTAATCAATGACTTTTTTGTAAGTAATGTTCAACGTGAATCCATTTTATTGATGATCGAAGAAGAATGGCAAGAACTGATTAATAGTGGATTATCGGCTTGTTATACAGATAATATTTCTATCACTATTCTACATGATGCTATGCAATCACGCTTAGAGCAAAATCATTTAGCGCATCGTTTTTTAGTTGGTAAGATAAATTTTTGTACCATGATGCCAATGCGTTCTATTCCATTTAAAGTTGTTTGTTTACTTGGTATGAATGACGGCGATTATCCAAGAACGTCTCTTCCACTTGATTTTGATTTAATCGCACAACATCCAAGACGAGGGGATCGTAGCCGTCGCACAGATGATCGTTACCTTTTTTTAGAAGCAATTTTATCTGCGCAAAAACAGTTGTATATCAGTTATATTGGTCGCGATATGAAAGATAATAGTGAACGTTATCCTTCTATACTTGTTGATGAGTTTTGGGAATATATTGGCCAATATTATGGCAAGGCTAAAAATAATACAGATGGCACTACAAATAGCTTAGATTTTTTACGTGTAAACCATACACGCACACCGTTTAATCCCCAAAATTTTTTACAAGAACCCAAAAGCTATGCCGATGAGTGGTTACCTGCAGCATTGCAACAAGGTGAAAGTCAGTTATTTATTAGTGAAATACCAATTATTAGTATAGATAATATTAATCTTGATGAATTAAAACGATTTTACCAGCACTCTATTAGGCTATTTTTACAAAAACGGTTTAATTTTTATATAAATTATCTGGATGATACCTTACCAGATGCCGAAAACTTTAATCTTGATAGCTTAAAGCGCTATCAATTAAACTTACAGATTTTAAATGAATTAATTGCCAATAGATCGCAACAATCAGATGATTTCTATCAACGATTAGCGTTAACAGGTGACTTACCAGATGGTGCGTTTGGTGAAATTATTTATGATAATCAACTTGAATCACTGCAACCTTTGGCCAATAAAGTTGAGCAAGAACGTTTAGTTATGACAACGCAAGAAGTTAATTTAACCATTTCATCTAATGATCAACATTACCAATTACAAGGTTGGTTAACTCACATTCAAGACGATGGTATATTGACATGGCGACCGTCAAAGCTTTCGATTCGCGATGGTATTTCGTTGTGGATTGATCATTTGATTTATTGCATTTTAAATCCTGATAAAATTGATAGTCAAAGTCGTATGTATGGTCGGGACGATAATGAATGGCGATTTTCACATTTAAATGCAGATCAGGCTTTAGCCATATTAACTAATTTAGTTGAAGGCTATCTGCAAGGTATCAATGAACCATTATTAATGCCATTAAAAAGTTCGTGGAGTTGGTTAATTACAGCTTATGATAAAAAAACAGGTCAGATTATCGCTAGTGAAAGAGCTATCAATCAACTTTTAAATTCATGGCAAGGCGGATTTAACCAATCCGCCGAGTGTGACAGTTATTATACTCGTCTTTATCCTGAGTTAACCGATACACTGATTGAACAAATTATATTTACTGCTGAGCGATTTTTATTGCCAATTTTATTACATCAAACAACGGCAGAATAAGAGGCATTAGCATTATGTTTATTGATACACATTGTCATTTTGATTTTCCACCTTTTAGTGATTTTCTTGCTGATTCAATAAATAAGATTCGCCAAGCGAATATCGTTGGGTTAATTATACCCGCAGTTAGTGCTAACTATTTTGATGCTGTTTTACAACTTACGAATAAATACCATGAACTTTATGCCGCTTTGGGGTTGCATCCTATCTATCAACATACTATGGCTGATTTAGAACTATTAACCAATATTGTTAAAACAAAACCTAAAAAATTAGTTGCCATTGGTGAAATCGGGCTCGATCGCTACGATTTAAGTATCGATTGGCAACAACAATTATTATTTTTTAG
The DNA here is from genome assembly GCF_013346885.1 of Gilliamella sp. ESL0232. Classification (NCBI taxonomy): domain Bacteria; kingdom Pseudomonadati; phylum Pseudomonadota; class Gammaproteobacteria; order Orbales; family Orbaceae; genus Gilliamella; species Gilliamella sp. ESL0232. The sequence continues at coordinate 31,517 of NZ_JAAEDW010000009.1, read as the reverse complement.
GTCGCAATTAACAATTGCCAAACAGTTTGATTTGCCCGTTTTAATACATTCACGCAAAGCGCACGATATTATGTACCGTGAATTACACAAGGCCAATTTACCTTGTCGTGGCGTCATACATGGATTTTCAGGTAGCTATCAACAAGCCATGCAATTTGTTAAGCTGGGTTATTATATTGGTGTAGGTGGCGTAATTAGTTATGAACGTGCGAATAAAACTCGCAATACAATTGCTCAATTACCACTTAGCAGCCTAGTACTTGAAACAGATGCGCCCGACATGCCATTAAGTGGGCGTCAAGGTCAAGCAAATCGCCCTGAATATATCACTGAGGTTTTTAAAATATTGACACAATTACGCACTGAATCACCAGAACACATACTTAACACAATTTTAGCAAATACCTTGACGCTATTTAGTGGAATCAATAGAATAAAAATTTAACAAGCAACTAAAATAAATTTACTATTATTATGAAGTTATTTTAGTAAACCAACGACAGTAGGTTTATATGGCTAGACAATTGAATCAACTATTTGCTCAATCTATTTCCTCCCTCACCCGATTATTTCCTTTGTGGGCAGTTTTGTGTGCGGTTATGGCCTATTTTTCTCCTGATACTTTTACACCTATACGTCCCTATACATCACAATTACTCATGTTTGTGATGTTCACCATGGGAGTTACATTAAGTATTGATGATTTTAGACGTGTAGTCACCAAACCTAAAGCGGTGGTTATTTGTACTTTGTTACATTACATTGTTATGCCGTTAACTGCTCTAATTTTATCAAAACTGTTTACAATGAGACCAGAACTATTGGTTGGCATGGTGTTAGTTGGAAGCGTAGCTAGCGGAACAGCATCAAATGTGATGATTTATCTTGCCAAAGGTGATGTTGCATTGTCTGTTACAATTTCATCTGTTTCGACACTTGTGGGGGTAGTTATAACACCACTGATAACACTACTATTAGTTGGAACAACAGTTGAAGTCCCTGTTTGGGGAATGCTTGTACATATTGTACAGATTGTACTAATACCGATTATATTAGGATTAATTGTTCACCATTTCTTAAATGCTATTGTTAAAAAATGTGAGCAATTTTTACCACTTTTATCAATGATTTGTATTTTATTAATTATTTGTATTGTAGTAGCAGGTAGCCATACTCAAATTGGCCAAGTGGGGGGCACTGTTATTTTTGCAGTTGTGATTCATAATGCGTTAGGATTGCTTGGTGGTTACTGGGGAGGACGTTTATTTGGTTTTGATGAATCAACCTGCAGAACCATGTCACTTGAAGTAGGAATGCAAAACTCTGCCCTTGCAGCTACTTTAGGCACCACCTACTTTTCAGCTTTATCAGCTCTACCTGCTGCAGTATTTTCTGTTTGGCACAATATTTCAGGTTCATTACTGGCTGGTTATTGGCAAGGTAAACCAGTAAAGAATAAGAAAAAATCCAATCATTAACAAATAATATTGTAAAATAGCATTCATCAGCTCTCTTTCTTAATCAACTCTAAGTAAGAGAGCTTAATTTTCTGAGCTTATATCCAACCGCTCCACTAGCATTTAAATTAATTTTAGGCCAAATTAAAATGAATAGCGAATTACAGTTACCACCGTTTGTCTATCGTATATTACCGTGGATTGCGGCGTTTGCATTCTTTATGCAATCACTTGATACCTCGATATTAAATACAGCTCTCCCCACTATGGCTAACGACCTCAATGAGTCCCCATTAAATATGCAATCAGCCGTGATAAGTTATGCTTTGACCCTTGCATTATTTATTCCTGTTAGTGGTTTTTTATCAGATAAATTTGGCACTAGAAATATTTTTGTCATGGCCGTTTCACTATTCACACTGGGCTCATTACTTTGCGCTTTATCTAATTCATTAATTTTTTTAGATATATCACGAGTGATCCAAGGTGTTGGTGGCTCGATGATGGTGCCTATATCACGTTTAGTATTGATAAAATCTTTTAAGCGTAGTGATTTTTTAGCTGCGTTAAATACAGCCACGATTCCTGGATTAATTGGTCCCGTTTTAGGGCCAGTATTGGGAGGATATCTAGTTGATATGGTAAGTTGGCACTGGGTGTTTTTTATTAATTTACCCATTGGTATTTTAGGTATAATAATTAGTTGGAAATACATGCCTAACTTAAAAGGCCAACACATGCCTTTTGATCTATTAGGCTTTATATTTATTGTTATTAGCTTTATTAGCGCCACTTTGAGTGTAGAGATTTTAAACCAAAATCAGACATATTATTGTCCATTACTACTTGCGACAATTAGTCTACTTTTTTTATTTATTTATCGTGAATATGCAAAAAAGAAACAAACTCCATTATTCCCACTATCGCTATTTAAAATCCGTACGTTCAAAATAGGAATTATCGGAAATTTAATTTGCCGATTAGGTATATCAGGAGTGCCTTTTCTTATTCCACTATTATTACAAGTGGGATTTGGTTATTCAGCTATTTTTGCCGGCATTATGTTGATGCCAATGGCCATTGCTTCAATTTGTACTCGAATCTTTATTCCACGTATTTTAGCACGTTTAGGTTACCGTTTCGTACTAGTTACTAATACAATTTTAGCTGGCATAATGATTATTTTAATGTCCGTATTAAATTTATCGACACCACTTATTCTTATCAGTTTATTGCTATTTTGTATCGGTGGAATCAACTCCATGCAATACACGTCCATGAATAGCATAACCTTAGCTAATCTAGAAAACGACAATACAAGTAGTGGCAATAGCTTAATGGCAGTAAATCAACAATTAGCAATTAGTTTTGGTACCGGATTGGGTGCTGTTTTATTACGCTTAATTAGCACCACAACAAGTACTATTCACTCATTTCAGTTAACATTTGTTATACTTGGTATGATTACCGTTTTATCAAGCATTATTTTTGCACAATTAAAAAAAGAAGACGGACAAAATCTAACCAATCATCAGCAAGAAATAAGGAGATAAATCTATGTTCCAGTACCAAATCATCCCAGTTACAGCTTTCCAAGAAAATTGTAGCATCATTTGGTGCGATCAAACCATGGAAGGTGCATTTATTGATCCCGGAGGTGAACCCGAACTGCTTATAAAAGCGGTTGAAAAGCTAGGCGTTAATATTAAGCAGATTTTATTAACCCATGGACATTTGGATCATGTCGGTGCTGCAACTATATTGGCTAAACATTATGATGTGAAGATTATTGGACCAAGCCAAGAAGATGAATTTCTATTAACAAGTTTACCACAACAAAGTACACAATTCGGTTTTCCTTATACTGATAGCTTTTTGCCTGATCGTTGGTTAAAAGAAGGTGAGCAGATTCAAGTTGGTAATATTAGCCTTGATGTACTTTTTTGCCCGGGTCACACTCCGGGACATATTGTTTTTATTAACCATTTGGATAAGCTGGCTTTTGTCGGCGATGTATTATTTAAAAGTAGTATAGGAAGAACTGATTTTCCACGAGGCAACCATGCCGATTTAATTTCATCAATCACTAATAAATTATTACCACTTGGGGATGACTTTATTTTTGTACCAGGCCACGGACCTATGTCTAGTTTTGGTCATGAACGAGTTAGTAATCCTTACTTAGTTTAAGTAACAAATTATTTTAATTATCACACTCTTTATTTTAGAGTGTGATAAAAATATCCTATATTCCACTCCAATGTAAACAAATTAAAAACAAAAAAGTTTACAACAATAATAATTGCGCTATTATAGTTCTACTATTTATATAAAAGGTAGAAAATAATGAAACTTCAACCGACTTCGTATTATCCAACATTTATCACTACACTTGTAAATTTATCTTCTTGGCAACGTAAATTATTAACCACAACAAGTGCAGCATTACTTTTAGGATTAGCCGCTAACATTAGTATTCCAACTTACCCTGTTCCATTTACATTACAATCATTGGCTGTATTGTTAACTGGTGCTTTTTTAGGTCGTAAACTAGGTGCATTAGCAATACTCCAATACCTTATTTTAGGTGCAATTGGGTTACCGCTATTTGCCAATGGTAGTGGTGGAATTATGGCGTTAGCATCACCATCTTCAGGTTACTTATATGGCTATGTATTTAGTGCCTATTTAGCAGGGTTTGCAGCAGAAAGAGGTTATGATCGTCACTTTATTTTAGGTTTAATTGCATTCGCTTGTGCGCATCAATTGTTATTTGTATTTGGCGTTGTCTATTTAATGGGCTATTTACACATCACGCTAATTGATGCTTTAAAAGTGGGTTATCTGCCATTTGTTGGTGTGGATGCGCTTAAATTTATTATTGCAACTTGTGTAATGTTTTCGCTATGGCGCTATCGTGCTAAAAAACAATAATATCCAATGTGGAGATATTATCTTCCAAAGCCTAAAAAAAAATAATGCTTTTAATGGCGCTGTAAGCCTTTCAGGTGCATTGTCAAAGATAGATGAAATAACCAAAAGTATTAATCATGTTGGTTTATATATTGGAAATAATACCGTTATTGAAGCAACGCAAAACTATGGCGTGATTGAACAATCGTTTACTAATTTTATTTGTGCAGCTAAGCACAATATCATTGGTAGAATCCATGATTTAGTTGTTATTCAAAATGCATTAAGACGGGTAAAGAAATGCTTGGGTTCACCTTACAATCACAGCTTTCATCCCAATGCAGATGGGTTTTATTGCAGTGAACTAATTACTTATGCCTTTAAAACTGAGCAAGGTAATAATTATTTCGCATTATATCCAATGAATTTTAAAGATTTAGCGACAAATGAGATTTTATCTTATTGGGTTGATTATTATCGCGATCTAAATCAGATTATTCCACAACATGAACTAGGATCGCACCCACAGCAATTACTTAGACAACGCCATTTATTCAAGACAATCCTAACACTTGAATGATAATAAAAGGAGGAAATTTTACACAAAAAAACATTTAAAATAATTTAACTATTGACATAGCGCCATTAAATCTATAATATGCGCGCTACATTTCGGTTCCTCCATAGTTCAGTCGGTAGAACGGCGGACTGTTAATCCGTATGTCACAGGTTCAAGTCCTGTTGGAGGAGCCAACTTTCAGATTTTCATATTTATCTTTCCCTGTTGTTTCATATTTTAAGTGATTTCTTTTTACCTATTTTTTATCGTGTTAGTTCAAAATTCTGTATTGCAATTGCAAATAAATTATTCATAATAACTCAAAAATAAATTTATATCCTTTGATATAAATTTTATCAAATCATAATGTTAATAATGATATTTATAGACAAGGAGGAGTTATTAATGCATATACATTTTATTATTCATGAGGATTTTGAAGCGCCCGGAGCTTATGAACAATGGGCGATAAATAATCATCACACTATAACTTATTCTCGCGTTTACCTTAATGAACCACTTCCTAATAGCATTGATGATATCGACTTTCTTATTGTTATGGGCGGTCCACAGTCACCATCAACGACCAAACAAGAATGTGCTCATTTTGATTCTAAAGCAGAACAAGCCATTATTTTATCAGCAATAAAAGCAGAGAGAGTAGTCATTGGTGTATGTCTTGGTTCACAATTAATCGGCGAAGCTCTAGGGGCAAATTATAGCAACAGCCCAGAAAAAGAAATTGGCAAATTCCCTATTATGTTAACTCAAATCGGTAAAACAAATCCTTTGTTTACTGATTTTGGTAGTACATTAGAAGTCGGTCATTGGCACAATGATATGCCAGGTTTAACCAAAGATGCTCAAATTATTGCGTATAGTGAAGGGTGTCCTCGTCAAATCATTGCATACAGTAAATTTGTTTATGGTTTCCAATGCCATATGGAGTTAACACCTGAAGTAGTCGAATTATTAATTACCCATTCACAAAAGGAACTTAGCCAAGCAGAAAAATACCGCTTTGTCGATACACCTGATAAGCTTCGCTCTCATGATTACACTGAAATGAATCAAAAACTTTTCACTTTTCTCGACAAGTTAAGCCAACGCTATCTGTCACCTTTAGAAAAATAACTGATTATATCTTGTCGATAAGGGAATGGAAAATATGCAGGATATTATTATCGATAAACCGATAAAACGCAGTAAATTAAGGCTAAAATTAGGCAAAGAATATTTTATCTTAAAACGAAAATTTGATTGGTGGCGACATCGTAACGCATATTGCACTGTCGACATAAATAATAATACATGTTGTTATTCACACAAAAAACATCAGTCTGTTTTATTAAGACAACTAAAAGATGTTGATATGTATTTACAATATAACAAAATCACTAATCTTAGATTAGCAATTGAAAAACTTAATGGTTCAATCATTAAGCCTAATCAACGTTTTTCGATCTGGCAAAAAGTAGGACGCCCATCCAAAAAAAGGGGATTTTTAGAAGGACTATCATTACATAATGGACAGATAGGCAAAGATATTGGTGGAGGATTATGCCAATTAGGTAATTTGATTTATTGGATTGTATTACACTCCGATCTTACAATCATAGAACGTTGGCGTCATAGTTTTGATGTTTTTCCCGATATTAATCGAACGATTCCTTTTGCTTGTGGCGCCACCTTATCTTATAACTATGTAGATTTACAGTTAATCAATAAAACCAATAGCACTTACCGGCTTAATCTTTGGCTTGATGATCAATATTTACATGGCGAATTACTTGCTGATACCCCCTTAAGTAATCATTATGAAATCCTAGAAACCGATCATCGTATTGAACAACAATGGTGGGGAGGTTATACCAGACATAATAAAATATGGCAACGTAAAACACATTTAATTGATAACCATGTTGAAGAAAAGCTCATCAGCGAAAACCACGCAATTATGATGTATACCCCATTTATAGCAAATAATGAAGACGAATTGAAAAAGCAATAGTCATTCTGATAACAGATAGTCACTAGCTATCTAAGTGATAGTTTGAGAGCTATACTAATAGCCCGTATACTCATGAAATAAAGTAGTTAATAATACCTAATATATGAAAGGAGCAAATTTCATGGCTTATACTTTACCTCCATTACCTTATGCTTATGATGCATTAGAACCTTATATTGATTCTGAAACTATGCATCTGCATCACGATAAACATCATCAAACCTATGTGAACAATGCAAATGCCATTCTTGAAACTTTGCCAGCTGAATTAAAAGAACTTTGCCCTAGCACTTTGTTAAAAAATTTAGATAAAGTACCTGCTGACAAAATTACGGGTATTAAAAATAACGTAGGTGGTCATGTTAATCACACTCTTTTCTGGGAACTATTAAAAGTTGGTACTAAACTAAAAGGCGACCTAAAAGCGGCCATCGAAAAAGATTTTGGTTCAGTTGATGCATTTAAAGAAAAATTTGCAGCAGCGGCAGCAACTCGATTTGGTTCAGGTTGGGCTTGGTTAGTATTACAAAATGGTAAACTTGAAGTCGTTTCTACAGCCAATCAAGATTCACCGATAATGGGCGAAAAATTTGCTGGTGTTTCTGGTACGCCGATTTTAACACTAGATGTTTGGGAACATGCTTATTATTTGAAATATCAAAATCGCCGTGTTGATTACATTGGTGCATTTTGGAATGTAGTTAATTGGGATAAAGTTGCTGAGCTATACGCTGAAGCAAAAAAATAACTCGATTGTACTCATATCCTTTTCATCTTAAAAAGTGGCGCCTAGTGCGCCATCTTTTCTTTTTGAGCAATGCTTTATTTACTGAGTCAAAGTCAAAAATAGTAATTGGCAATTGCTAAATTATGCCCAAATCCGCTACAATGGACGCTTGTTTAATAAATCATAAAACAGAGCAACTCCATTTAAATCATGTTTGAAATTAATCCAGTTAAATTAAAGATAGCAGAACTTACCGAACGCACAGCCGTGATTCGGGGGTATCTTTGACTATGATCTAAAAAAAGAACGGCTCGAAGAAGTCAATGCCGAGCTAGAGCAATCCGAAGTATGGGCCGATCCAGAAAAAGCACAAGCGTTAGGTAAAGAACGCGTTGCACTTGATGAAATAATCAATACCATTCATTCATTAACTCAAGGTCTTGACGATGTTGAAGGCTTGCTTGAACTTGCTATTGAAGCTGAAGATCAAGATACTTTCGATGAAACTAATTTTGAACTTGAACAGTTAGAGAAAAAACTGGCTGGACTTGAATTCCGACGAATGTTTTCTGGTAAATATGATAGTGCAGATTGTTATTTAGATATCCAATCAGGCTCAGGGGGAACTGAAGCACAAGATTGGGCAGAAATGTTACTTAGGATGTATTTACGCTGGGCTGAATCAAAAGGTTTTGCAACTGAAGTGATGGAAGTATCGGATGGTGATGTTGCTGGTATCAAATCGGCAACGATTAAAGTATCGGGTGATTATGCTTACGGTTGGTTACGCACAGAAACTGGAGTACACCGCCTAGTTCGCAAAAGTCCATTTGACTCAGGCAATCGACGCCATACCTCGTTTGCTTCTGTATTTGTTTATCCTGAAATTGATGATGATATTGATATCGACATTAACCCTGCCGATCTCCGTATCGATGTATACCGTGCGTCAGGCGCTGGTGGTCAACATGTAAATAAAACTGAGTCTGCTGTACGAATCACTCATATTCCTACGGGTATTGTTACTCAATGTCAAAATAACCGTTCACAACACAGCAATAAAGATCAAGCAATGAAACAGTTAAAAGCAAAACTGTATGAGCTTGAGATGCAAAAAAAGAATGCTGAAAAACAACAAATGGAAGAGACTAAATCTGATATTGGTTGGGGAAGCCAAATTCGCTCTTACGTACTTGATGATTCGCGTATCAAGGATTTGCGTACTGGCGTTGAAACTCGTAATACACAGGCCGTATTAGATGGCGATTTAGATCAATTTATTGAAGAAAGCTTAAAAGCAGGTTTATAAACCGCTTGGTTATAAATAAAAGGTAAAACTATGTCAACAGAGCAGCAAGATCAACAAAACCAAATTGAAGAGTTAAATAATGAACTAAAAGTACGTCGCGAAAAGCTCGCTCATCTTCGCGAACAAGGTATTGCTTTCCCTAATGATTTTCGCCGTGATGCGATTTCTAGTGATCTCCATAAACAATATGGCGATAAAACTAACGAAGAACTGATTGAAAAGAAAATTATTGTAACTGTGGCTGGCCGTATGATGATGCGTCGTATAATGGGTAAAGCTTCGTTTGTTTCTCTACAAGATGTTGCTGGACAAATCCAACTTTATGTTACTCGTGATGATCTCCCTGAAGGTTTTTATAACGAGCAATTTAAAAAATGGGATTTGGGAGATATTGTCGGCGCTAAAGGTTACCTATTTAAGACTAAAACTGGTGAGCTTTCTATCCACTGTGAAGAAATTCGTTTATTAACTAAAGCTCTTCGCCCATTACCTGATAAGTTTCATGGACTTGCCGATCAAGAAATGCGTTACCGTCAACGTTACTTGGATCTTATCACAAATCAAGAATCAAGAGAGACTTTTAAAGCGCGTTCCAAAGTTGTCAGTGAAATCCGCAACTTTATGATTGAAAACCACTTTATGGAAGTCGAAACACCAATGATGCAGGTAATTCCGGGTGGTGCATCAGCTAAACCATTTATTACGCATCACAATGCGCTTGATTTAGATATGTATATGCGTATTGCGCCAGAACTTTATCTAAAACGATTAGTTGTAGGCGGCTTTGAGCGGGTATTTGAAATTAATCGCAACTTCCGAAATGAAGGCGTATCACCAAGACATAATCCAGAATTTACCATGATGGAAATGTACATGGCTTATGCTGATTACAAAGATCTGATCGTATTAACAGAAACATTATTCCGTCGTTTAGCTATTGCGGTAACAGGTGATGCTGTTGTGCAATATGGTGAACATACGTTTGATTTTGGTAAACCATTTATCAAAATGACCATGCGTGAAGCCATTTGCCATTACCGCCCTGAAACCAATAATGCAGACTTAGATGATTTTGATAAAGCTTGTGCTATTGCACAGTCAATTGGCATTAAAATTGAAAAAGGTTGGGGACTTGGTCGTGTTGTGACTGAAATTTTTGAAGAAGTGGCTGAATCGAACTTAATTCAACCAACTTTTATTACCGAATACCCAGCAGAAGTATCACCGCTTGCTCGCCGTAACGACGAAAATCCATTTGTAACAGACAGATTCGAGTTTTTTATTGGTGGTCGTGAAATTGGCAATGGATTCTCAGAGCTTAATGATGCTGAAGATCAAGCTCAACGCTTTGCTGATCAAGTATCACAAAAAGATGCGGGTGATGATGAAGCGATGTTTTATGATGAAGATTATATTACAGCGCTGGAGCACGGTTTACCGCCTACAGCAGGACTTGGGATTGGTATTGACCGTACGGTGATGCTATTTACCAACAGCCATACAATTCGTGACGTAATTTTATTCCCAACCATGCGTCCAATCAAATAAAACGGTTTATCATTAAAAACACATTTATTTTTGGATAAGTGTGTTTTTATACTCAAACACATGCTTACCTGAAACTTTTTGACAAAAAACAGCGATAAGCATATAAAAACAAAAAATCCATTGAATATAAATACTGCATAATTCTATACATGGATTTTGAGCTAACTGTGAAGTTTGATAACCACCGTATTGATTAAAAATGCAAAAATAGGTTTACCACCAAAAAAATAGAAAGGCTAAAAAGAGTGATAGATTAATACAGTTATATTATAAATATCGTTGGCTATAAAAATAACCAACGATATAGCAGTTAATTTAGTGGCTATTAGTTGATTTGACTTGATGTGGCAAGATAAGATTTAACACAATAGCTAAAATACCGCACAAACTAATACCTTGCAGTGTATAAGAGCCAAAATCAAAGATCATCCCTCCAATACCAAAAACTAAAACTAATGAAACAATACACATATTACGCGGTACAGATAGATCGACTTTATGTTTCACTAAGATATTAATGCCCACTGATGCAATAGAACCAAACAGTAATACCATAATCCCCCCCATTACTACAGTTGGAATTGAACTTAAAAATGCACCAATTTTTCCGATAAAAGACATTAAAATTGCCCAAAAAGCTGCCCATGTCATTACTCGAGTTTTGAAATTGCGAGTTAGCGTTACTGCACCAATCACTTCTGCATAAGTAATACACGGTGGTCCACCAAAAAATCCTGCCATCGAAGTTGCTAGCCCATCACCAAGTAATGTACGCTGTAAACCGGGATCGCGTGTATAGTCTTTACCTGTTACCGAACCAATCGCCATAATATCACCAACATGTTCAATGGTTGGCGCAATTACAATCGGGATCATATACAAAATGGCTTGCCAGTGAAATTCAGGAAAAGTGAAATCGGGAACTTTAAACCATGGTGCGTCAATAATAGGCTGGAAATTGACAATACCAAACATGCAAGAGAGCGTATAACCAACTACAATACCCGAAATAATAGGTAATAATTTTAAAAAACCTTTTGCCCAAATGGCAACCACTAAAGTTGTTAATAATGATACCATTGAAATAATAATCAATTGATAATTTTCAGCTTGCAGTCCACTGTTTTTACCCATTGCCATACCTATAGTAACAGGCGCCAATGATAAACCAATAACCATAATAATTGGTCCAGTTACAACTGGCGGTAAGATACTATCAATAACATGTTTACCATTTATTTTTACTAAAAAAGAAAAAAACATAAATACAAATCCCGCAGCTATTAAACCGCCTAAAGTAGCAGGAATCCCCCATTGAGCAACACCAAATGAGATAGGAGCAATAAAAGCAAATGACGAAGCTAAAAATACAGGAACTTTACCTTTAGTTGTCAATTGAAATAATAAAGTACCTACTCCAGCAGTAAAAAGAGCTACATTTGGGTTTAACCCTGTTAATAGTGGAACTAACACCAATGCACCAAATGCGACAAATAACATTTGCGCTCCAGTAAAAATATCTTGCCAAGAATGTTTATGCAGTGATGTTATATTTTTTGTTTTATCTGTTGTGATATTGCTCACATCTCGCCTCTCTTACTTAACGAAATTTATTGTATAACTTGCCTGATTAACAGGCATAAAAAAACCGGATTAACCGGTCTAAATTTTGAGATTTTATTTTGTGCCGAAGATTTTGTCTCCAGCATCACCCAGTCCAGGTAGTATGTAGCCTTTTTCGTTCAACCTCTCATCAATCGATGCAGTATAAAGTTCAACATCAGGGTGAGCTTGTTCAAGCACTTTAATACCTTCTGGTGCAGCAACTAAAACTAATACTTTAATATTTTTACAACCTGCTTTTTTAAGCAAATCGATTGTCGCCACCATTGAGCCACCTGTAGCTAACATTGGATCAACAACTAAAGCCATTCGATCTTCAATATCCGAGGTTAGTTTTTGAAAATAAGGAACAGGTTCTAACGTTTCTTCGTTACGGTAAAAACCAACAACGCTAATACGGGCACTTGGCACATGCTCAAGCACACCATCCATCATACCTAAGCCAGCACGCAAAATAGGTACAACCGTAATTTTTTTACCCTTAATACGTTCTACTTGAACAGGTCCACACCAACCATCTATTGTTACTGTTTCGGTAGGTAGATCAGCAGTTGCTTCATAAGTTAATAAACTGCCAACTTCGCTGGCAAGAGCACGAAATTCTTTGGTACTAATATCGTGTTCACGCATTAATCCAATTTTATGGCGTACAAGAGGGTGTTTTACTTCAACTATTTTCATGGATGGCCTCAGTGTTATTTTCTATAATCTGTTAGCTGGTATAAATAACCACTGAGCGATAATTCTAACATAGTTATCACTTTATGAAAACCTGAAATCAACAGCCTTATAGGCAATGTAAATATTGATAAAAAATAAAAATAAAAAAATTTAACGATAAAAATCAGTTTTATTTTCGTTTTTTTTTCATTAAAATAGCGGCCCCAAATAATTTATTTCAGTAATTAATTAAAAAAAGGAATATAGGAATGAATTGGTTTATTGATTGTATTACAAAAAATTATGCAAATTTTAATGGTCGAGCTCGTCGTAAAGAATATTGGATGTTCGTTTTATTCTATATTATTTTAACTTTCATCACGATAATCATTGATAAAATGATTGGAAGTCCCTTAGCTATAACCGCTATCTTAGTGTTGGCATTATTCCTTCCTAGTTTAGCTGTTACTGTACGCCGCTTACATGATATAAGTAAATCAGGTTGGTGGATTTTGTTACAATTTATTCCATACATTGGTGGTATTATTATATTAGTATTCTGCGTAATGGACTCAACACCAGGCAGCAACCAATACGGTGAAAACCCTAAAGGGTTGTAATTATTACTAATAACCTTATCACTAAACGTGGTAAGGTTAAATCATTATCAATGTCATCTTCTACTTTATTAAATACTTTCTCCGTTTAAATACTCAACAGGTAAATCAATCACTTTTTTATCAATTTGTTCACCATTAATCCGTTTTAATAACAGCTCCGCTGCAATTTTTCCCATTTCAATTCTCGGTGTTTGTATAGATGCCAATTTGGGATTCATAAATTGACCAATTTGGTGTCCATGAAATCCAACAATCGCTATCTGTTTTGGCACTTCAATCCCCACCCGTTGGCATTCAAGTAATACCCCTAAAGCCAAATCATCATTGGTACTAAAAATACCATCAACACAAGGAAACTCTTTTAAAATTTGATGTAAAAATCTTGCCCCTAATTCATAAGATGATGCTTCTTTAGTCGCTAGCGTCCGAGGTGTCAATCTAGCTTCTTCCATAGCCTTTTCATACCCTTTTTGACGAATAATACTTCGTTGATCTTGTCTTGCACTAAAATAGACAATATTACGACGACCTCTATCTATCATACGATGAATCATATTTCTGGTTGCAGTAAAATTATCAAATCCTACAGCCATATCAAGACAAGGCGAAACACTGTCCATAATTTCAACCACAGGAACACCCGAAATTTCAATCATCTTTAATGTTGCTGGAGTATGCGTTCTTTCCGTTAAAATTAATCCGTCAATATTATAAGAAAGTAATGAGCGTAAGCGTAACTCTTCTTTGTCAGCACTGTATCCGGTATGAGTGATCATGGTTTGATATCCTCTTATATCAGTCACCATCTCAATACCTTTTAAAATATCGGCGAAAACCTGATTGGTTAAAGAAGGGAACACAATACCAATGGCATTACTTTTAGCGTTAGACAGCATATCGGGAGCTTTATTAGGAATATATCCTAACTTATCTATTGCGGCTGAAATTTGTAATTGAAGTGGTTTAGATACAAGATTGGGATCGCGTAAAAAACGACTCACTGTCATTTTACTAATCCCGATTAAATTTGCAATTTCCTGCAAACTTGTTCGGCGTCTTTTATTATTACTCATGTTTGTTTTTCCGCTAGTCTTGGTTGCCAATCTATTGCTTTTTTACCTTGTTGCATAATAAGATCATTCGCTTTGGAAAAGTGCTTACAGCCAAAAAATCCACGATGAGCTGATAATGGTGATGGATGCACCGATGTTAATACATGATGTTTTTGGCGATTAATAAACTGTCCCTTTTTTTGTGCAGGAGATCCCCACAATAAAAAAACCACACCTTCAAGATACTCATCGATTGCTGCTATCACATTATCAGTAAAAGTTTCCCAACCTATTTTTGCATGAGAATGCGCTTGCCCCGCTTCAACAGTCAATACATTATTTAATAGTAATACACCTTGAGCAGCCCAAGAAGCTAAATAGCCATGAGAAGGAATTGTAAAACCATCAATATCGGTTGCCAGTTCTTTATAAATATTAACTAACGATGGTGGTGTCTTAACTCCGGGTAAAACAGAAAAAGAAAGACCGTGAGCTTGATTAGGACCATGATAAGGATCTTGCCCTAAAATCACCACTTTGATTTGATCAAATGGTGTAAAACGAAACGCATTAAACACATCATGCTGAGGCGGGTAAATTATCTTGCCATTAGCACGCTCAGTCTTTACAAATTGCATTATTTGTTGAAAATAAAGTTTTTGTTTTTCTGCACCAATAACTTCATGCCAAGTCAATTTTGTTGTCATATTTTGATATCACTCATCAATAATGCCAGTGTTTCTGGGCAATAACTAATATATTTCTACATAATAACCTATCACAAAAGAAAATAGAAATTAAAGGTATTACTTATCGAAGCAATAGTTTTTTTTGACTTTTATCAAATTTTTAAAGTGCTATATTAACCATAATTATTTTAGGGCAATAAGGCCCCGTTAGGAGGATTTAAAATGATTACAGGTATCCAAATTACTAAAGCAGACAACTCAGCACTTCTAAACTCTTTCTGGTTATTAGACGACTCTACAAAAGAAGCTCGTTGTGTAGCTGCTAAATCAGTTTATAAAGAAGATCAAATCATTCCTACTGCAGAACTTGGTCAATTCGAATATCGCGAAGTTCCATTAGATGTTGCTCCAACTGTAAAAGTTGAAGGTGGTCAACATTTAAATGTGAACGTTCTTCGTCGTGAAACTTTAGAAGACGCTGTAAAACACCCAGAAAAATACCCACAATTAACAATTCGTGTTTCTGGTTATGCAGTACGTTTTAACTCATTAACAGCAGAACAACAACGTGATGTTATTGCTCGTACGTTTACAACTAAAATTTAATAAAATAACAAAAGTTTTTAACCCAGCATTTGCTGGGTTTTTTATAATAAATAAGATATTTATTCCGAATTTAATTTTTCATCTTATCAGATTAACTATTTTATCCTAGTGATGTTAAACATTTCAGCAATACTTCAGTTAATTTCGATGCGTTAGTCCTTTTTATGTAGTTGACATGAATATAAGAAAAAGAATTTTCTTGCTCAAGAATATAAATAGTTGCTATTGTAGCTATTATCGCCATTAAAGTCATAGCAGGTTACTTAAGTTAGGTATTGGTGGATGTGTTTACGCTACCAACCGTACTTTTTATTCCTTAAACTGTTTTATATTGAACAATATTTCTTTATTTTGTTAATAAAATTTTTTTCTAAAGATAAAATTTAGTAGATGTTTTTGCTTGCTAAGTAAAAACACAATACCTTCATAGCGATAATTAACCATTGATTGCTTAAACAAGTACTAATTAAATTCCACCTAACTCTACCACAATTGAAATAACTTTACACATTCTACAATATAGTTAAGAATAAAATTATTTTAATATCAAAAATCATAAACTTTCTATAAGGAATTTTTAGAATGAAAACAATTGGTTTAATCGGGGGTATGAGTTGGGAAAGTACAACAACTTATTATCAAGTTATTAATCAAACTATTGCTAAATCATTAGGAGGCCTGCATTCAGCAAAAACGATTTTATATAGCGTTGATTTTCAAGAAATTGAAAGTTGCCAAGCTAATAATGAGTGGAACAAAAGCGCAGAAATTTTAATTGATGCGGCTAAAAGAGTTGAATTAGCTGGTGCAGATTTTATTGTTATTTGTACCAATACTATGCATAAAGTTGCAGATCAAATTCAAAAAGCAATTAATATTCCGATTATTCATATTGCCGATGTGACAGCTAAACATTTACTCGCACAAAATATTAAATCGGTCGCTTTGTTAGGTACTAAATATACAATGGAGCAGGACTTTTATAAATCTAAACTGATCGATAAAAATTTAAATGTGCTTATTCCTGAATCTCAAGACAGAAATATTATTAATGAGATCATTTATGATGAACTTTGCAAAGGTATTATTCAGCCTGATTCTAAGCAAGCCTATCTTAATATTGTTGATAAACTCATTAAAAATGGCGCAGAAGGTGTTATTTTAGGCTGTACGGAAATTGGGTTATTAATCTCTCAATCCGATCGTAATATCCCTTTTTTTGATACAGCCTTAATTCACGCGCAAGAGGCAGCATTACTTGCAATAAGTTAATAAGTTATTCTTCGTTGGTATATTCTAGTATATCACCTGGTTGGCAATCTAGATGTTTGCAGATTGCTTCGAGTGTTGCTAGTCTAAATCCTTTTACTTTACCTTGCTTAAGTAATGATAAATTTTGTTCTGTAATACCAACTGCTACCGCTAGATCTTTTGATTTAACTTTACGTTTAGCAAGCATTACGTCTAAATTTATTATAATTGGCACATATGACTCCTTTTAAATAAATTGTTTATTTTCTTCAGCTAGTTGGCAGGCCTTTTTTAGTATTTGACCAATGAGCATAATACTAATCGCAAGAAATAACGTTATAATTTCATCACTAGAAAAAGAAATAGAAAAGTAACGTGCTGATTCCTCTTGATTATAAGTTAAGATCGTTGTTAATAACGGTTCAGATAAAAAACTTATAACCACCCAACAAACAAGCAATTTGCCAAAGATGTAACAATGGTTGGCTGATTTTACTGAGAAATATTCGGATTGACTGTAATTGATAAACAGTAGTCTAAGTTGATAAAACGCATAAACTAAAAGAAGTATTAATGAAGTATCCATTAATGTTGCAATAGCCGCTTGCCATCCAGATAAAGATACAGGATCAACATTCTCCCACCCACCAGAGGAGAAAGTAAACCCTACAAGTCCAATATCTTGTCTATCAAAAAAATAATATAAGAATGGAGATATTGCGCCAATTAACAAAATTAGAATTGGAATTAATGTTAGTAATGCCATAATTCGACAATATTGATTCAATCGAGAATGTGTTTTAGTCGTATCTGTGTTCATTTTTAAATCCTTTCGTTTTATAAAAAGTGAACACAGTATAGCATTGGGAAATTAATTAAACAATAAAAAATTAAAGTAAAACGATAATTTTTTATTTTATTATTTTTAATTATAAAAACTAAATATTAAATAAAATTACTTTATAATCATTTGATTTCACTAAAAAATAATTAGATATAAATTAATTAAAATCAATGTTATATATGAAAAAGCTTGTTCGAAAAAATACAACGATTTTACAATCTCAAAAGGAATCTTGTTCTGCAAGGGTTGCTTGTACAATCCTTAGTGCATTGAAAGTTTCCTTTACATCGTGTACGCGAATAATTTTTGCTCCTTTCATTGCCGCAATTACTGCACATGTAATACTACCGAGTGTACGTTCTTGCGGTGGTACATTTAATACTTGTCCTATCATGGATTTTCGGGACATGCCTACTAATAAAGGAAGGTTTAAGTGGTGAAACCGTTCAAGTGTTGCTAATAGCCGGTAATTGTGCATTAGTGTTTTACCAAACCCAAAACCAGGGTCGAGTATGATTTTTTGACGGTCAATGCCTTCGTTTATGCAACGTTGGATCTGTTTTGTAAAAAAATTATCGACTTCTTGATAGATATCTAGCTCATAGTATGGCGCATTTTGCATAGTTTTAGGAGCGCCTTGCATATGCATAATGCAAACAGGTAATCCTGTTTGTGCAGCTGCTTCAACCGCACCTGGTTCTGTTAAAGCTCTAATATCATTAATTAGATGGGCTCCTGCTTTGGCAGATTCGGTCATGACTTGTGGTTTTGATGTATCAACCGAAATCCAAACATCAAAATAATGGGCAATTTTTTCAACTAATGGAATAACACGGTTAAGCTCTTCATCGACAGACACTTCAGTTGCACCAGGGCGTGTTGATTCGCCGCCGACATCAATAAATGTTGCACCAGCTTGGATCATACTGTCAACTCGACGCATAGCATCATCAAGGTTGTTATAATTACCACCGTCAGAAAATGAATCTGGCGTCATATTAACGATGCCCATCACTTGTGGGAATGAAAGATCCATCACATGATTTTGAAAATGTATTTCCATGATTAAAAGCCTTATTTGATTAAAATTAATGATGCAGTTGTTTAAATGATCTTCAAAATTATTAAGCATAATTAAAGTAAAATTTTCAATATAATCGTTGCTTTATTCCTGCAAATTTATTGATAAGCTATTTTTAGTTTACCGATAAAAAACGCGCTGTAAGCGCGTTATATTTTATTAAAGCAAATTAACTTTTTGATTGTAGTGGTGTATCACTACCTCCATTTGCTGCTTTTTCATCGCTTTCCGTCCAATCATCAGGTGGTGTGACCGGTTGACGATTCATAAGTTCATCAATTTGTTGTTTATTGATTGTTTCATATTTTAATAGTGCATCTTTCATAGCGTGAAGAATATCAATATTTTCAGTTAGGATCGTTTTTGCACGTTGATAGTTACGTTGAATAATAGCGTCAACTTCTTCATCAATAATTTGAGCTGTACTATCTGAGATTTTTTTCAATGGCCCATAAGATGATTCTTCGTACTCAAATAATACAGGTGGTAAACGTTCTGAGAATCCCCATTGGGTTACCATTGCTCGAGCAACATTAGATGCATATTGAATATCACTTGATGCCCCCGACGTAATTTTATCTTCACCAAAGACTAATCCTTCAGCAATTCGGCCTGCATAAGCGGTAGAAATTTTTGATTCTAATTGAGTTCGGCTTTGGCTAATTTGGTCACCTTCAGGTAAAAAGAATGCTACACCTAATGCGCGCCCACGAGGGATAATAGTTACTTTATGAAGTGGATCATGATCTGGCACAAGATAGCCAACAATCGCATGTCCAGCTTCGTGATAAGCAGTATTAGTTAATTGTTCTTTCGTCATAGATAATGAACGGCGTTGAGTTCCCATATTGATTTTGTCTTTGGCTTCCTCAAATTCTTCCATGGTAACTACTCGTTTGTTTCGACGTGCAGCAAATAAAGCTGCTTCGTTAACTAAATTAGCAAGTTCTGCACCAGAGTAATTTGGTGTGCCACGAGCTAATACCGATAAGTTGACATCAGAACCTAACGGAACTTTGCGTACATGAACGGCAAGAATTTGTTCACGGCCTTTCATGTCTGGTAAACCAATTTGCACTTGGCGGTCAAAACGACCAGGACGGAGTAACGCCGAATCTAAAATATCAACTCGGTTAGTTGCTGCGATGATAATAATGCCGCTATTAGCCTCAAACCCATCCATTTCAACCAACATTTGGTTTAATGTTTGTTCTCGTTCATCATGACCTCCCATTGAGCCAGCACCACGCTTGCGTCCGACGGCATCAATTTCGTCAATAAAGATAATACAAGGTGCGTGCTTACGTGCTTGTTCAAAGAGATCTCGCACTCGCGAAGCCCCCACTCCCACAAACATCTCAACAAAGTCAGAACCTGAAATGCTAAAAAAAGGCACATTGGCTTCACCTGCAATAGCTCTTGCTAGTAAAGTTTTACCTGTTCCTGGAGGTCCTACCATTAAAATCCCTTTTGGTATGCGTCCTCCCAGTTTTTGATATTTGCCTGGATCGCGTAAAAAGTCGACAACTTCGGTGACTTCTTGTTTTGCTTCTTCACTTCCGGCAACATCGGTAAATTTTGTTTTGACTTGGTCTGGCGTTAGCATTTTTGCTTTACTTTTACCAACTGACATTGGTCCACCTTTACCACCACCTTGCATTTGACGCATCATAAAGAGCCAAAAACCAATAAGCAAAATCATAGGAAACCAAGAGATAAGAATGCTGGTGATTAAGTTTGGTCTTTCATCGGGTTTACCATAAACAGGTACTTTATTGGCCAATAAATCATCCATTAATTTTCCATCAAGGTAAGGGATATATGTAGTGTAATTGCCTTTATTTTTAGTTGTGGCAACAATTTCTCGTCCGTTAATATGCACTTCTTGGAGATTACCAGCTGCGATATCGGAATTAAATTGGGTATAATTGACTTGAGGTCCACTATTAGATATTGAGCTGAATTGGCTAAATCCAACAATCAATGCTACAGCGATAATTCCCCAGATCAGTAAATTCTTTATCATGTCGTTCAAAAGAAAAACCTCTCATAAAAATTAACAGTTACGACTAAATTTAACAAAGTATGGTACTACAAAATTATACAACTGGCTACTTCATACCCATTGCAACAATATAAACTTCTCGAGATCGTGTTCGTGAGGCTTCAGGCTTACGAATTTTGACCGTTTTAAATATTGAACGGACTTGCTTTAGGTACTCTTCAAATCCTTCGCCCTGAAACACTTTAACAATAAAATTACCATTAAGAGCAAGTACGTCTTTACACATATCTAACGCTAGTTCAACTAAATACATTGCTCTAGGTATATCAACTGCAGGTTGACCGCTCATGTTGGGCGCCATGTCTGACATGACAACTTGGACTTTTTCTTCGCCAACTCGTTCAAGTAATGCTTTTAAAACTGCGTCATCCCGAAAATCGCCTTGAAGAAAGTCAACGCCAACAATGGGATCCATGGGAAGTAAGTCACAGGCAATAATACGCCCTTTATTGCCGATAAGCGATGCGACATATTGTGACCAACCTCCTGGGGCTGCACCTAAATCAACAACCGTTATTCCGGGCTTAAATAATTTGTCACTTTTTTGAATTTCTTCAAGTTTGAACCAAGCTCTAGATCGGAGCCCTTTTTTGTGTGCTTGTTGTACAAAGCGATCATTAAAATGCTCATTGAGCCAGCGCGTTGAACTTGCTGAGCGTTTTTTATTACTCACAACTAATAAATCCTTAATGTAAAAGGTCACTTCATTGATTACAAACATATATAAGGGTAGAATAGCAAAATTACAACTTAATGTGATAAAAATTTAATGAATTTATCGAATAAACAAAAACAGTATTTAAAAAGTGAAGCTCATCATTTAAAACCTATAGTGATGATTGGGGCTAATGGATTTACCGAGGGTGTACTTGCCGAGATTGACAACGCTTTAAATTTCCATGAGTTGATTAAAATTAAGGTTTCTGCTGAAGATCGTGAAACAAAAAAGCTTATTTGTGATGCAATTGTACGCGAAACAAAAGCGTTAGCAGTGCAATTGGTTGGTTCTAATTTCACTATTTTTAGACCAAGCGAAGATAAGAAAATTTCCCTACCTAAATAAATGTAACAGGGCTTAGCCCTGTTGCATTTATCATCTGCTTTTGTAAGTGGTTTATTTAATAATTAGATATATTCAACTTTAACAATATCAAATTCTACATCACCCCCTGGGGTTTTAATTTGTACTGTATCACCATCTTCTTTGCCAATTAACCCTCTGGCAATAGGTGAGTTGACTGAAATAAGATTTTGTCTGTAGTCAGCTTCATCATCACCCACTATGCGATATGTTGTCTCTTCGTCCGTTTCAATATTTATTACTGTTACTGTAGCACCAAAAATAATACGACCAGTATTTTTTACTTTGGTAATATCAATAATTTGAGCTTGTGATAATTTACCTTCGATTTCTTGAATACGACCCTCACAAAAACCTTGCTGTTCTCTTGCTGCATGGTATTCAGCGTTTTCCTTTAAATCGCCATGAGCTCTTGCCTCTGCTATTGCTGCCGTTATTTGTGGTCTTTTGACATTCTTTAACTCTTCTAATTCGGCTCGTAATAGTTCAGCTCCCTTTACTGTCATTGGGATTTGTTTCATCTAGGTATCTCCCGTTTTTACTTATTTTAGTAAATAAAAATAATTATCCCTTATCTTAATCAAAAGAAAGAGAAAGTTAATTGTTTTTTGTTTATTTAAAAACGTTAAAGTGAATATTTATATATTAACTGTAAAGTTAGTTTAATAACAAATTATTTATACTGAAAATGAGATGATATTTTTATAAAAATCGGTTATCGTAATATAACTATTTAGTAGTTCATTATAATAATTACATTTATTTATGCGGCAATTCCGATTTTATATAATCATTTCTCTGTCCATCGTTTGGTTTTTTTTATTGTTGTCTTATTTTGTTTTACAAACTTCGTTCGGAGCAAAATTAGTTAGTTATCAGTTATCTAAATTAAGTTCATATACAATCTCAATCGGCAGTGTTCATCACTCTTTTTCAAATTTTTATGAATTGGTTTTTGATGATGTTGTTGTCAATGATAATAATCAAGAGATTGTTAATGTCCCTAAATTAGTTGTAGGGCTTGATAAAAGTGATTTATGGCAATTGAATCATTTTAAATATATTACTGTTATTAATGGCACTATTAATAATACTCAATCTAGTCAATATGCTTTTTCAACAAACACACTAAAATTTGTTAATTCAACCATTAATATTCTGGCTAATAATGGAAAAGACAAACTTTCTTTCTTCAAAATCAATGGAGGGATTCAACCTTTTTTTTCATCAGGGGGAGATAAATATCAATTTGATTTTACTTCTCAAGAAGCTTTGGTAAATCAAATACCAATGAAATCCTTGCTTATTCAAGGTTTCCATCGAGATGGTATTACTACGATTACTAATTTAGGTGGAAATATTAAAGACGGATTTTTTGTCAGTAAATTAAAAATACAGGCCGACAATATTTTAGATATCGAACAATTAAAGTTGCATAATATACATTTTCAATCAACCGATGATGATTTTTTTGATAAAGATTCTCATGTCCTGCCAAAGCTAACAATCAAACAACTATCAATACAGGAAAGTAGTATTCAGTTGCCTAGTTTTTTAATGGAAAAAGGCAATATTGAAGCGACGAATCTTCGTTATGATGGGCAATGGCATTTCGAACAGGGCTCCTTTATTTTTACTGCCGAGGAACTAGTTTGGCATAATCAGTTATTTTCGTCGGTATTAGCACAATTATCATTTCAAAACCAAGAAGCGACAATTCAAAAAGTATTAGCAAAATGGAATAAAGGTAGTATAAATTTTTCTGGTAAGTGGAAAGATAATACCTTACATCTAGATCAATTAATGTTAGCGGATATTGTCTATGAGATTCCTGAAAATTTGGGACAGACTCTGTTACCTAATATTTTTAGAAATATTAAGCTTGATAAGCTGAATGTTTTTCAGAGTTTGATAATTAGAAAGCAGAGCGATTTTCCTTTTAGTTTATATAATTTTCAAGCTTCAGGTAAAGATATCACTTTAGCAAAAGCGCAAAAATTAGGACTATTTTCAGGAACTGTTTTTTTGAAATCTGAAAAAGCTTCGTTAAATCGAATAGATATTCGTTATCCAGATCTTGTTCTCAAATTTGATTCTGATAACCATCCTTCATTAACTTTTAGTTCTTTAACTAATGGAGGAATAATTGAGTCGAGAGCAAAAGTTGATTTATCGCAAAATGAACCGCTATCTTTGCAATTTGATGCTTATGGTGTAACAAGTTCACTACTAGAAAATTGGAAATTGATAAAACAACCGCCAAATGCTACGAATTACTCAGCTAATTTACATGGTAAATTACAACCATTTAATTTCTCAGGTAAATTTTCGGCAAATGGGAATGAGTATATCATTAATCTTGCGCATTGATTTTTACAAAAGCATCCTTATATAACATCGTTAAGATGTTTAAGTTATTATGTTCATTTGAGCTTAAAAAACTCAATAATAAGTAATATGAGGTAGTAATAGTGCTTATAAGATTAGATAAATGGCTTTGGGCGGCAAGATTTTATAAGTCTCGATCGTTAGCACGAGAAATGGTTGATGGTGGCAAAGTGCATTATAATGGCCAACGTACCAAACCAAGTAAGCTTGTTGAAGTCGGTGCAATCTTAACGCTTCGCCAAGGCTCTGATCAAAAAACAGTTCGGGTTTTAGCCATTAGTGAACAACGAAAAACTGCCATTGAAGCCCAGCAACTTTATCAAGAAACTCCTGACAGTATTACAAAACGAGAAAAAATAGCGCAAGCGCGTAAACTTAATGCATTGACAATGCCGCATCCAGATAGACGGCCTGATAAAAAGGAACGGCGTAATTTGATTAAATTTAAATATGATAGGCAAAAAGATGGCAATGATTAATATGGATACTTTGAACCGTTTTTTATTTGATAATCACCCTATTCGTGGTGAAATTACCCGACTGGAACAGACATATCAAGCGATTTTAGATAATCATACTTATCCAATAGCAGTGCAAAAATTGCTTGGTGAATTATTGGTTGTAACTAGTTTATTAACTGCAACACTAAAATTTGAAGGCGATATTGCTGTTCAGTTACAAGGTGATGGAGCGTTATCTTTAGCGGTTGTTAATGGTAATGATCAACAGCAGCTACGCGGTGTTGCTCGGGTTAGCGGTGAAATCGCTGATAATGCAACACTTAAAGAGATGGTGGGTAATGGCTATGTCGTTATTACTATTACCCCTAAAAATGGTGAGCGTTATCAAGGTATCGTTGGTCTGGAAAAAGATACACTTATTGGTTGTATCGAAAATTACTTTATACAATCAGAACAGCTCCCTACTCGTCTATTTGTAAAAATAGGTGTACATGATAATAAACCAATAGCAGCAGGTATTTTATTGCAAGTTTTACCTGCTAATGAAAATACAGTTGAATCATTTGAGCATGTTAGCACTTTAACTGAGACAATCACTAGTGATGAGTTATTTCAACTTTCTACTGATGAGATTTTATATCGTTTATATAATCAAGAAGAAGTACGTCTTTTTGAAACGCATGATATTACTTTTAAGTGTGGATGTTCACGTCAACGTTGTGAAGATAGTTTAATGACTTTACCAGCTAATGAGATTGATGAAATCCTAAAGGAAAACGAGGGAAAGATTGATATCCATTGTGATTATTGTGGAAAGCATTATCTGTTTGATGCAATTGATATTGCTGAAATTAGAAGTACAAGTAACCTACATTATCATTGATCTTAATAGAAAAATACCACTAAGGTTATTAACACCTTAGTGGTAAAGTGAAATATAGGGAATTAAACCCGTATTCAATTTAACAGAATAGAAAAAAGATACCAATTTATTTTATCGGTTTTATATAAAAATTTTGTAAAGTAAATTTACAAAACTATTTTACATTGAAATTAATAAAAAATTTTTTAGCCTTAACTTTTTGAAATTCATAAAAATTATTTTCATTTACTTTCTACATAAATATCTTCAACAATGGCATGTTGATTTACGATTCTCCATTTAATATTAAAATGGTAAAGTGCAAGTCCGTATGCTTGTTCATTAATGTTTTTTTGTTTATAGGCTGGTCTTGGATCTTGGGATATTACTTGTGTAATTAATTCGGCGAGTTGAGGATAACTTTGTTTTTGTAAATCCAAAGATAATCGTGCTTTTTGTGAGAACTCTACTGTTATTTTTTTTTCAGGAGTAGATTGTGCGTATCCTGCAAGTGCTTCTGAGTAGCTATCGGAATAAGGGAGATAAGGCTTGATATCAATAATTGGTGTGCCATCGACTAAGTCGAGACTTCCTAATTTTAAGACTACTTGCTTATTTTCTATGATGATATCTTTTAACTCTACTGCTGAAAGCCCAATATGATTAGGTCTAAATGGCGATCGTGTAGCAAACACCCCCATTGTTTTATTACCGCCTAAACGAGGAGGGCGAACGGTTAATCTCCATTTTTCAGGGGCAACATGGTGAAATAGGAATAATAGCCATAAATGTGAAAATTGTTCTAATCCTTTTACACTGATAGGGTCATTATAAGGTGCTAATAAATAAAGTTCCCCTTGTCCTGCACTAACTAGATTGGGTTGTCTTGGAACGGCAAATTTTTCACTATACGGTGAGCGGATAATACCGATTGGTTCAATTTGATATGTCATTATTGGTCGATAATTTTGTTTATGAGTAGCAGTTTTGTTAAGTCATTTAATTACTATCTCTATTTCCGCCGATCGATACAAAGATCGGCGGATTTAATATTAGGCTAATATCTATTTATAAATTATTACCAACCGCGAATAGCTCCACCATTAAAAATTTGGTCAGCTTTTTGTGCAACAGCTTCGGTTTGGTATGCTTTTACAAAATTTTTCACATTTTCATTATCTTTATCCGTTTCACGCGAAACAATAATGTTGACATATGGTGATTCTTTATCCTCAACAAAAATACCATCTTTACTTGGTGTTAGGTTTGCTTGTCCTGCAAATGCGTTATTGATGATTGCAAGATCAACTTGGGCATCATCCAATGAACGAGGTAACATTGGAGCTTCAAGTTCTAAAATATTGTAGTTATAAGGGTTACTTGTAATATCAAGTACAGTTGGTAGTAAACCTTTAGATTTATCAACCGTAATCATCCCTTCATGTTGTAATAATAGTAATGCACGTCCTAAGTTTGTAGGGTCATTAGGAATAGCAATCGTTGAGTTAGCTGGAATGAAAAACGCTTCACCGCGTGGTGAAGTGACTTTTACGCCTTCGCCTGTTTCTATTGATTCATCAATTGGTTTTAGTTTATGAGAATAGCTTGCAATAGGATAAACAAATGAATTACCTACTACAGCTAATTTATAGCCACGTTCTTTCATTTGTTCATCTAAATAAGGTTTATGTTGGAAAGCATTTACATCAATTAAGCCATCATTTAATGCTTGATTTGGGGTTACGTAATCGTTAAAAATAACTAGTTCAACATCTAGATTATAAAGATCTTTTGCTTGTTGTTTAACTACTTCAGCAACTTCTTGTTCAGGGCCTGAAATTACTCCGACTTTTAGAACGTTTACTTTAGTTGGTTCTGTTGGTTTGTTATCTGTTGTGGCTGTTTGTTTATTATTATCACAGCCAGTTAGAAAAAATGCACTTACCAATGTGGTAATAAGTGCTAGCTTTTTAATAGACATATATTTCTCCAAAATTAATGATGCGTGACGCGTTTAACAATCATATTGCCAATAAATTGAATAATAAAGACAATAATAATTAATATAACTAAAACAGTATTCATTATAGCTGGCTTGTAGCCGTTGTAACCATATTGAATAGCAAGTTGCCCAAGGCCTCCTGCGCCAACAGCTCCAGCCATTGCAATATATCCTGTCAAAGTAATTAAAGTAATTGTCATACTATTGACAATTATAGGCAATGACTCAGGTAATAAAACTTTATATATAATTTGTAGTGGTGTTGCACCCATTGAGCGTGCAGCCTCTATTAATCCTTTGGGAACATCTAATAATGCATTTTCTATCATACGTGCAATTAATGGCGATACACCAATACTTAATGGTACCACTGCAGCTTGTTTACCTATAAAGGTGCCCATTAAAATTGTGGTGAAAGGAATAATCCATACAATTAATATGATAAAAGGGATTGAACGAAATACATTAGTAATAAAAGAAATAATGCTATTAGCGACATAACAATCCAATATTTGTCCTTTACGCGTCGTATAAAGTAATATACCAACGGGTAATCCAATTATCGTTCCCCAAAAACCTGATAAGATGACCATAAATAGAGTTTCATCTGTTGCTTGTGCCATTTTGAACAGCATTGCTTCATTAAAACCATTAAATGATGAACAAAAAGCAACAAAGTCAGCCCAAAAATTATATTGAGTTAAATATCGAAATAATGATTCAAAAGGTTTAAATGAAGGAATAAAATCAAACATAGCCGAGCACCTCTACTTTAGTATTATTTTTTTCTAAGAATTGAATTGCTGATGCCATACTTTTTTGTTTTCCTTTCATTTCTGCTAACATTAAGCCAAATTTGACTCCTCCAGCATAATCCATTTGTGCACTGATAATGTTACTATCAATTTCGAATTCTTTAGCGATTTGAGATAATAATGGTAAATCAACGGAGACTCCTGTAAATTCTAAACGTAATAGCGGATTGAGTCCTTCTTTGTGTTCAGATGATAGCCTTATTAAATAATCATTTGGAATACTAAGGTGTAAGGTTGATTGAATAAATTGTCGTGCAATATCTGTTTTAGCATGAGAAAACATTTCGCCTACTGATGACTGTTCAACTAGTTCGCCATCACTTATAACAGCTACTTGATCACAAATTTGTTTTACTACATCCATTTCATGAGTAATTAATAAAATTGTTAATCCTAATTTTTGGTTAATATCTTTTAGTAATGACAAAATTGAACGTGTTGTTTCAGGATCAAGCGCACTGGTTGCTTCATCACATAATAATACTTTGGGGTCACTTGCCAAAGCTCTCGCAATAGCAACACGTTGTTTTTGTCCTCCAGATAAATTAGTTGGATAAACATTCGCTTTCTCTGTCAATCCGACTAATTCCATAAGCTCATTTACTTTCTGCTTAATTGCTATTTTAGGCGTTTTATTGAGTTCTAGAGGGAAAGCGATATTATCAAATACAGTACGTGAGGAAAGTAAATTGAAATGTTGAAAAATCATACTAATTTTTCGGCGTATTTCAATTAATTTTCTATTAGATAGATTAGTGATCTCTTGATTATCAAAGAAGATCTTCCCACTAGTCGGCTTTTCTAGTAGGTTAATGCAGCGAATAAGTGTGCTTTTCCCAGCCCCTGATTTGCCAATAACACCGTAAATTCCCCCTTGGGGAACATGGATATTAATGTCTTTTAAAGCATAAATTGGGGTTTTATTATGCTCAAATGTTTTCGAAATATGTTGTAGTTGTATCATAATATATAAAAACAAAAGATGAATAAATGAATATTAAGACGTCTAGACATCTAAGTCAATCAATAATATGCTATATGAATTAGAGTAATATCTAAAATTAAAAGGAAAAAAAGTAAATATGAAGCCAGCAATTTTTTTAGATCGAGATGGTACTATTAATATAGATTATAATTATGTACATACAATTGATAAGTTCCACTTTATTGACGGTGTTATTGAGGCAATGCAAGAGCTCAAGAAAATGGGTTTTTTATTAGTCATTACAACCAATCAATCAGGTATTGCTAGAAATATATTTACAGAAGAACAATTTCATACTTTGACTGAATGGATGGATTGGTCTTTGCAAGATCGTGGTGTTGATTTAGATGGTGTCTATTATTGCCCTCACGATCCGTTAATGGATACTTGTGAATGTCGCAAACCAAGTCCAGGTATGATTCAAACAGCAGCTAAAGAACTAAAAATTGATATTGCTAATTCCTATATGGTTGGAGATAGAGTGTCTGACCTATTATCGGGTAAAAAAGCTGGCGTTAAAAAAACTGTGTTAGTAAAAACGGGTGATACCATAACAGAAGAGGCATTAGAACAAGCTGATTTGATTATTGATAGTTTGGCTGATCTACCAAAAAGAATAAAAAACCAATCTTGATTGTTGTTTTAACTAATACAGTGTTTAGATTAAACGCTGTATTAAAGTTATACTTTTAAGTATCAGTGGAGTAATGGTTAATCCAATAAAACAGGCACTAATAAAAGTAACAACAGTTATATCTAGCTGATTTGTAGAAAAAGAATAGTTGCCAAAAATAAGCAAAGTAATAAGTGTTACTAAGCTCCAGTATGGAAAACCAATTTTATTTTGTTTAGATGTTACAATCGGTAAATAATAAATAGTCCCACAAAACTCATACCAATTAATGAACTACCATGTTGTAATAAACTAAAAAGTTGAACAAAACAACCTGACGGATGAGTAAAAGAGTCCCACCTAATATGAGAAATTATGCCAATAATTGCCGATGTTAAAAAACTTAACCAATGCTAACAGCAATATTTATTCCAGTTGAAAGTTAAATAATTAGCAAATCACTTATAAAAGAAATTAGGTAAATTTTTAATTAAAACATTTCGAATGATAAAATGAAAAATATAAGCAATAACTAAAGTCATTGGTAAATCAAATAGAAAAATACCAGCTAGACTATGACTTAAAGCACTTTTTACCTCCATTATTAAGAAGTACTCAAAATCAAGAGCCATACTATCAATAATCAAAGCCGTCATAGAAAGATGAGGTTTCTTATATAAAGGTAATATGATAGCTGGATGAGCGAATGTAAAAAGTACTTTTTATTCTAACTTAATAAAGAGTGTTTAATTTAAAGCTATTTTGTTTGTTATAAGAAATATAATCGACCTACCAAAGATATTAAATATTAGAATTTGGTTTTACAACAATTCAACTTAGTTTGTTTTTAGCTCGTCTTGAGCAAAAAAAATGCAAACAAGAAAAAATGCGTAATGATCTCTTGTATAATTTTTTTAAACCCCTATAATACGCATCCACTGACACGCAGTCAGCGACAAGCAGACGAAGAGTTGGTGATTAAGTGAGATCAAAAATTTTAAAAAAGATCTTGACGAATAAAAAAGGTTAGCGTAGTATACGCAACCCTTGAGACAGCGAACTAAATCAACGAAGGTTGATGAGGGATATAAGCTGTTAGCTCTTTAAAAAGAAGAAACAGACAATCTGTGTGGGCACTTGCGAGACGAAAGATTAAAGTCTACGGACTAAAAAATTAAGTCTTGATAAGTGACACTGAAGATTCATTTGAATATGTCAGAGACAGTTATTGAGCATCAAACTTTAAATTGAAGAGTTTGATCATGGCTCAGATTGAACGCTGGCGGCAGGCTTAA
>NZ_JAAEDW010000008.1:0-138090 GCF_013346885.1 Gilliamella sp. ESL0232 | reverse complement strand
TCAATATCAACTAGATACGATAAGTTAGAAAGGAATTATGCCAGTATGGTATCACTGGCATTTATGTTAATGTGGCTGCCAATGTATTGTTGAGTAATTTATGTACAGCAAAGATCAACAGTCCCTATTCATTAAAACGTTTGATAACCATTTTATTAATCAAAATTTACAAAACCAGCCCACCAATAAACGAATGAAAAACCGAAAGCATGATACATACTTTAATTGCAATGTGGCATGATATAAAAAATATTTAACAATACAGAAAATAGAAAACAAAAGTCTAAGCTACTTATTCACATTTATAATATGGTTATACATAAAGCTATTTCTGGTAAAACGCCTTTATGTGTTTGAGTGGGTTATTTTAATCATGAAATATAAATAACCCATTATTTTATTACAACAATCCTATTTTATAAATGCTCCTTTACTGAATAAATAATATCACATTTAAAATATTTTCTATCCTTTACAAATAGCGTAACCTAACCAAGGAGCTTCAGTTGTAAACGTGCTAGTAAAACCATCATGGTTATGTACAACATATGGAAGCTGTACACCTTCAATCACCGAAGAATCCGATGTCCAATATCTAGAGGTAAAATCAGGCGGAGCATAATATTCTTGCCATTCTGAATCAGGGTAAGAAGATTTAGTTGTCCACCCCCATTCACCCAAAATAGAGCCACCTATTACACGAGTATAGCTATTAGACAATCCAGTTAATTCTGCCCCTTGACCTTCATATCGTGGCGAATTTGTTAATTGGGCTCGACTCATCATATTTTGTAAACCTCCACAATGCTGTTGTACAGCATTAAACGATCCTCTAAAATTTTTCGGCACCCCCCAAATAGAAGTTGGGTTAAAACGGTAATCATGAATGACAGAATTATCTCTTTTTAAAGTTGCCCTCACTGTAACAGTTCCTGAGGGTTTACTATTAAGTTTTACTACACCATTTTGATCAATTGCAACCCCTCCTCCTGGGTTATTGATCACTTGATAATGATAATCATCTTGTGCTCCTGTCATCACTAATTGAAATTTAGCACCAGGAAACCCTGTTGTTGGGAATGTGTTTGATGAAACTATTGGCTGTGCTTTAAAACCATAATTTGGTACGTAATCTTTAGTATAACCACCACCAACTAGAGGGTGGCGATTAGCATATTCAGGTCGATTAAAATAATATTCATCTGTTTTTAAATCAACTCCAATCCATTGGTATTCTGGATGCACTATAGTAGAATTCGGTTTAGCATAACAAATTTGCGATTTTGGTGCGATTTGATAAGTTTTAGCTAGGGTAATCTGCTCGCCTTTATCAGGAATTCCGTATGCTGAATGAGCACTAACATTGGTTTTTATGATGAGCTTTAATGGCATTGAAAAGCCACTACCACAACCTATCATTTTTTTCTTATCATTACCTATTATTCTTACACCATTATTGTCATACCACCAATAATTAGTCGATTCAACCTTAAACGGCTCCTGTGGATCGGCACTATCACCATCTATATCGCTGTAATTTTCAACTTTATCTAAGTTTGTTGAAGTATAAATCGCCACTTTAAAATCGTTAAGCGTTAAATTACCATCAAATTCTTTCACTTCACTAGATTTTATAGTGCCACTCGCCTCACTGTAAAAAACACCGTTGACAGTAAAACCATGTTTATCTGCACTCGATAACGCCAGCACTTGCGGAGCATTCCCTGTAATAATCTGATTCGAAGTTGCTGTTAGTATTGCATTAGCTGAGCCAACGTGTATCCATTGTGATAATAAGATTAAACCCATTATTTGAGTAAGTTTCGGTTTTGAGTGAGCTGTGAGTGTCGTTATTTTGACAACAAAGTGAGATTTGCAATGGAAGTGTTTAAAACAAAAAGATAACAGTAAAAATAAAACGTTTTGCCGTAATATTAAAGGTGAAATAAAACGATTAACAAAATGCCCGATGCCCGATGCCCGATGCCCGATGCCCGATGCCCGATGCCCGATGCCCGATGCCCGATGCCCGATGCCCGATGCCCGATGCCCGATTAAGTCCATATTTTATCATAATTTTATTATTCCTCATACTTATTTTCTTAAATTTATTGTTATAAAATAAACAGTTAATGTTGTTTTTAGTAATTTTAGCATAAAGTAGTATATAACTATGCTACTCTATTTTAGAATAAAACCCTCATTTTTCACCTGTTTTTTTGTAAAGTTTTGTTAAGCTCTTTCTTTAATAAAAGATCATCCATTGCTCTAAATTTTTTAATAATATAAGATAACGAATCCATTACTTAAAATCACATATTTGCTTATTAATATTAAGACTTAATCATTAACCTTTACAGAAACATAATTAATACTTCCTATATTTTTGTATATCGCTATTTTAGATCCTAACAATAGCGAATAGACAACATCCATGACTTAATAGCATTTTTTTGCTATAGTAAACGCCATTTTATTTAATCTATAAGAGTTATAAGCTATGGAATCTATACCTAATTGCCCTGTTTGCCAATCTGAACACACTTATCATGATGGCAGCTTTTGTGTTTGCCCTGAATGTGCCCACGAATGGGATCCAAACGAGGCTGTGTCTTCTGATGTTGGATTACAGGTAAAAGATAGCAATGGTAATTTACTTGCTGATGGCGACGATATTATTTTGATTAAGGATCTAAAATTGAAAGGATCTTCAACGGTGCTGAAAAAAGGCGCTAAAGCCAAAGGCATTCGTTTAGTCGAAGGTGATCACGAAATCGACTGCAAAATTGATGGCATGAAAATTATGCTAAAAGCCTGCTTTGTAAAAAAAGCTTAGTTAATTATCATGTTGTGTATAACCTTTTTCAAAAAATAATTAAAGACAATGATAATCCATGTACAAAAAACAGCCTTGGAACATTGTATAAAAAAGAGTTAGGTGTTAAACAAAATTATCAAATTAAGGGAATATTTAATGGCATTCCCTTAATTATTAATGTTAATTTTTAAACACCAACTTTGCTTCTTCAAGTTATCAACAAAGCAATTAAAATATAAACACATTTAACCTTTACAAGCAATATAGTTAATTTTTCCTATCTTATTTTCATAACTATCATACCCCACCCCACCATTGACAGTATGCACAACAAAGTGCCGTTCGGGTGAATAGTTATCTCTTGTCCAATAATGAGCATCACGCCAATCAGAACTTGGATAGCTTGTTTGATTCATTTGTCCCCATTCAGCGGTCAACCCTCCACCAATTGCTCGGGAATAATTATTATCTTTAAAATTCCAATACATTGGTGCTTTTCTTTGTGGAGAATTAGTCAATTCGTCTCGACTTAATATATTAAAAGCACCACCACATTTTGCTTGAGCAATATCCCAATAATCCCTAAAATCACTTTGAGGAATAGCCCAGATATTTGTTGGATTAAAACTATAATTATGCTTAACAGATTTATCTCTCTTTAATGTCGCCTGTACTGTTAATTCGCCTAATGGTTTTTTCTTTAGAGTAATAAATCCTAACGAGTCAATATCAATAATATCTTTCGATCCAGTAATAACTGAAAACTCATAATCTGTTTGTACACCAGTCATTACTAATTGGAATTTAGCCCCAGGAAAACCTGTTGTTGGAAAGGTTTTTGATGAAACGGTTGGTTTAGCCTTAAAACCAAAATTCAACACATAATCATTTGTACGCCCACCACCATACTCAGGGTTTATTATACTACTTTCGAGATTCCATTTTTGAGAATTTCCATTTTTATCAAAACCATGCCATTGAGCATTTTGGTGGGTAATTGTCGCATTCGGTTTAGCATAACAAATTTCTGATTTTGCGGCGATTTGATAAGTTTTAGCTAATGTAACAGATTCACTTTCATTGGGAATACCATATTCTGATTGTGCTTTAACATCAGTTTTAATGATGAGCTTTAATGGCATTGAAAAACCACTTCCACAACCTATCATTTTTTTCTTATCATCACCCATTATCCTAACGCCATTATTGTCATACCACCAATAATTGGTCATTTGCACTTTAAATGGCTCCTGTGGATCGGCACTATCACCATCTATATCACTGTAATTTTCAACTTTATCTAAGTTTGTTGAAGTATAAATCGCCACTTTAAAATCATTCAGCGTTAAATTACCATCAAATTCTTTCACTTCACTAGATTTTATAGTGCCACTCGCCTCACTGTAAAAAACACCGTTGACAGTAAAACCATGTTTATCTGCACTCGATAACGCCAGCACTTGTGGGGCATTACCTATTATAATATGGTTCGACGTAGCAGTGAGTATGGCATGAGGTGCCCCAGCTATTATCAATTGTGATAATAATATTAAGCTTTTTTGAGTAAATTTTAGTTTTAAATTGGCTATAGATGCTATTATTTTGCCAATGTGGTTAGATTTACAGTGGGAGAGTTTAAAATAAAAAGGTAATGCTAAATATAAAGTGCTTTGCTGTAAAATTAAATAAAAACAATTAACAAAGTCACCAATACTCCAAAATGCTCGATGCTCGATGCTCGATGCTCGATGCTCGATGCTCGATGCTCGATTTCAGACCATATCTTATCATATTTTTATTATTCCTTATACTTATTTCCATCAATAAATTTATAAAATATAAATAGTTAAATTATTTTTAACAACTAAAGAATGACACATACCATATAAATAACATAGTATTAAAAGTATTTTAGAGAAAAAACTCTTTTATCTCCACTCTTTTGTAAAATTTTGTTAAGGACTTCCTTTAATCAAAGGATCACCTATTGAAACCAAGCTTTTAATAATATGAGTTAACTAATCTACTATATAAAATGGTTTATCTAGTTTGTTAATATGTTTATTTTTAGATAATTACTTAATAATATGTATCACACAATAAAAAACAGTCAGGTAGGGCATTGATTTTATTTAAATTTTTATTTGACGGTTTTTTGTTAATTTATAGATAAATCAATATATTAAAATGTAAATTTGCTCAATAGCCACAAAAAACAAGTACAAATTACATCGTTACTTTGCAACCATTTTCTGCAATTAGCGAGCTAAAATAACAATATTGTTCGATTTGATTAGTGATAACGTTGAATAAAGAGTGCTTCGTAAGCCCGACCTAATAGTAATCTTTCATATGCGTTATCAGTCTGTTCTATTATATGGTCTAATTGCTCCTCAGCATCATCAGGCAGTGGATAAGTGTTAATAAGCTTGCTGACTTTATTATTAAGCATATTAAAATGATCCTTTGAACATAATGCTTCTTCAAATGCTATATAGAAAAATGTAATAACCCGAGACCTCATTTCAAGATCGGTTTCATCTTTCAGTAAAGCCTTAAGTTGCTCAAAAGGTTCTGCGCAATCAGGAAGTGAAGCGAGTCTTTCTGCCTGCTTTATTAATTCTTGTTCTTTGCTCATAGTCAATTGTTAATCCATCATCATTGAGCAAGTAAATAATTAGAATAATAAACAAGACTTGCTTCCAGTGCTTAGTTTATCATTGTTTATTTTCCAAATAAATTCTCATTCAACGATGGAATAGTGAGTATTAAACATCTAATAATAATTTAATAATGTTTTTTTTGCTAGCAAGTATCACCGAGTTAAATACCATAAAATACTAGAAATTCGCTCAAACATTTGTTCAAAAATAAATTCAGTAAATGCGGGTAATGTTGTAATTAAATAAGTTAGCATGATTAGCCCTAAAAATAGGGTCGCTGGATAACCAACCACAAATATAGATAGCTGTGGCGTCATTCTGTTAAGTAGTCCTAATGATATGTTGATGATTAATAGCAATGTCATTAAAGGAAGTGCTAACATGATTGCGTTGATAAATAATAGTTTGCTGACTTCAATTAATGCTAAGTATCCATTCGCTTGTAATGGCATTACTGCAATCGGAATAATATCAAAACTATTTGATATGCCGTATAACAACCATAAATGGCCATCAAGACTGAGAAATATTAATAAAGCAATGATGTTAATTAAGCGCGATAATACTGATGTTGATGGACCGCCAATAGGGTCAAAAAAGGTCGCCATTCCTAGCCCCATTTGCATCCCTATTAATTCTCCTGAAAATCGCACTGTCATAAATGCCAACTGCATGGTAAAACCAATAAGTATTCCAATCATTATTTGTTGTGCAATAATCCATATTCCTATAAATGAGTATATTTTTATATTGTCATCAATATGTGGATGTGGCAGTACAATCGTAGTGAGTAGCGCTAGGCCAATTTTAACTCGATTAGGCGTTTCCTTTTCGCCAAAAATGGGCGCTACCATGATCAACGCTAAGATACGAACAAAAGGGAAAAAATAGTCCCTAATCCAAGAAAAGAAATCGATATTAAATAAATTGTTGATATCAAATTCCATTACATTTAACGGGTTAAGTTAGGAATATCTGTAATAACGGTTTGGATATAGTCGATCATGGTTGATAGCATTGATGGCCCCAATATTATTAAAACCACAATGACCACTATGATCTTGGGAATAAATGATAATGTCATTTCGTTAATTTGCGTCGCAGCTTGTAATAAACTAATGATTAACCCTGTTACTAATGCGGCTAATAATAACGGTCCAGCTAATGATGCCGAAACTTTTATCGCTTGTATGGCTAACGTGCTGATATATTCAGATGACATAGTGCGACTCAACTAAAAAAGCTTTGTGCTAATGATCCAAGTAATAAATGCCAACCATCTGCCAAGACAAATAACATTAATTTGAATGGTAATGATACTGTCGCTGGTGGCACCATCATCATTCCTAATGCCATAAGCGTGCTTGCTACCACTAGATCAATTACTAAGAATGGAATAAAAATTGTAAAACCAATTTGAAACGCTGTTTTTAATTCACTCACCACAAAAGCAGGAACTAATACTTTTAAAGGAACGTCTTCCCGTGTTTGAATGTCGTTTTGGTGAGACATGTTAACAAATAACGCTAGGTCATTTTCTCGCGTTTGGGTAAGCATAAATTCTTGTAATGGTTTAGTTGCTTTTGTTAATCCTTCTTGCATGGTGATTTGATTTTGTGAATATGGCATATACGCTTCTTGATAAATTTTATCAATGACTGGCGACATAATAAAAAATGTCATAAAAAGCGAAATTCCCAAAATAACTTGATTCGGCGGTGCTGATTGCGTACCTAGGGCATTACGCAACAGACCTAACACAATGATGATTCGTGTAAAGCTGGTCATCAATAATAATATTGCTGGTATAAAAGTGAGCAATGTTAAAAAGACTAATGTTTCAACTGGTAACGACCAATTTTGCCCACCTGTTAGGGACTGATTTATGTTAGTTAAAGATGAAGTTTCAGCATGGCTAGATAAGCTAAATAGCAATAAACTTAGCAAAATAGTTAAATTTAATCGCACTTGTTGTTACTCCTTTTTCACTTTTAAAGCGGATTGTAATATCTGTTGAAATGAGTTAATTTTCGTAAGATTTTTATCTGCTCCATTTTGCGAAAGTAACACTTTGGTTCTTTCTTCATTGATAGTATGTAACAATGTCATTTGTTGAGGAGTAACACCTACCACTAATAATTGGTTATCAACGTGAATAACCATAATACGTTCTTTAGGATTAATGTTATATGTGGCTTTGACATCAATCCATTGTTCGGTCGTTTTTTTCCAACCCATTCGTTTTGCGAGCCATCCTAGCAATAAAATAAAACCGATGATCACAATAAGCGTTAATCCCATTGACGATCCAATTTCAGTATAAATATTTAAATCAGAAGACGATGGCGATAAGGTATTAGTATTGGTTGCACCAACCGTAGGTTGAATCAAATTAGGTTGCTTTATTGTCATTAACGGCTTAATCTTCTTACACGCTCTGATGGAGTAATAATATCGGTGATACGTACACCATAGTTATCGCCAACTACCACAATTTCGCCTTGAGCTATTAAATAACCGTTAATTAATATATCTAATGGTTCTCCTGCAAGCCCATCTAATGCAATTACCGAACCTTGGGTTAGATTTAATAGATCTTTAATAGCTATTTTTGTTCGACCAAGTTCAACGCTTAAATCAACAGGTATATCTAATATAAGATTAATATCTTGCTTTTTATCTTTTGTTTGTTGAGGAGATAATGTTTCAAAAATAGCCTCTTTAGTGATGAGTTCATCACTCATTACTTTTTCTTCTTGGTCTTCGCCGTTATTTGGTATAATGTCAGTCATTGAACACTCCCTCATTCAGTTGTTCTATCACAGGATTAATGACCTGTTCTACTTGAATTGCATACTGTTTATTTACTTTACCGTAATGGCCTTTTAATACCGGTACACCACCAACTGTTACATCTATATTTGTTGGTTTTTCAATTGTTAAAATATCATCAACTTTTAACGCTAACAGTTTTTCAACGGTTGTATGAATATGGGTAAAATTGGCAACTAATTCGACAGATGATTGTTTAATTCCAGTGGTTAATGAACTCATCCAGATATTATCGTCTTGATAAGTCTGTTCTTCGATAGGTGGCTTTATTAGCAACTCTTTGATTGGTTCAACCATAGAATAAGGGATACAAATGCAAAATGTCGCTTTGCTATGACCCACTTCGACTTTGAAGTTTGTTGTTAGCACAACATCATCAGGCGAACTGGTAATGTTGGTAAATTTGCTTTGCATTTCAGAGCGAATATATTCAGTTTCAATTGGGTATACATCAGCCCATGCATTTTGATAAATAACTAATGCTAATTCTAATACTCGTTTTATGATTTGCTGTTCGGTGTGGGTAAATTCTCGTCCTTGTGTTTTTATTTTAGTTGTATGCCCGTCTCCCCCAAATAATGAATCAACGATAATAAAGACTAATTCAGGCGAAAATGAAAATAAGCTTGAACCTCTTAATGGGTTAAGATGAACTAAATTTAAATGGTTTTCTGATGAAATATTAGAAAATTCCTCAAATGTTTGTGGTTCAATATGCGATGCAACTACATCGGCATTGCGACGCAATCGATTAAATAGCCCAATTCTAAACTGACGAGCAAAACGTTCATTAATGATTTCTAATGCGGTTAATCGTTCAGGAATAAAACGATGTTTTACCGATAAATCATAAGGTTTAACATCAACCTTTTTACCAGAAGGTAACGAAAAAGAAGAAGCATCAATACTGCTATCGTCACCATCGTTAACAAAACTATCAGATAGTTGTTCTGCAGCACTATTTTCATTTAAATCTGTTGTGGGCTCTATCTTATCGGGCATAATAATCACCGTATAATAAAATCAGTAAATAGAACTTCATCAACTTTTACCCAATGTTTTGCATCATATTGTCTTGATAAGGTAGTTTTTATCTGCTCTTGTAAATCGATCTTCCCCGATTCTTGCTTTAGTTTGTTAACATGCTGTTTTGAAGTTAAAAGTAGTACGTCACTTCTTACTTCAGGTAAATAATCTAATAGCACTGTTCTTTGGTTTTCATCGGCAATACGCAAAACTATTCCAATATAAATAATTTTATTAGTTTCGATATTATCTTCTGAGACAGGTAATGAAATAGTAAACGGTTTTAATGTTAAAAATACCGGTGACGTAACTTCGGGTTCTTCTTGTGCTTTAGTTGTACTTTGTGAGTGATTTTGAAACCACAAATAGGCCGCAACACTTATCGCTAACAACGTAATAAGAATAAGAATCAGATTTAAAACACTTACTTTTTTTTTCGTGGTAGGCATATTTATTCTTGTCTCTATAAATTTAAAAAGATTTATAACCCATTAATTAGGTATAGTTACAAGAATAATAAATCATATTTTTTAAATTGATTTGAAGAATAGGCAACAAAACATTACCTATTTAAACGTTTCAATTGATTTAAAACATAAAATTGCTCAAAAAATAATAATCTTATTAGTTAAGCAAATATACTAAGTCTAGATTTAATTGATCGACTTTCAACTAGAGATTGCTCAATACTATCGTCTATTACATCAAGTGATACGACTTTCTGGGTTTGATTGCTTTTTGTTTGTTGCGGTGTATCAGATTGTTTTGAATCATTCATCATTGAAAAATCACCGATATTTGTTTGCTCTAGTGTAATACCTTGATCTTCTAATGATGTTCTTAAAAAAGGTAAAGCCGATTCTAACATACCTTTAACAGCACTATGTGCAGCCATCATATGAAGATTCATTTTATCATCATTCATTGCAAGCTTAATGTACATTGAGCCTAACTCTTGTGGATGTAATTTTATTTCGGCAGTTTGAATACCTTGACGATTAAACATAATAATTTGTTCAGTTAATGAAGTTTGCCACTGCATAATATTTTGTGTAGATAAATTTATTGTCGCTGATCTTGCGCTAATACTAGTTTGTGATAATAGCTGGTTTTGTCCATTGGTGTTGGTTAACAAAAATGGTTCTTGATTAGTAGCCATTTGTCCTTCATCATCGTAATTATTTATTAATTGGACTTGATTCATCACTACTTTCTGCATAAATTCACTAGCTTTATGCGATTCATTTTTTGAATTAGCAAAATTATTAATATTATCTTTAATATTTGTCATTCCTTTATCCACAGGTTTAGTTTTTATTCCTGTTTGTGATGTTACTTTATTAATTAAATCTTCACTGTCATAAATAGAAGTAAGTAACTGCGTTGCTTGCTCATCGATTACCACTTCTGATGATCCACCGAATAAATTAACATTTAATGTTTCAGTATTTTGATCTATTTTTATATCACTATCTTGTGCTATTGGTGTTTGTATATTAAAGGGATAAATTTCCGTAATTAACATTTCAACATTATGATCATTATCTTCTTGCGCATCATCAATACCTTTTAATTTGGCATTAACTGTTTTTTTATTATGTTCGGTTTGATTTTCACTTTGTTGTAATAATTGTTGAAAGCAATCATTACCATTATTCGTTAAATCGGTTTCAACAAGATCTGATTGATGAGAAACAGTAGGGTTCAATCCATTGATAAGATTAACATTCATTTAATACTCTCCTTGCTAATTGTAACTGCGCAAATTCATCTGTCAGTTTTTGCTGTAACCGATTTTGTCGTTGCAAATATTGGTTATACTGCTTATTTAATAGTGTGGTATATGTGTTTAAGCTTTTTTGTAATTGATTAAGCTGATTTGTAATTTGCTTTTGTTTAATATCTAACGATAACAATAGTTTTTTTTGTTGCTCAATACCTTGTTCAATTGAAGCAATAAACGATTTAAAATTGTTTAACTCGCTACCTTTAATACCTTCAAATAAGGCATTATTTAATTTTTGTTGATATTCAACATAATAATTATTTAAAACATTTAGCTGTGATTGTGCATTTTGATGATTTTCATTTGCTTTTTTTAGTTTTATCAAGTTATCGTCTACCGACTTTTGCGCCAATTTTTTTAATGTTGAAAATGCAAGTTGCGAAGGATTTTTATTCATTATGATATTTCCCTAACGAGCTAATTGTGGCTCAACAATGGCCGCTAATTGTTGATAAGCGTCTTGATAACAGCAATGTTCATTAATACCTTGTTGTAAAAATTTTTGCATAGCAGGATATAGCGTTATTGCTCTGTCTAATAATGGATCTGTGCCAGATACATAAGCACCAACATTAATCAAATCACGGTTTCGTTGAAAACTTGAAAATAATTGTTTAAATAATCTAGATTTTTTTTCATCTTCAGGGGCAGTAAGATCTGTCATTACGCGACTGATTGAAGCCTCAATATCAATAGCTGGATAATGTCCTGATTCAGCAAGAGATCGAGATAAAACAATGTGTCCATCTAAAATTGCTCGGGCCGAATCTGCAATCGGATCTTGTTGATCATCACCTTCGGTTAATACCGTATAAAATGCAGTAATTGAGCCTTTCCCTTCTTCATCATTGCCAGCTCTTTCAACTAATGCGGGTAACTTTGCAAAGACTGATGGAGGATAACCTTTAGTTGCTGGGGGTTCACCAATTGCTAAAGCAATCTCTCGTTGTGCCATAGCATAACGAGTTAAAGAGTCCATAATCAATAAAACGTTAAAGCCTTTATCACGAAAGTTTTCAGCAATTTTTGTTGCATATGCCGCTCCTTGTAAGCGTAATAATGGCGAAACATCCGCTGGTGCTGCTATAACAACCGCTCGAGCCAATCCTTCTTCACCTAAAATATTTTCGATAAAGTCTTTAACTTCTCGACCTCGTTCACCAATCAAACCGACAACAATAATATCCGCTTGCGTATAACGAGCCATCATGCCTAGTAAGACACTTTTACCAACCCCTGATCCAGCAAATAAGCCCATTCGTTGCCCTTTGCCAACGGTTAGCAAGGCATTTATAGCTCTAACACCAACATCAAGAACCTGATGAACAGGAGT
The DNA here is from genome assembly GCF_013346885.1 of Gilliamella sp. ESL0232. Classification (NCBI taxonomy): domain Bacteria; kingdom Pseudomonadati; phylum Pseudomonadota; class Gammaproteobacteria; order Orbales; family Orbaceae; genus Gilliamella; species Gilliamella sp. ESL0232. The sequence goes on along the minus strand of NZ_JAAEDW010000008.1, from coordinate 125,632 downwards.
CCGTTGTAGTGGATTGAGGGATTTATTGGCTAATCCAGCATACTCAATATGCTCAGGTAATGGTTTATCATCCAAGGGATTTCCCATAGCATCAACCACTCGACCTAATAATCCCATTCCCATAGGTAATACTTTATGGTTAAAATGTGTTAGATCATATTGCTTAGTATAGACTCGAGCCCCTAATAAAATACCGTCAGTTGATTCAAATGGCATTAAATAAAGTGTTTTATCACTAAATCCAACTACCTCACACTCAACAGGTTCAATTCGACCATCGGTTTGTCGTTCAACCAAGCAGTTAGATCCCAAAGGTAACTTTAGTCCAATAGCTTCTAGCACAAGTCCCGACGCTTTGACCAATCTTCCATATTGGCGAATTAGTGATAGTGATTCAAGTTGTTGTGTAGCTTGGTCAATTTTATTTAGCCACTTTGCAGAATATCTCACGTTAATGATTGTCCTCTTTTAGGCTATCAGACATTATTTGCCAGTGTTGCTCGATATTTGCATCAATTTCATTAGTTTCGGTAAATATCTTGCATCCACCCTGTTCTACGTTAGGATCGGCAATAAATTGCCAATGATGTTGACTGATTTCATCATTCAGCATGGGTTCTAACCACAGTAAATCAGCTGGATTTAGGTGCAATGCAATAGGTTCAGACAAAACTGAGCACTGTTCAACTAATGTTTTTATGGTATATATAAGCTGTTTTTGCTTAGCTTTTGGTATCGTGCCTATTGTTTTTTGCGCAGCAATCAATGCTAAATCAAGCAGTTTAGGAACAATTAATTCATCAATTTCGTTGATCGAATTTTGAAAATTGGTTATTAAATTAGCTATAGCTTGAACGGCATTTAATTTTTCTTCATTAAGTTGTTGTTCAATGAACTGGCGCCCTTCTTGCTCACCAATTTGATATCCTTCATCATAACCAGCCTGTTTACCTACATTGAAACCTTCTTGTTGACCTAAATTAAAACCGTCCTGATAAGCCTGTTTTTTTACCTCTTCTTTTAATTGCTCTAACTGTTGTGCCTGATTTAACTCTGGTTCAATTACAACATTATCTATCTCGGTAGCAGTTAGTTCTGTTTCAGGCTCATCAGTTTCAACATTTATAGCAACTTCATTTTTACTTAATTTCGGTAATTCGGGTAAAGAGAAATCTTGAAAACTTAATGGTTCCCAATTTAATCTATCTGGCCGATTACACATATTCATCATCACCGCTACTTAGGATCACTTCACCACTTTCTGCTAATCGACGAGCAATAGCCAATATTTTTTTCTGTTCGGTTTCAACTTGAGATAAACGCACAGGAGGTCGATTTTCTAAATCTTCACGTAAGATAGATGCCGCTCGCTGTGACATGTTACTCAATAGTTTTTCTCGTAATTCAACTGATGCACCTTTCAACGCAATTATTAATATTTCATTATCGACCTCTTTAAGTAAGCGTTGAATACTTCTATCATCCACTTCGACAAGATTTTCAAACAAGAACATTTCATCAATAATTTTTTGGGTTAACTCTCCATCATAATCACGCAATGCATTAATAACTTGCTCTTCTTGCTGTGTTTTCATTAAGTTAATAATTTCTGCTGCAGTACGTATACCACCAAGATTATTAAGTTTGATATTTTGACCATGTAGTAAAGTCGATAATGAAGTTGAGAGTAATTGAAGTGCAGAAGGCTCTACTCCTCCAAAAGTTGCAATACGTAACATGACATCGTTTCGTAATTCATCATCAAATAGATTTAGAATTTCTGCCGCTAAATCACGATTTAGATGAACTAAAATAGTTGCAATAATTTGTGGATGTTCTTTTTTGACCAAATCAACTGCTCTTGTAGCATCAACATAGTTGAGCATTTCAAGACCATCGGTTGCTTCTTCTTTTCCTGTATCTAATAATTCATCCAGTAAACGTTCGGCTTTTTCACTACCAAGAGATCGACCCAATATTGAACGTAAGTAACCATCTGGATCGGTATTTAAAACAGCGCATTCTTCAAGAGCAACTTGGCACTCATTAAGTATACCTTTCAACTGTTCTTGCGAAAATTGAGGTAATGACATCATCGCACTACTAATTTGTTGCACTTCTTTATGGTTAAGATGTTGCATAACTTGTGCCGCTAACCCTTCACCTAACACCATTAAAATCGCAGCTACTTTTTGAGATTCACTTAATATCATTGCTCAGTGTCCTCCTTATTTATCCAATTACGAATAATTAGTGCCATTACACGCGGTTCTTTTTCAACAATTTTCCGTATATGCTGTTGTTGTTGCGTATTATCTTCAAATATTTTTTGCTGTTGTTTACTGTGAGCTTTATAATCTAACTTATCGTCTACGGTAGATTGAGAAACTAATGATTCTCCATTATCAATAAAGAATTTACGTTGTAATTTTATCCATACCGAACGTAAAACCTTACGCCACGCAAACCATAAAATAATAATATAAATTAGATACTTAATTACTGTTTTAGCAGAATCATAAAATTCAGGAGTTTTCCAAAATGCCATATTATCGTTGTCATCAAGTGTTTGATCGGTAAATTTCAAATTTGCAACAGTCAAGCTATCACCACGTAAATCAGAAAACCCCATTGCCTGACGGGCTAATGCTTCAATATTTTTCAGTTCATCACTATCTAGTTTTACCCATTGTTCAGTTATGGAAGATGACTTGTCATTGTCATTGTCATTGTCATTGTCATTGTCACTGTCAACATCTTCAGATTTAACATTATCTGGCTCGGTTGTAACGAATTTATAATTCACCAAAACAGCAACCGATAAACGTTTAATACGACCTTCAGGTATTTGACTGTGTATAACCTTTCTATTTACTTCAAAATTAACGGTATTATTTGATTGCAAGCTGTAATTTCCTTGCTTATCGTGTTTTTCAGTCGATTCTTGTTCATCGATTGGCGCGCTAGATGCAGGTACAGGTTGATTAGACAACGCTCCTGGCACACCACCTACACCATAGCTTTTAGATGATTGACGATTTTCTACTTGTTGCTTACTGCGAATAGTTTGATTAGCAATATCACTATTAGGATCATAAGTTTCTAATGTCGATTCTTGTCGACTGAAATCAATATCAGCATTCACTTGCACCTTGACATTATTTTTACCCAAAATTGGGGTGATGATTTTTTCTACTCGCTCACGAATATTATTTTCAATTCGCTCACCAAATTCGAGTTGAGCGACATTTGTGTTTCTATCACGATAACCTTCACCAGTTAACAGGTGACCATGCTGATCGATAATGGTCACTTTATCTGCTTGTAATTCTGGCACACTACTAGAAATTAAATGGATAATGGCATCGATTTGACCTTGTGATAATGAGCGCCCAGGAAATAACGTTAATGCCACCGATGCAGAAGGAGATTTCCTTTCCCTGACAAATAAAGAAGGTTTAGGCATTGCTAAATGCACTCTAGCATCATCAATACTACTGATGATGGATATTGTTCGGGATAATTCGCCTTCTAAAGCTCGTTGATAATTTATTTGTTCATTGAATTGGCTCATACCAAAACTTTCTTTGTCGAGCAATTCAAAACCAACTGCCCCACCTTTTGGTAAACCCTGCTGAGCAATACGTAATCGGGTATCGTAAACTTTATCTTGCGGAATTAAGATTGTGGAACCAGAAGACGAAAATTGATAAGGAATATTCATCTTATCAAGTTGGCTAATAATTTCACCACCATCTTTATCATTTAAATTACTGAATAAAACTGCATAAGACTCATCTTTAGCCCATAAATAAATAAAACTAATAATGGCTATTATAATTACAGCTGCAATTAACAATGCCATTTTGGTGTTTTGTTTTAGTTGATTTATAAAAGGCAACTTATTTAATATTGATTCACCTTTATTATTGACTGTTTGACTAGCCATTGGCACCCTGACTCTAAACTATTTAGATTAACTCTGTTCGTTATTATCCATGTATTTAAAAAATTCAATGGCGAGAAAAGCGTGCACTTTTTCCCTTACTTATACCCTTTGTTTTTTTATTTATATGTTAAATTTAGCCATACAGTAACAAAAGAGCTAAAAAGCAGTTATCAAAATGAATACAATCAATACATTCAATCCAATTGAGCTAACTGATTTAAATAAATCAACGTCAATATCTCCAAAAACGCATTTTGCAGATAAAAACTTTGTTTCAGAATTAAAAACCGCTTTAGATAACATCAGTCAAATACAAATACAGGCAAATAATGAAGCAAAAGCTTTTGAAATGGGAGATACAAATATTTCATTGAATGAAGTCATGGTTAATATGCAAAAGTCATCGGTTTCATTGCAGTTTGGTATTCAAGTACGCAATAAACTAGTTGCTGCTTATCAAGAAATTATGAATATGAATGTTTAATTAATGACATCGAATACAATTCCTATATTCTAAATTTTGCATTTTACTTTTACAGATAACTATTAATTCTGGTCTAAATGCGATAATCAACTCATCACACGATTCAAGTTTAAAATAAGCATCGGTCATATTTTTGATGCTTGTTGCCCTACTAAATATATTATTTTTGTTATCAACTGATGGCTCAGAAAACTTTACCATTTTTACTGTACTATTAAAAAAAATAACGACATAATGCCGTCATTTAATAAAAACAACCAATGAAATGTATTAAAAATCCAAAATGATAACACTAAAAAAAACCAATATTTCTTTAAATGAACAGCATCTCAATTACCCAACATTAGGGCAACTCATTGTTCTGACAACATCGCTTGATGGTTTTTCTATAACTGAGGCTATTTGTTATCAAGAGAAGCTTGTTATTGCTGCTAATTTTTATCCGCAAAACGGGGATGATTATAAAGTTATATATGTCGTAATTGATCTGGATAAAAAAAACACGCATTATTATCATGAATCAGATGGCATTACCCCCCAATTTTTTGTCAGCCCTACTGGTAAGTATTATGTGTCTATTAATGTATACCATCCAGATAAAGATTTAGATATTATGCTTCCATTATTTGATAGAGAAAATATCACCTATCCAAAGCCCAAACGTCCTATTGTCGGCGATTTTAAGGGGATATGTCATGATTTTTCTATTTTCCATTATGTTGATCTTTTTTCAGAGACAAAACCAGATAAATTGATTGCAGTTGAATTTAAAAATGATGATATAAAAAAAACCTATACCAATAAAATTCCGCTTCCAAAACATAACAAACTTTTTATTGATTCTTTGAATAATCAAATACATCTACTTGCTTGTGTTGACAATGGTTGGTTACATCGTCAAATTGATGAAATGGGGAGCGATTTACAATCAAGAAATATAAACATAGGAAAACGTTTTTTTCTAACTTGCGTATTGAATTTAAGTTTTACTTATACATCAAGTATCTTAGGTATTGATGAAAAAGGTAAGTTTTATTTAATCAATATTTCACCCGAAGGAAAAATAGAACAAAATTTATTGTTTGATATGGAAAGGCTAATTTATTCTATTTGGGAACCGATAAAAGTTGCTGCAGAAACGTTTGTTATTCGATTCACTGATGAAATCGGTAATGGTTGGATTACAATTCAAAATAATCAGGTGATCGAAGCCTTTTATCAAGAAACCGTAGGTTGTTATATAAACTTGCACACAAAAGAAGTTTTTAAATTATCTACAAAAGAATTAATCATTAGTGAGATCGTCAAAACCAAAGATGCCAATTATACTGTTGTTTTTTACGGAAAAGAAGAAAACAATCACTCAAAAGACAAAGAGTTAATTATTTTAAATCGCAATATTGATTAAGGCTGTTTAACGGAATGCTTGGTTGGTTCCTATCGATAAATAAGATTCAAGCAAAGCAATCCACAAACTTACATTAAACAGGCAATTTTTTGATAGCTACCAATTTTAGTTTGATAATCGGCATGCTTACCAATCAACTCTCTAAGCTGAGAATGACGAGTAATCATTAATTGGGTTAACTGCTGCTGATAGCTAAGTATATTTTTGATATACATTCTAATCATGTCTTGATGTTGCAATGGTAAGTTTTCAATTTTTGCAAAATCATCAACCAACATAATACCTTTCGATAATTGAAGGTATTTTGCCTGCCAACTCAACAATAAGTCCCATTTTCCATTCTGTGCATTAACCAACATTTGTTCCACAACATAGTTGAATTGTTCGTATTGTTCTAATAAGTTATTTCCTTGCATAATCATCCTTTTTTACTTAGCAATCTCACGCCACGACTCAGCAATATTGTTAAGTAAATCGTAACAAGTTTGCAGTTTTTCTTGATCATTATGTAAATTAGCTAATAACAATTGTTGGCTAATATAGTGATATAAACGATCTAAATTTTCGGCAATTTCACCGCCTTTTTCTAAATCTAGACAGCTTTTAAGACCATTATCAACAATATTAATCGCTTTAGAAATTGCGTTACCTTTACCGACAATATTGCCTTTTTGAATATACAAGCTAGCCAATTTAATTGCGTTAAGTGCACCATCAAATAATAAGACAATCAATTGATGGGGAGACGCTTGACTAATACGTGTTTCTAAATTCACTTGCTCGTAAGCATGAGATCCCATTTTATACATTACTATTCTCTATTTTTTTGAATTTGCCATCATATCAAATTGGGTAGTTAAATAATTACTCATACTATCTAATGAGTTGATTAAAATATCCAATTTGGTAAATTGAACTCGGTAACGCTCAATAGTTTGCTCAATAGAACTGCTTACTTGTTCATGCCGTTTATCTAATGATTTTAAGGTAGAATTTAAGCCATTGGTTGCTGAATCAATCATGCCATCACTATCAATAAATCCACTCACTTTAGAAAAAATTTCATTAGCAATACCCGTTGTTTTACCATCACCAGTAAATAATATTGCCACCGCTTCACTGTTTTCACTCAGTGCCTTTTGTAGCTCGTTTTCTTTAATCGTTAACATGCCACTTTTGTCCATGTTAATGCCGATTTGAGCTAAAACAGAAAATTCTCCGTCTTGTCCTTTAGCAAATATTGAGCGGATACTTTGATCTATATTACGTAATGTTGAATCCCCAATAAGTGGACCATTATTGCTGTTTAGTTCTTTTGAATTTGTCTCTTCTGTGGTGAATTTTGTTAACGTTGATATTGTTGTTTGTAATTGATTAAATGCCTCGACCCATTCTTTAATGGCTTCTTCCACTTTTTCATTATCCGCTGTTATAGCAAGATTCTGACTAATTGTTGTGGTCTGTTTTAATGTAATATCCACACCTTGAACCACATCTTTAACAGTATTAGAATTACTAGTTATGGCAATACCATTAAACGAAAATTTAGCATCTTGCGCTTTTGCAACTTCAGTCATATAACTATTGCTGGATTGATTAATATCAAATCCAATAACATTATTTAACATTTCGTCATCTGATGAAATAGAAGTAATGCTTTGTTGTTCACCTGTTTCTTTCGATGTGATGACTAATTGATAACCATCTGCTCCAGAACGAATAATGGCAGCATTCATTGTTGAAGGGCTGGTTGTTCCATCTTCATTAGTAACTTTGGCATTATTAATGGCATTTGCTATTGATTGCAAAGATGTCTCATCCTGAGATAAGGTTACATCAAGTTTTTGACCATTAGCTTGTTCAATCGTAATAGTTCGTGTTTGGTTATCATTACCTAACTTAGCATTTTTATCATTGATCGTCGATGTAGCAATACCATGAGATGTCGCTAATTGATCAACTGTCACTGTATAATTACCTAATGCTGCTTTGCTATTTGCTTTTACCAAAAAATAATTGTCATTTCCTGTTGCTATTCGACTTTGAAAAAGCTCTTTTTTTTGAAGTTTTTCCGTTGCAGTATTAAATGTTGTTAATGCACTTTTTAATTTACCAAAACCACTAATTTTCGCATTAATTGCTTTTTGTTGCGTTGTAATTGGGGTTAAACGTGTTTTTTCAGCCACTTCTAGTTGATCTAAAATACCATTAAGATCGATTCCAGAACCAATGCCTAATGCGCTCATTGCCATGATTTAATCTACCTATAACAATTATTCAATATTGTTTATATCGGCTGACAATTAAAAAAATTTAGTCTTCTTTTAAATATTTATTTAATAAATTGATAACAATCTATTTTTTTGAATAAAAAATCATTGGGGAATTTTCTAAAAAAATAACACTATGATTTATTTAATAATATTATTTTAATTTGCAACTAAACTGCTACTATAAAAAAATAATCATCAAAAATATTAAAGTTCCCTGTTTTGTTACCGATAAGTTATTTGTCAGCAAGAATATTGAATTAAATTTAAATATCTTGTTGATTTTAATATTTATATTATTGGAGATAAAAATGGCACAAGTAATTAATACAAATACAATGTCTTTAATGGCAAAAAATAACCTTAACAATTCTCAAAGCGTTCTTAGTACTTCTATTGAGCGCCTTTCATCAGGTATGCGTATTAATAGCGCTAAAGATGATGCAGCAGGTCAAGCAATTGCTAACCGTTTTTCATCAAACATCAAAGGATTAACACAAGCTGCTCGTAATGCAAATGATGGTATTTCACTTGCACAAACTACTGAAGGTGCATTAAACGAAATCAACAACAACGTACAACGTATTCGTGAATTAACTGTTCAAGCGGCAAATGGTACCAACTCTGAAAGTGATTTAGTATCAATTCAAAATGAAATTGATCAACGTCTAGATGAGATTGATCGTGTTTCTAACCAAACTGATTTCAATGGTTCTAAAGTATTATCTGAAGATAAAACACTTAAAATTCAAGTAGGTGCAAATGACGGCGAAACCATTGAAATCCATTTGAAAAAAATTGATAGTACTGAACTTGGCTTAAAGGGGTTTAAAGTTTCAGGTGAAGATGTAACAGAAAATCCATTAAAAACAATTGATGAGGCATTATCAAATATTGATGCATTACGTGGTCAATTGGGTGCTGTACAAAACCGTTTCGAATCAACAGTTAATAATATTAATAATACTGTAAATAACTTAAGCTCTGCACGTAGCCGTATTGAAGATGCGGATTATGCAACAGAAGTATCAAACATGACTCGAGGTCAAATTTTACAACAAGCAGGTACTTCAGTATTAGCACAAGCTAACCAAGTACCTCAATCTGTACTTTCTTTATTACAATAATTCTATTTTGATTTTTAGTTATTTTAACTCTGTCATATAGTCATGATAGCCATAACGGCATTTTATAATGCGGTTATGGCTAATAATGATAATTAGCTATTTTTTAGCCCTTTATTCAACCCATTAAATTTGCTAACCATCGTCATAATAATGTTAGACATTTTTTTTAACATTGGTTCAAAAATGGATGATAGCTTATATAACTCACGCGGTGTAATTCACCAAATCGATTGGCAGCAATATATTCATTTGGTACGTAATGAAGCTTTAAAATTAGCAGTTCGTTTACCTGCAACAGTCGAGCTTGATGATTTATTACAAGTTGGCTATATCGGTTTATTAGACACTATAAAACGTTATGACTCATCTCAAGGCAGTGCTTTTGCTACATTTGCCATACCAAGAATTAAAGGTGCAATGCTTGATGAGTTACGTAGCCGAGATTGGTTACCAAGACAAACTCGTAAAAAAATTAGAGATGTTACAACTGCAATTAATGAATTAGAACAGAAGTTAGGTGCACCCCCTAGTGATTATCAGATTGCTAAATACTTAGAATTACCTATAAGCGAATACCGAAAAATTTTATTAGATTCAAATAATAGCCAAATATGTTCGTATGATGAAATTCATAAAAAACTGGGTGATAACATTGATACCATTATTAAATGTGATGAAGATAATAATCCTTTTTCAGCGCTAATAGATGAGGAAATTCGTAACACAATTATTCAACAAATAGAAAGACTACCTGAAAAGGAAAAACTTGTTTTATCGCTTTATTACCAAGAAGATCTCAATTTAAAAGAGATTGGTAAAGTAATGAATATCAGCGAATCAAGAGTAAGCCAATTACATAGCCAAGCTATCAAAAGAATACAAAGTAAAGTTAATTTTTAGAAAATATAAAAAGGCAATTAAAATAAAGTGTAATTAAAAGAAAAAATAATTGAAATTATTTTTTTATTGACCTTTTGCATTTAAAAATGTAATTTTAAGCAAAAAAAAACTAATACTGTTTAATTTTACTAGTTATTCGTTTTTTTACACGAAGCAAAAACAAATATGAATTGGTGACTAAATTGGGAAATTTATTAGATGACGATATTCTTAAATGTATACATCATTTGAATCTATCAACACTACTATTAAGCCAGAAAATGATTGAAAAAGATAAAGTTATGGCAATGTATCGATTAGGTATTGACGAAGAAACTGCTGACATACTTAGCCGTTTAAACACATCTCAAATGTTGATTCTATCAGAAACAAATCAATTAACTTTTCAGTTGCGATTTGAAAATGCTGAAATGATGAAAAAACTTACTGAAGAATCTCGCATTGGTGATATTAAACAGATGCATACAGGAATTCTTTTATCAAGTTTGCTATTAGATTCAATCAATAAGTAGCTAAGGAACTAAGATGACAAGTACAAGTATTATTCAAAAATATGAGGAAACTCAACTCGCTATCAAATTGATTTCCCTAGGTGGAAGAATTCAAATGCTGGAAAGTGAAACCAACTTAAGTCGAAATAAACTTATCAAGCTTTATAAAGAGATTCAAGGCTGTCCTCCACCTAAAGGTTTATTACCGTTTTCAACCTCGTGGTTTATGACATGGGAACCTAATATCCATGCGAGTATTTTTTATAACGCATACTCTTATTTAGTTAAAAATGGTCTAAAATCAGGCATTCAAACTATCTTAAAAGCTTATCAACTTTATTTAGAGCAATGCCAATTTTCATCACATAAGGATAAACCTGTTTTAGGATTAACCAGAGCTTGGATATTAGTCAAATTTGTCGAAAAGAAAATAATGCAACAATCATGTTGTAACACATGTCGTGGACGTTTTATTACACACGCTTATCATCCGCAAAATACTTTTACTTGCAGTTTATGTCAGCCGCCATCAAGGGCAGATAAGAATAATAAAACACAAAAAGAAAACGACGAAAAATGCATGAAAGTGTTATCGAAACCAAGTTATTTAAATTTATCAGTTGCCAAACAGATCACTGCTTAAATAAATATTAAAGCAATTCAGCCGTTATTTTATGGAGAAAGAAGAAAGTCAATGCTAATAGTTATAGGATATATCGTAGTGATCGCTTCGGCGCTACTTGGCTATGTACTCAGTGGTGGTTATTTAGCCGTACTATTTCAGCCACTCGAATTGCTGATTATTGGTGGTGCTGCAATAGGCGCTTTTATTGTTAGTAATGAACAAAAAACAATAAAAGCCACACTTAAGTCTTTAGGTCAGTTGTTTAAAACATCCAAATATAATAAGAATCTATATTTAACACTCATTAATTTTATGTATACCATTTTGACGAAGATTCGCCAAAGTGGAGGGCTATCAATTGAATCAGATATTGATAATCCGCATGAAAGTGAATTATTTAAACAATATCCACTTATTTTAGCTAATCCAAGAATTTGTGATTTTATCACTGATTACTTACGTCTTATGATTAGTGGCAATATGGATGTATTTGAAATAGAAACACTGATGAGTGAAGAAATTGAAACATTTGTCCACGAACTTGAAAAACCTGTAGATGCCATTTCAGGAATTGGTGATGGCCTACCTGCATTTGGGATCGTCGCTGCTGTAATGGGCGTAATTAATACACTTGCTCAAGCTGATAGACCAGCAAGTGAACTCGGTGAGCTTATCGCCCATGCTATGGTTGGGACTTTTTTAGGAATTTTGCTTGCTTATGGTTTTGTTTCGCCATTAGCTGCTTTATTAAAACAAAGAAACGCCGATACAGTGAAAGTTCTAGAATGTACCAAAGTAATACTTATTGCCAGTATGCATGATTATGCTCCACAAATTTGTATTGAATTTGGGCGAAAAACGTTATTTTCTCATGAAAGGCCATCATTCTTTGAATTAGAAAAATACATACAAGAAGTTAAAGACAAAAAATCTAATCAAAATGAAAATAAAGAATAATGAAAGATAAATCTGTAAGAATAATTATAAAGAAAAAATCAGGACATGGCGGTGGACATCATGGCGGTTCGTGGAAAATCGCCTATGCCGACTTTATGACCGCAATGATGGCACTATTTTTAGTCATGTGGTTAATTTCTACATCTACCCCTCAAGAACTGAAAGGTATTGCTGAATACTTTAGAACCCCTTTAATTCTTGGCTACAATGGCGGTAAAAATATTAGCGATAGTGAAAGTCCGATTCCTGGTGGCGGTGATGATGTTAGTAAACAACTTGGTGAAGAAAAAAGCTATCATTTTACCCAATCACAAAATGAAGTTGAGAAACAGCAACTTGAAAAAATACAGATGATTGAAGCGGCACGTAAAATTTATGATATTTTTGAAATTGATGAACGCCTAAAGAAATTAGCACCTAATCTTATTATTGAATTAACTGAAATGGGGTTACGGATTCAAATTTTAGCTTCAGATGATAAACCCATGTTTGATGTTGGTAGTACAACCATTGATCCTAATATGCAAGAAATTTTGCATGCATTAGCGCCGATTATCAATTCCTTACCAAATAAAATCACCTTGTCAGGCCATACTGATGAACGCCAATATACAACAGGTGATAGAGGATATAGCAATTGGGAACTATCGGCAGATAGAGCTAATTCATCAAGAAGAGAGCTTATAGCTGGTGGATTAGACTCAAATAAAATTATTCGAATTATTGCACTTGCCGATACAGTGAATTTAAACAATCCTAATTACAGTAAAGATGCTAATCGCCGTATCAGTATCTTAATTTTGAATAAAATAGCACAACAGTATATTGAAGAAGAAAATAACATGACCGGAACCGATTTTTTAAGACAATCACAACAGACCAAATCAGAATAAATTCATTTTTGAAAAAATGAATTTATTTGAAAACTTTTTTAAAACACGCACAACAATTATTAAAGTTTTGTGAATTTAACCCGATATAAAAAAGACTTATTTTAATTGATATTATGAACTCAAACTATATTGAGAGGATTTTATGGCGAATTCATTAATGAATACTGGTATTAGTGGGTTAAATGCAGCACAAAATATGCTGAATGTAATAAGCAATAATATTAGTAATGCTCATACAACTGGTTACAATCGTCAACAACAAATTTTACGCCAAGCAAATGGAACTCAGCATAGTTTTGGGTTTGTCGGTAACGGTGTTTGTGTATCATCTGTTAATCGCGCTTTTAATAATTTTGTTGTAGGACAACTACGGCAATCACAATCACAAAATGGTTCTATCAAAGCTTATTATAATGAATTATCTAAAGTAGATAATCTGTTAGCAGAGAATGACAATAGTATTTCATCTCAAATTAATAATCTTTTTGCCAGTTTAAATAAACTTGCATCCAATGCTAGTGATGCATCGACAAAACAAACTGTTATTAGTGATCTGACATCTTTAACTAGCCAATTTAATAAAACAGAAACAAATTTAAAGAACCAAATTGCCAACGTTAATACTGAATTAAATAGTAATGTTGATAAAGTTAATACCTATACTCAACAAATTGCCGAACTTAACCAAAAAATATCACAACTACAGTCGGTAGGCGGTGGAAACGAACCTAATGCATTACTTGACCAACGCGATCAGTTAGTCAATGAATTAAGCGAAATCATTGGCATTACCGTTACTGAACAAAATGGACAATATAATCTTTCGCTTGCTAATGGTTTAAATTTAGTTCAAGGCTCTTCTATTAACTTATTATCGGTACAACCTTCAACAGATGATCCTTCGTTAAATACTATTATTTATACTCATCCTTCAGGTGCAACACAAGAATTGACAAGCCAAAACATTACATCAGGTACGTTACACGGCTTATTAACCTTTCGTGATGGACCATTAACCGAAGCCCGCAATCAACTAGGCTTAATTGCATTAAATTTAGCAGAACGTTTTAATGAAGTGCATATGTCGGGTATTGATATTAATGGTAATCAAGGTGAAAAGTTGTTTGATTACAATCATCCTAGTTGTGTCACAAATACTAAAAACCAAGGTAATGCTTCAGCCAAAATTGAGTTTAATGCTTTGAGTGAAGTAAAAGCTTCTGATTATAAAATAGAATTTGATGGTAATAACTGGATTGTCACAAGATTATCTGATCATCAGCTAATTACTCCTGAAATCAAAGATGGTAAATTGTTTTTTGATGGACTGACCATTGAGATAAGTGGTAATGCGGTTAATGGAGATTCGTTTATCATAAAACCAGTTGCCGATATTGCTTCGTCATTACAACTGCTAGTGAAAGATGTAAATAAACTAGCAACAGGTATTAACGATGAAGAAAATGGTGCTGGTGATAATCGCAATGTAACCAAATTATTAGAAATCCAACATGAAAAACTTGTTAATGGTACAACGACATTAAAAAGTGCTTATACCCGCTTAACTAACTATATTGGTAGTGAAACTCAAACAGCAAAAATTTCTGCTCAATCAAGCAAAAATATAACTCAGCAAATTTATGAACAAAATCAATCGATTTCAGGGGTTAATATTGAAGAAGAGTATATCTCTATGCAGGTTTATATGCAGTATTACCAAGCAAATGCCAAAGTGATTGATGCGGCAACAACACTATTTGATACCATTTTAGGTTTAACTAAATGATTAAAGGATAAAAAATGCGCCTTAGCACAAACTCAATTTATCAAAAAAACTTAAACAGTATTTTAAACACCAACAGCAAATGGCAAAAATCGGGGTTGCATTTGGCAACAGGTAAAAAGATTTTAACTCCTTCTGATGATCCAATGGGAGCATCACAATCATTAATAATAAAGCAAGCGCAAGCACAAAATGAACAGTTCCAAGCAACACGCGAAAATGCCGATAAATCACTTAGTCGCCAAGATACGATCTTATCGGAAGCCAATACTGTTATCCAAGCAATTCAGGAAACATTGGTCTATGCATCAAATGAAACCTTAAATGAAGAAAATAGACTCGATCTTGCTAATAAATTACAAAGTTTAAAAGATCAACTTTTATCATTAGCTAATGCAAAAGACACTAATGGTAACTACCTTTTTGCTGGTAAGAAAAACGATACACCTCCTTTTGTAATGAATGAATCAGGTGAAGTGAGTTACGTAGGCGGTACAACTTCTATCAATGTATTAATCGATGACTCGCGAGAAGTATCGCTAAGTTTTACAGGTATTCAAGTATTTATGACTGGCTCAAATGTTAAAGAATCTGATGGTTCACCAGCAGAAAGTAACATATTTGCAAGTATTGATTATGCAATTGAGGCATTAAAAATAGATCTAGATTATGATAATGATGATACCCTTGAACAATTTAGATCTGGATTGTCAAAAGCTCGTCATGGAGTAGACAATTCTTTTAATAATATTTCGACACTTAGAGCAGAAGGTGGCTCGGTATTATCCGAAATTGACAGATTAACCACATTGGGGAAAACATTAGATATTGAATTTCAAACTCAAATCAGCCAACTTGAAGACGTCGATTGGTACGAAGCCATTTCAGAATATGTAATGCTACAAGCTAATTTACAAGCTGCACAATATACCTTTATGACTATGCAAAGTATGTCACTGTTTCAAATGAAATAAAGTTTTGTAACCTAATTTTATTTAAGCAATGTTTTTTACCCTAAGTTGTGAATCGCCTCAAACTATTCATCCCACTCAAAGGAGGTTTACCACCTCCTTTTTTATTTTAACTAAAAAGTTTCAAAAACAATGTCATTATGCAATATAAACCATCAGTTTAAGCGAGTGACGCTTAATTATAAAAAAAATTGAATAAAATCAATACTCTACCTAAGCGTTTTTTTATTGATTGATTTCTTATTTAATTCATAATTATTTGTTTTTAAAATTAATTTTATAATATTTTTACTAACAAAGTATTGAGCATTGTATTCAAACCGAGTAATTCTATTATTAATTAAATGCAATTTTCCTAAATCCTGATACAGTTGTTAACTGATTATTTTTTGCAATTTTTTCAATACGACCAATGATTTGAATAAGCTTATCACTATAATTTGGATCAGTTGCGTAATGTGCAGCTTGTAATTCTTTAGCAGCTGTTCTGGCATCAGGAGCTTTAATAACTGCATGATAACGGGGACTTTTAGTTAATAAATTGAGGTAGTCGGTTAATGCATGATGTTTACTATTATAGACTCTAAAATTATCTTCAATTTTCATCATTTTATTATTAACAAATTCATGTGTGGTTAAACGAGTTGAATTGCCATTCCATGACGATGTTGCTTTGACACCAAAGTAATTGTGGCTTGATTGATTATTAGCGGTTTTAATTTGCTTTTGCCCCCACCCAGTCTCTAGTGCTGCTTGGGCAATAATAACCTCATACGGAATACCAGATTTTTTAGCAGCTTGCCTAGCTGGCTCTAGCCATTCCATAACAAATTTTGTGACATAATCTTCGTTTACATTATCTAGTTGTGTTTTTAATATTGCTTCGTTATGTTTAATTTCAGCTGCTTTGTTAGCATTATAGTTACGATATAGTATTTGCCCTAGTGCTTCAGGTGATAAATTAGGCGATGCATTACTAAATAAGGATTGAGCTAATTGGAGATTTTGCTGAGTATTGTTTGTATTAGATTGTAGGTTAACATTAATTGATGGTGAAACTTTATTAGTTAACTGTTTAATAAGCATATCTGCTAATCCAAACCCTTTACCCGCTGCTTGCTGTGTAATTTGTTGGTCAAACATTGAAGTAAATAGTTGTGTAGCAGACTGGCTAAATAAACCACTTTCAGGTACAGCTTTTCGCATACTTTGCATCATCATATTAATAAATAATGACTCAAACTGCTGAGCAACTTGCTTAATACCTTCAGCAGAGCCATTAACTACATTTCGCTTTAATTGATTAATATCCGAAAAATCATAAGCGAAGCGATTCAAAGATTGTCCAATTTTATTATTCATAAAGTCTTTTTTTAGATAGTTTCTAAGGAAGCATGTAAACAACCAGCTGTTTTTAGCGCTTCAAGTATTGACATTAATTCTGTAGGATTAGCACCTAATACATTTAGCGAATTAATAACATGATTTAAATCAGCGCTAGAGGATATATTGTGTAAAGCCCCTCCTTCTTGCGCAACGCTAACTTGATTATCTGGTGTAACGGTTGTTGTGCCGCCTGCTAATGGGGTATTTGGTTGACTTACCTTTAATTTGTTATTTACCACAACAGATAAATTACCATGTGCAACCGCACAATTATCTAATTTAACCTTTTGGTTCATAACTACAACACCGGTTCTAGTATTTATAACGACTTTTGCTGAAACTGGCGTAGCACTAATTTCAAGATTTTGTATTCGTGAAAGCAGTTGTACTCGTGCACTACTTTCTTTTGGCATATGTAATGCTATCGTTGTACCATCTAACGCTACTGCAGTATTTTTTTGTAACCTATTAATTGCATCAGATATTTTTAAGGCTCGAGTAAAATCAAATTGATTAAGATGTAAATGGATAACATTTTGTTCATCTAAACGGGTTGCAAGCTCTCGTTCTATGGTTGCACCATTAGGTATAGTTGCCCCTGCAGTTTGGTTCACACTTACACTGCTACCTTTACTACTTGCACCCATTCCACCTACAAAAAGGTTACCTTGCGCAATAGCATATACTTGATTATCGACACCTTTTAGTGGTGTCATAATCAATGTACCTCCACGCAAGCTTTTTGCATTACCGAGCGAGGATACCACCACATCAATTTGTTGTCCTACTCGAGAATAAGAAGGTAATTTAGCCGTAACCATAACAGCTGCAACATTTTTTAATTGCATATTGCTCCCAGACGGTACGGTAATACCTAATTGAGATAACATATTAGTAATACTTTGAATGGTAAAAGGTGTTTGTGATGTTTGATCGCCTGTACCATCAAGACCAACAACAATACCATATCCAACCAAGGCATTTTCTCTTACACCTTGAATGGTGACTAAATCGCGGATACGTTCAGCATGGCCCGCTGGTATCACTAATACCATCATAACGACAAAATAAACAAAAATACGCAATTTTTTTAACATAATGATACTCGTTAAAAAGGGGAAAGATTTAAAAATAGGCGCTGTAACCAACCCATCGTTTGGGCTTCATCAATGTATCCATTACCAACATACTCAATTCGAGCGTCAGCAACTTGCGTTGAGATAACAGTGTTATTTCCACTAATTGTTCTTGGATTAACTACCCCAAAAAAACGGATAAACTCGGTACCTTGATTAATCGCAATCTGTTTTTCACCAATCACTTTTAGATTACCATTGATCATGACATCTTGAACCGTGACGGTGATTGTGCCACTAAAGGTATTTTTAGCGTTAGCCCCGCCTGATCCCTTAAAATCATTATTTCCAGACATTTCAGTATTAGCTTTACCTCGACCGACTAACCCATCAAGAAATTTAGGTATTGTTTTTACCCCTAGATCCACCGAACCGTTTCGTCCTGCATTAATCGATGAACTTTTACTAGCACTGACATTTTCTTGTAAAACAATGGTTAATACATCGCCAACATTACGCGGGCGACGATCTTCAAACATTGGTTGGTAACCATAGCTACTAGGCTGAGCAGCTTGATAAATTGAACCTGTCGTATTTACATTGTCTGGCAATTTGGGGACAACACTTGTTTCACCTTCAACTAAAGGCTTTTTAGGCAATTGTGCACAGCCACTGAAAAAAAATGCTATTAAAATATAAAAATATCTCATTACCTTTAGCATATTGTTAACTTTACAGTTGATTTAAACGTTGTAGCATTTGATCAGAGGTTGATATCGCTTTGCTATTAATTTCGTAAGCACGTTGAACTTGAATCATATTCACTAGTTCTTCAGCAACATTAACATTAGACGTTTCGGTATAGCCTTGATATAAAAGCCCTGCGCCGTTTAATCCTGGCGTATTTTCCGTTGGCGCACCTGAACTTTCGGTTTCTAAGTAAAGATTTTCCCCCATACTTTCAAGTCCAGCATCATTAATGAAAGTATGTAAAGTTAGTTGCCCAACTTGGACCTGTGTTGATTGATTAGCTAATGTCACATTTACTACACCATCGCGCGCTACCGTCATTTTGATTGCATTGGATGGAATACTAATTGTTGGTTGAATTTCGTATCCTGCTGCAGTCACCAATTGACCATTTTGATTGACTTGAAAAGCACCGCTACGAGTATAAGCTTGTGTACCATCGGGTAATAAAACTTGGAAAAAACCTTGCCCATTAATAGCAATATCACTGCTGTTATCGGTTGCCTCTAAATTACCCTGGCTATGAATTCGTTCTGTCGCAACTGGACGAACTCCTGTACCAATCTGTAGCCCAGAAGGTAATGTTGTTTGCTCAGATGATTGTGCTCCTGGTTGGCGAACAGTTTGGTATAATAAGTCTTCAAACACCGCTCTTTGCTTTTTAAAACCATTGGTACTAACATTGGCTAAATTATTGGAAATAATATCCATATTCATTTGTTGTGCCGTTAAGCCTGTTTTGGCAATCCATAATGATTTAATCATTGTTATTCCTGTCTAATGTATTGATAAATTTAAGTTATAGATAAAATTTGGTTTGCTTTTTGTGCATTTTCATCAGCAGTAATAATTTCTTTCATCTGCATTTCAAACTGGCGAGCATGACTAATTAAATCAACCATAGCCGTAACAGGGTTCACATTACTCCCTTCTAATACACCTGACATAAGCTTAGCTTTTGGATTGTCTGGCATATTCTCACCACGTTCATTACGTGTTTCTTCCGTTAGTCGAAAAAAACCATCATCACCACGTATAATTTCATTATGCTCAAGATGGACTTTCTTTATTTTACCTACTTGAGCAATGGTCGTGGGTTTATCACCTGCACCTAATGCGGAAAGTGTTCCATCACTACTAATACTGATTTGAGATCGTTGAGGCACAGTCAAAACACCGTTATCACCAATTAATGGATTACCTTGTATGTTAAGAGTACCATTTTCGTCAATTTGAATTGCACCATTTCGCGTATAAGCTTCGCTACCATCGGCTAATTGTACTGCTAACCAGTGATCCTCAGTTAAAGCAACATCCAAGTTTCGACCAGTGTAATTAAATGCCCCCATCGTTGAATCAAAAGTAGGAGTTGTTGCTGTTACCATGGTTCGTGTAGGTGTATCATTCCCCACAACAGGAACTGCTTTCATCGTCGTTAATTGTGCACGAAACCCCACTGTAGATACATTAGCTAAGTTATTAGTAGTAATTGATTGCCGATTTAATGTCTGGCTAGCTGCTGACATTGCTGTATAAATAACACGATCCATAAATAACCTTTAAATTAACGCAAATTGACTAATGTATTTAGAATTTGATCCTGCGTTTTAATTGTTTGTGAATTAGACTGGTAATTGCGCTGAGCAACAATCATATTCACTAATTCCTGACTCATATCAACATTTGACGACTCTAGTGCACCGCTCACTAACGAACCAAATGTACCAGAATTTGCTCTGCCCAATACCTCGCCTCCAGAATTAATGGTTGATCGCCAGTTATTGTTTCCAGCAGGCTCTAGCCCATTAACATTAGCAAAATCAGCCATTGCTATCTGACCTAATAACATTGTTTGTTGGTTAGAATAGACACCATAAATAGAACCATCATCATTAATGCTATACCCAACCAAATCTCCTGGAGCATATCCATTTACAACAGGGTTTTTAATACTACCCAATTCTTTACCCATATTTTGTTGAGAACTTTTGGCTAATGATAAAGTAAAGCTATTATCAGCAGATCCATTTATCCCATTAATATTGATGGTCATTTCGGGATCACTAATCAATTTACCAGAAGAATCAAATTCCATTTCTCCCGCTTTTTGCAAACTTCCATTAGGATCACTGCTATCAAGATAATGAACATCCCATTGGTTATCAGCGGTTTTAACGTAAAAGAGCTGAATATTGCGTTGATTACCAAGCGAGTCATAAGTAGTAATGGTCGTAGAATAATTAAATGTATCAGCATCAAGAGCATTGACAGGTTGTTTTGCCGGAACTTTACTATTGGAATTTAAGTTTGTTTGCAAAGAAGCCTTGGTTGTCGCTGATGCATTTAGCATTTCTTGCGAAATTTTTAATGTATCTGGAGCTGCACCTTGCTGCACTTGAGGTGGTGTTCCAGTTGCAAGATAGCCAGTCAGATAAAGACCATCAGCAGAAATAATATTTCGTTCGGAATCTAATTGAAACTGTCCATTGCGGGTATAATAGGCTTGCCCATTACTATCCACTAAACGGAAAAATCCATTGCCAGAAATAGCCACATCTAAACTATTGTTGGTTGTTGTAGCTATCCCATCATTAAAGTTTTGCATAATCGCAGCCACTTTAACCCCCATACCAACTTTTGAGCCAGCATAGATATCAGCAAATGAGATACTAGCACTCTTAAATCCTACTGTTGCTGAATTGGCAATATTATTCCCAATAACATCTAATTGCTTTGATGCAGCATTCATACCACTCACTGCTTGAGAAAATCCCATCTGAACTTTATCTCCTTTAAAGAATTTGACGTACTTCGTCAATACTAATTGAACCAAGTATTCCTAAATCAAGTAATACTTTATTATTAACTTTACTATTGATAACACCATATACTACTGAATAAGATAATGATGTTGATGATACTTTTTTCCCGTCATAACTTGCGTTAACTGAAAAAGTATAACTACCATCTAGTGCATTCGTCCCATCATTTAGCACACCATCCCAAGTGAAAGAACTAACGCCTGCTGGAATTGCGCCTAAATCAACTTCACGAACTACATTGCCATTTTCATCTTGAATAGTAATAATTACTGAGTCTGCTTCATGTACCAGCTCAAAACCAAATGGTGTGGTAACGGTTTCTTCTTTTGAGTCTGAACTTTCAGATTCTGAGGTTGCAACTAAAATTTTATTGCCAGGAACCATCACTCCCTTGCCAATCATATTACTGGCATTGACTGATAAACTATCATCAATCTGACCAGAAACCATTCCTAAGGTTGTATTAAGACGTTCTATACCTGCTAAAGTATTGATTTGAGCCAGCTGTGATGTTAGCTGACTATTATCCATTGGGTTAGTTGGATCTTGGTTCTTCATTTGTGCAATTAATAACGTTAAGAAATTATCTTGTAATTCTTTACTTGAGTTACCATCAGATGCCGTTTTTTGTGTCGTTTGAGGTTTTGTTATCCCCGATGATTCTGAAACAAGAACATTAGCTATACCCATCAACCACTCCTTTTTATTGCCCTAATGCCAGTGTTTTTAACATTAAATTTTTGGCGGTATTAATTACTTCTATATTTGCTTGATAACTTCGTGATGCTGAAATGGTATTAACCATTTCGGCAACTACATCAACATTAGGTTTTTGAATATATCCTTTAGCATCGGCCAATGGATGATTAGGTTCATAAACCAAATTCATCGGTGAAGGATCTTCAATAACTTGCGACACTTTAACCCCAGCAATTGGGTTAAGTTCACCATTATCATCCACTTGAAAAATAACCTGCTTAGCTCGATAAGCTTTGCCTGAAGTACTGGTAATACTGTCTGCGTTAGCTAAATTACTAGCACTTACATTCATTCGTTGTGTTTGTGCCAATAATGCCGAGCCTGAAATTGCAAAAATAGAAAAACTCATCATGATTATCCTTGCTGTAATACCGCCATAATATTTTTAAATTTTTCACCTAAAAACGTTAAATTACTTTGGTAGTGAATACTATTATCAATAAAAGCTGTACGTTCTTGATCCATCTCAACCGTATTACCATCTGCCGCAGCCTGATAAGGTATACGATAAAGTACATCATGATTTGTCATGATTGGTGCTTTTATCTGAATATGATGATTTGAAGTGATATTAAGTCCAACGTTATTAATCTTATTCTGATTGTTAAGTGCTTTGCTTAGCTCAGCATTAAAATCAATATCTCGAGCCTGATAGTTAGGCGTATCGCTATTTGCAATATTTGCAGCTAATATATTTTGTCGTATTTCACGTATATTTAATGCTTGCTGATGAAAATTAACCCATGTATCTAATTTATCAAACATAAAATCATCTCATTTTTTTTGATAATGAGAATTTTAAGCGAATAAAAAAAAAGTTATTGCGCAAATAACGATAAAAATTGCCCTTATTTCAAGATTCATTTCTTGCAATCATAAAGTAAAATCAGCTTATGAATAATTTAGAATAAATAAGCATGATTAAAATCGCAAAATTGATACTCGCTATTTTTATACTATTTAGTTGGAATAATGTTTTAGCAAATTCGCTTGATAAACAGATTAACAATTTAATATCACAGCAATTTGGTCATAAAGCGGACGACATTTTAATTACTTATCTTACTGCTAAACCGCAATTAAATTGTAAGACTCCAACACTCTCTTTATTAAATAAAAAAAAACAGTGGGGCAACATGACTATCAGTGCCCAATGCAATAATAAAAAAAAATTTATCCAGATTAATGTTGCTGTCAAAGGGAACTATATTGTAGCTAAACAAGCAATAAGTGCAGGGACGCTAATCAACGAAGATTATATACAGATACAATCAGGTTGGTTGGATAAACTACCTTCGACTGTTATTTTGGATGGAGTTGACGCAATTAATCATATAGCTTTACGAAATATCAATTTGGGTGAACCAATAAAAACAACAATGCTTCAAAAAAATTGGCAGGTGAAAGCAGGACAAATAATTAAAGTAATAATAAATGGAGAAGGTTATGAGATAACAACTAATGGTAAAACACTTAACAATGCTATATTAAACGATAAAATAAAAGTTAAACTAAATTCTGATAAAATTGTTGAAGGCACGTTAACTCACCAAGGTGTAATAATTTCCAATAAATAATATTAATGATTTTTTTATTATTGCCGATAATAAAATTATACAAATCACTTAAATCTTAAATTTGATTAAAGGTATTTTATGACTATAGATGCGACTAAATCCGTTACAGCCATAACAGGGCTAGTAAGCCGCGATGTAATTAACGAACAACAAAATACTCACAATGCATCTGTACAAACTAAAAACAGTACTAATGTAAGTACTAACGTGAGTATAAATCAAAATTCAATACACCTTTTACATTCAACCAACAAAGATATCGATGTAGAAAAAATTGAAAAAATAAAACAGTCCATATCCAACGGAACATTGGTTATTGATACACATAAAATTGCAGATAAATTAATTAAACAATTACTAGAAGATTTTTAAAAATAAGACAGAATTATAAGGATAAAAAATGTTAGCACTTAATGGCATCCTAAATAAAATAGCTGAGATGTTACAAACAATTTCAGAAATTCTACAATCAGAGCAAAAAATATTAATTGAAAATAGTTCAACAAACCAGTTAAGTGAAACTATTAACAAAAAAAGCCAATTACTAATTCAACTAAAGCTACTGGATGAAGAACGCATAAAACTAAGTGAACAATTTAATATTCAACCACCCTATAAAGAAAATCCTACTATCGAAGCTCTTTGGCTATCAATTACTGATACAACAAAATTATTAGCAGATATAAATCGTGATAATGGGCTAATTATTCAAAACCGCATGAATCTAACCCAGCAATCAATCAACTATCTTAAAAGTATTAAAAGTCCTGCTGTTTATACTAATAGTGGCTATCAACAAACTGAAATTATTTCGTCAAAGCGAGCCAAAGTTTAAAAAATTAATATTTATTGACGGTAAACGCCATAAATACCCCCTAAAATGCCCTCTTATTAAGCCAACAACCCAGTAGCAATTAGTTCATACTGTTAGTATTGTAAATCTTTATTAAACTATAGCGTTTTATTTAACTTCATCATGGCTGACGATAGTGATCTAGATAAAAGCGAACACCCCACCGATAGCAAAATAAAAAAAGCTAGAGAAAAAGGGCAGATCCCTCGTTCTCGTGAATTAACTTCGTTATTAATTTTGTTAATAGGTATTATTTTATTTGGATTAATGGGATCACACTTAGTTAACCAGTTAACTACGATCATTAAAACAGCAATGAAGTTTTCGTATAAAATAGAGGATGATAAGTTAATCGTCTTCAATTTAGTTAACTTATTAACCGATGGTTTTTGGGCAATTGTACCCATTTTTTTTGGTCTAGTTATCGTTGCTATATTTGCACCACTTTGTGTTGGCGGTTTACTATTTAGCCTGCAATCAATTAAGCCTAATTTTCAAAAACTAAATCCGATATCTGGATTTGGTAGAATATTTAGTATTAGAGTTTTTTCTGAATTACTAAAAAGCATACTTAAAGTTATTTTTATTTCTATAGCTTCAACATTGTTTGTAATGCACCATTTCCCTTACATGCTTTCGTTACCCAATATGCATTTAAATAGCGCATTAACTAAAGCAATACAGCTAGTGATTCTTTGTGGAATTTTTAGTGTTATATCTTTAATACCCATGGTTGGTTTTGATATTTTCTATCAAATATGGAGTAATTTAAAGAAACTGAAAATGTCAAAACAAGAAATTAAAGATGAATTTAAAGAACAAGAGGGAAACCCACAAATCAAAGGGCGTATTCGTCAAATGCAACAGACTATTGCTAGACGCCGTATGATGAAAGATGTACCTAAAGCCAATGTGATTATTACTAACCCAACGCATTATGCCGTCGCTCTGCAATATGATGAAAAAACAATGATTGCTCCAAAATTATTAGCGAAAGGAACAAATAAAATTGCGTTACGCATCAAAGAAATTGCTAATGAACATAATATCCCCCAGTTAGAAGCTCCACCGCTTGCCCGTGCTTTATACCGTCATGGTGAAATAGGCGAAACAATACCAACCGAATTATATACCGCGGTTGCCCAAATTCTAGCGTGGGTTTATCAATTGAAACATTGGTATAAATATGGTGGCGATAAACCAATAGCGCCAAATAATTTACCCATACCTGAGTCATTATCCGTAAATAAATAAAGGTAATAACTAGTCTTATGATTAAATCTAAACTACTTAATTTATTATCAACCAATACATTAAAAAATGGGCATTATCAAGTCTTAGCTGGACCATTGCTAATTTTATTGATTCTTTCGATGATGGTATTACCACTACCTGCATTTATTTTGGATCTGTTTTTTACTTTTAATATTACATTATCAATTATCATCTTGATAGTAGCATTGTTTACTAAAAGAGTGCTTGATTTTGCAGCATTCCCGACCGTTTTATTATTTGCAACTTTATTAAGATTATCGTTAAACGTTGCTTCTACGCGGGTCGTTTTATTAAAAGGTCACACAGGTAGTGCTGCTGCTGGGCGGGTTATTGAGGCTTTTGGACACTTTTTGGTTGGTGGTAATTTTGCTATTGGTATTGTGGTATTTATTATTTTAGTCATTATCAACTTTATGGTCATCACCAAAGGAGCAGGTAGAATAGCTGAAGTGGGTGCACGCTTTGCGTTAGATGGCATGCCCGGAAAACAAATGGCTATTGATGCCGATCTGAATGCGGGTTTAATTGGTGAAGATGAAGCTAAAGCCCGTCGAGCCGAAGTTTCTCAAGAAGCCGATTTTTATGGGTCAATGGATGGTGCCAGTAAATTTGTACGTGGTGATGCGATTGCGGGATTATTAATAATGGGCATAACCATTATTGGGGGGTTATTAGTTGGAGTTGTTCAACACGGTATGGCTTTTTCTGATGCTAGCGAAACCTATGTTTTACTAACTATTGGCGATGGTTTGGTAGCACAAATACCATCACTCATTATTTCAACCGCAGCAGGCGTTATTGTTACTCGAGTCACATCACAAGATAACATCAGTGATCAAATGATTACACAGCTTTTTAATAATCCACAAGTATTGATTTTAACAGCTGTCGTCATTGGTTTACTTGGACTAATTCCGGGTATGCCAAATTTAGTTTTTCTACTCTTTACTGTTATTTTATTAATCATATCTTGGTGGCTAACTAAACAGAAAAAGACAGAACAAAAAGTGGCACCCAAACAAGCTAATGTACAAGCAACCACGCCAGCTAATATAGAAGCAACATGGTCAGATGTTAATATTGAAGATATATTGGCAATGGAAGTTGGTTATGGGTTAATTCCCATGGTAGATCAAACACAAAATGGTGAGTTGTTAGGGCGAATTCGTAGTTTACGCAAAAAATTTGCTCAAACACTGGGTTTTTTACCACCTCAAGTTCATATAAGAGATAATCTTTCATTAGCACCTTATCAATATAAGATATTTATAAAAGGTGGTGAAATTGGCAAAGGTGAAATTGTTAATAATAAATGGTTAGCGATCAATCCCGGTAATGTAACTGAAACCATTGAGGGCATTCCAACAACCGAACCTGCCTTTGGATTACCAGCGATATGGATAGATGAAAGTAATAAAGAAAATGCACAAATATTGGGGTATACCGTTGTTGATACAAGCACCATGATTGCTACTCATTTTAATCATTTATTACAGCAATTTGCTAGCGACTTATTAGGACGTTTAGAAACTCAAGAACTGCTCGACAGAATAAAACAAGATATGCCGAAATTAGTGGAGGACTTTATTCCTGGTGTTGTTACACTAACCACATTTCATAAAATATTGCAAAACTTGATCGCTGAAAAAGTGTCAATCCGTGATATGCGTACCATTATTGAAACCATCTGTGAGTACGCACCAACCCAAAATGATGCTTATCAGCTACTAAGTATGGTAAGAATTGCTTTAGGAAGAGTCATCACACAACAATGGTTTCCTGGATCTGAGCCAATCAATGTAATAGGATTAAATATCAATTTAGAACGTTTGTTATTACAAGCGCTCCAAAATACTAGCAATGTTGAACCAGGGCTAGCCGAACACATTGTCGAGCAAATTAAACAAGCCATTCACCAACAAGAAGCTATCGGTGCACCACCAGTGTTATTAGTGAACCATGCATTAAGACCTATGCTTTCACAATTTTTAAGGCCTAACTTTCCTCAATTAGTGGTATTGTCAAATTTAGAAATCACCGATAATCGAGAGATAAAAATGAGCACGCAAATTGGCGCAGAATAGTTACTTTATAATACTAATAATGAAGTGTTTCAGTTAATAAAAACTAGAAACACTCATTTCTAAACCGCCTATACGGCGGTAAACAATTTTATGATAGTTAAAGTATCAAAATAGGTGTTTCTAAATATTGGCCTCGGCGACCTAATGACTAAGAAATAAGAACTAAGGTTTAAGGTTTGAGACGCAAACAACACGTCCTTCGGTTTTCGGGTGGTAGCTACCGATGCCGCCATCATTCAAGCTCACAGTGAACTGCTCGTGCCCCGTCACATCGCTCGTCCAATAATCGATGGGAAGAAAGCCAGTATCACCAACACCACCAGGGGTGTAAAGGAACAAGTGGCCCCACTCGGAAGAAAGACCTGCATCAATATGACGCATGTAATGATTACCTGGTGAAGATGGATTAGCACCTACTGATGGACCAAATTTTGTAACCGCATTGGTTAAATCCCTGACCCTTGGCATCTGGTAGCCTATATTATTACACCATGCTAAATGGTCACTATAGGTTCTCGTTCGAACAGGAAGATGACCATCCCGCACGACGAACCACTGCTTCAACACAAATCCATATTTTACTACCTCAATGCCATATCTATCTCTACCCACTAACTCAAACGTCTGCGGTAACTTTGGCTTAGCAATTGGATTAGGATGAGGATTGTCCCATTGATTTCTGGCCTCAGGACCTGTTAGCACAACACGAAGTACAAGACTAGAATCATGAATCCAACTGTGAATACCTCGCACAACTCTCATTGTTGCGGTAATTCCCTCATGCGTAACTGGTTCCCATGTCAATTCAGCGAAACCTTCCGATATGACTAAATCAAAAAATAAATAATTCGCTCCTGTAGTTGGGAAATTGAGGTTGTATGATTCAGGATTGATTGATTGAACTAAGAAGCCCTTATCAGGATTCCATATGTCAGCAGGACCTGCGTATCTACCTTCGCTATAATATAGATTCGGCCTTGCATAATGGATAACTGCCGACGATATTATTATTGCATCACTACGATTACCCGTTCGAACCTTTTTGCCATTCGCCTGTACATTCCATAAAGAAGACAATAATAACAATATCAATACTAACGGAACTTTTCGGAATAATTTTGATAATAATTTGAAAAATAACTTTGAAGATATAAACGTGGCGGGGTTAAAAATCCAACTAGTGTGTTTATCTGATAAATTTAAGACATAGTTTTGCCAGGTTTGGTGTTTGGTGTTTGGTGTTTAAAATGATAATGCATTACGGTTCACCTGTCAAGTAAATTAATGATTTATTTTAATTTTTATGTTTATTTGATTGTTTAATAAACTATTCCTTTAAGGTGTTAAAGTATAGCCATTTTAAAAAAACTTGGCTAGTTTTTTATGCAATTTTTTAATTAGAATACGGTGTTAGGTTTTGTAAGTCTTAACTTTTGTGGAAATAATGAATATTGGTGATAATTTCTAAACCAAGGAATTAGTGAATTACCTAACAACCAATGAACATATAATCCTTACCATGTTATAAGATGTATTACGCCCATAAAATCTCTCAGGTAGGGTATTGATTTTATTTAATTTTTTATTTTAATTAAAATCAACCAGTTATACAGAAATTTCTACTTTTATACAAAAGACCACCTATACGGCATTGAAGTATATGTTGACACAAAAATAAATTATTATGATTTTCTAAACTGCCTATACGGCATTGAAGTACAAAAATTGGTACCGAGCAGAACAAAAGTTTTTCTAAACTGCCTATACGGCATTGAAGGATGAATTGCATCGGTTATCTCTTTTGGGGTTTTTCTAAACTGCCTATACGGCATTGAAGATGGTTAGAAATGTTTCCGAATATTGCCAAGTTTTCTAAACTGCCTATACGGCATTGAAGTAGAATTTTATCTCAATAGTGCCTTATTGTAAAAGAGCATACTGCACTTTTCCCAATTTTTACCCTTTTTTTGAGTCTATTTTAATATCAATAATAATCAATATGTTAAAATTATCCCCAAAAAAAGGGTTAATGATTTAAAAATCAGGAACAGTGGCTGTTTGGCTTAATCCATAGCTATTAAATGTGCCTTGCACTGGCTCTGGGCATTTTTCTTGTTTTAACCACAAAATAAATCTTTGACCTGTACTTTTACTATTCAAATGAAGATGTGGGTATTGCAAATGAACGCTTCCCCACTTTTCAACCATTTTATTTTTCACTTCAGGTGTCCATTTACCTTGTGCTGTTAATCTTTTTTCGGCACGTCTTAACGCACTCTGACCTTTAGGATTAACACGACTCAAATGCAAATAGCCTTTTATCGTTGCCGGTACTGTTGTGATAGGCATCAATAAAGCATAATCACTTATCGATGATTTTTGCTGTATATCTGCTTTAAGTTTTTGCAATTCCTGCTCGGTACCAAATAGGCGAATCACTCCGCCTAATGTTCGGTGCACATTGTAACAAGGAAAACTAATTGCGATATTTCCTTGTTGATTAACCAAGATTTGGTGCAGTGACTGCATGATTTGATTAATCACGTCCACCTCGGTTATCTCAATTTGCGAAATAGCTCGCAGCTCTAAATAGTGTGAGTGCATATAATTTACTCCTTGCCACTAGCACCAAAGACACCACCACGAATTAATACCGCAATCACATAATGTTGTTGCTCAAGCAATGGTTTTTCACCTTTTAATACCCAATTATCAAATAAGGTATAAAAGTCTAATTTCTGTTTTGGTTGTCGGAAAGCATGCCCCATTGATGTCACCGAGCCATACGGTTCTATTGCTATTGGGAATTGAGCATTATCGTCATACCAAGTATCGATAGTTCGAATTGCATTGCTGATTTTTTGTGAATGCATGGCGGCTTGTTTGTTCTTCTCATACAATACTTTACTTTTAGTTTTGCCAGTATCTAGAATTAATTCTTGTGACGGGTAGACTTCTTGACCTAAGCCCATTTTCAGTTTGGCTTCAACGTTAAAAATCACAAACTCTTTACCACATAATCCTGCTTCAATCAGTGTAGCAAGATCATTCACCGATTTATCATCATAATCAAATGAGTTTAGTTGATATTGTTTAACATCACTGACTTCAATCATTGGTTTTTTTTCATCTTTTCGAGTAATCGAAAGGCTAATTTGCTCTGCTGCCATACGGTTACGCCATAACCAACGGCCACTTAAGATATTAATAGCATAACGCTTAGCTAGTGCTGTCAATCCTTGCGTTTGAATATAACCCTGCGTTGTTTTTTCTAGTTCTTTTTGATATTCGATATCATTACATACTGATGGTTTACCTAAAAATGGCAACACTTTACAGCTCCATGTAACTACCAAAGTATCTTTATCGGCATCTAACGAAGCGACATCTACCGTTTGTAAATTTGGTTTTTGTATTTCAGCATCTAATTTGGTTGGATCGTTTGCCACTGCATTTTTAAGACGATTTGAAATAGTGCCTCGAACTGATTTTTCAGTAACTACAACAGGGGATAATTTATTGGTATCCGTACTACTTTGCTGTGCAAAAATTGCATCTGAAATATCAAAACTACGTTCAAAAGCAAGTACGCTTGCCGTTGTCATTTTATCTTTACTCATAATGTATTCCTTAGTCTATAATTTTCTAAATTTACTTAATTAGTTTCTTGATTGATAATATAAATTTCTGCATCATTAGATTGCAATTCACTGCATTTATAACGCCAAAAAGCCTGTGATAAACTCTCTTTCAAGCGTAAAGGAAAGACCCATTTACCAAGCCCATAAATACACTCCACAAATTGCGTGGCATGCTCATTACTGCGCGCATGTTCAACCTTACCTGCTGAAAATAACGGTGAAATAGCTTGATAGCCCAAATGTAAAGGGACAAGCCAACCACGACCTTGTTTAACCGATGTGGTTTGCCAGTGATCTTTTTCTTGTGGATGATGATGCAACATCGCTGTTTCAATTAGGGCATCAAGCGCTGTAGCATTAGGATCTTGATGCTGTAATTCAGCAGTAATATCTTGCAAATCTTGTGGTGCTTCAACTAAAACAAATGCTGGTAACAAAGCTTTAATTAAATCATCATGAGATTTAAAGGCAGGGAATAATTCTACCGATTCAATAGATTCTACATATCCACCAGCTATACGTTGCTGGTATAACTTATTCTTCATCTGTGTAATAAATTCTTCTTTATCTTCAGATTTATTCAAACAAGACCGAGACCGCACTTTTACTTCTACAACTAATGAAACATCCAGATGAACTCGCCCTTCTTCAATAATTGAACGAGTACTACCATTTTTAGCTAGTGGATTACGTGTTAATCGAAAAATATAATCCGCATAGTTGTTTGGTCGATAAACTTGTACATCACATTCATGACATGCAATTAACACACCATCTAAGTAAATAGGATTTTCTGATTCAATTTTACGACTTAAAGCATGAATAGCGCCTAGAAACCCCGAAATAGCTGGGAATCCATACGTTAATGGGCTAGAAATCGCATTGGCATTATGGATTTTGACATGATCAAATAATAAATAATAATCTGGTAATGCCATTAAAAGATCCCCTCCCTTTTACGTTGACTTACTTTTACCGCAGTACTAAATTCACGGCGCCATTCGCTAAATTCAGGATCAGCAAATTGTTGTTTAAAATTTTTAAATTTTTCTTTTAAAGCATTTTGAACCCAAGTTGCAAAAAGCTTTTCTAGACTTTGTTGCCAATCACCTTGTTCATACTGTTTTTCAAAATCCTCTTCATTCTCTAATTGTGCACGCTGTGGATCAAGCCAAAGTTTTTCATTAAAACTGAGTGAATAATCACGGCTCCAACCAGCTGGTTGAGTAGTTTGAATATAGCGAGCAAACTTAAGTAGTAAAGATAAAATCACCGCAAACGCATCTTTACGATCATCTCGTTCTTCTACAATATTTTTTGGCGCTTCAACCATATCAAACAGTAATTTAAAACCAAATCGACAAAAATATTGCAGTGCATTATTGAAAATTGTTTCTTGTTGTTTAGAAATCGATGGGAATTGAGATTTTTGAAATATAGGAGGCATAGAGGGTAATAAAAAATTGCGCCCCATTTGACTACCAATAAGTTGGCTTGCATTTTGAGCATTACTGCCACCTAGTTTAACAACGGCTAAATCATGAAAAGAAAAATAAGGTTGATACTCAACATCTTTTTTTCTACGCAATTCTCGTGCATTTTTATTTTCATCCGAAAATCTGCTTTGTATCTTTTGATAAACTAAATGGCATAAAGCACTAGGATGTAGTGGAATCAGTAAGCGGTAATTATTTTCATGCTGTGACAAATAAGTTTCTTCACTATTCGGCCAGAAAAATTGCTTATTAAGTTCTGAAGCCTGCGCATCACTCCAATTATCTTTAAGTAACTGCTTAAAATTTTCCAAATAAAGAGCAGACTTATTTTTATCATCAGATAAAGCTTCTTGAACAGCAGGGTGATTATTAATAATAAGCTGTAAAATTGTTA
Source organism: Gilliamella sp. ESL0232 (assembly GCF_013346885.1). NCBI lineage: Bacteria > Pseudomonadati > Pseudomonadota > Gammaproteobacteria > Orbales > Orbaceae > Gilliamella > Gilliamella sp. ESL0232. The sequence goes on along the minus strand of NZ_JAAEDW010000008.1, from coordinate 91,661 downwards.
TATCATTTTTAACGACTTGGTTTAAAAGCCCAAATATATCTAAAGCAGCAGCGCCACTGGCATCGAAAGGCAAAGAGTTCACTGTAGCAGATGATACTAAATTATTCAGGTTATTAGGCTTTATCTGTGTATTGTAATTTGCGTTACAAGCCTTCGAGCTCGGGTGAACTCCTTTAGCTATATGGGTAGCAATAAGAAGCCATGAAATTCTTCTAATTGCCGCGTCTTCCATCCACGTTTCAAAATCAAACCGTTTAGCAAGTTCAGCTAACTTTTGCTGAGCTTCATTAACTGCGACCTGATCGCCTAACTCTTTTGCTTTTTCCAGCTTAGCGGTTTCACTTTTATAATTACTATTATTGGCAAGCCGTTGTTGCAGAAAATCTAAAATTACTTTTCTTATATCTTGCCAAGATATGTTATTCATTGACCCTCCTTATTTATCTTAAATTTTAATAAAATGAGAATAAAATAAATCTTACTAAAATTTAAGCAAAAAATCAAAAAATAATCAAAAATAACAAACAAAAAAAAGAAAGAAACAAAGTAAAGAATAAAACTTAAAAGGGAATAATATAATATTAAGCTCAACGAGCCAACTAATTTGGAGGGTGGAGCTTAATCCTTTTATAAACCACTTATTCAGCGGTGAAATATTCTTCAAAGGAAAGAGAATACTTAAAATTTCTCAGCAACCTATACGGCTGTCCGTTCAGAGTATAAAAGAATTACCTCACTTTTACTAGCAACCATTATGCACCTGACGATATTTTGTCAAAAAGTTTCAGGTAACTATGTGTTTCAGTATAAAAACTGATATTCTTTTATCCTTTCTTTTCATAAAATCCTAAATAAGGATGAAAATACCAACTGCTATTACGATATAAGCTTACGCTACAAAATTCATTCGCTAATCGATATGGCGTTTTATTTGGGAAATATTCGGTTATTTTTGCTATGGCTTGCTCGACACTATTTTCTAACCACGGTTTAACTTGCGGATTTTCAAATAACCAACGTTTGTATTCAATTTGGCTATTTTGTTTGCTTGGACAAGATTCATCTGGAGTCTGCCATGCTACATCTGCATAGCTAAATTGATAATCGCCATCGTCGTCAAGTTGGCAAATATATTCATCTTGTGTCTTATCATTTCCTCTAAATGGCGAAATCGCCTGTAAATGCACACAATGGTGATGAGCTAAGCCTTGTTGCCAATAGCTGGTCACATAATTACTTTTACGGGCATTAATTGCAAAAAGATCTGCCATGACCTTATGCTCTAATTCAGCTAGCGTTAGCCCATCTTCAGGGCAAGACTGAATACGTGGAACCGCATCTATATTAACTAACTGATAAGCTGGAATTAGTTCATTTGTTTTATGGGTTTTCAGCAAAAATAATGACTCTTCTTCAAATCCTGGTTTAGTAAAACAGGCCTTATCCGTACGATACTTAGATTCAATTGCTTTTAAATTCGATCCTAATATCGCCACATTGGCCTTTTGTGCCATTTTTTGTGGTCGGTGACGCCATACTCGCCCTACTAACTGAATAATAGAGCGCATGGATGATGGTTCGACAATTGCCCAATCATAATCGTGATCGCGCCCAACTTCGGTGACTGGCGTACCTATTACAATAAAAATATGGTTTTCTTTATTGCTACTTTTTATCGCTTGGAGAATTTCCGGTTGGCTAAATAGTGCCTGTTCATCACTGCGATTTAAAATTCTATCGAGCTTTTCTTCTAATTGACTACGCAATAACAGCAGTTGTCGAGCATGATAAACCACGATATGAAAAGCAGTATCACTAGGTAACTTCTTTTGTTCGTAAATTTGTTCGGTAAGTGAAATAACATCTTCTGTATGGGCAAAACGCATTAAACCGATACTTACCTTTTTTTGTGATTTTTTATCAATTTGATGATGATCTTGGTGAAATTGATAAGCTTGATCTAATAGTTGTTTAGCTAGCACACCATAATTAATTTTTTGGTTTTCTGTTTTATTTTCTTGGTAATTTAGTAGATCTAAAATATGCCCTTTACGGCGGATTGCACTTTGTGCTAATTGATGAATGCGCATTGCTACAAATTGTTGATGGTGATCTCGAAACGTTTTAGTATCAGCAATTTGTGATATCGACTGTTCATATTCATCAAACCAACCACATACAATGGCATTATTGGCATATTGGTTATTTTGATTCCAAATTTTTCGTCCTGCTTGGTAAGCATCAAATAATCCGGCAATTAAATCTGGCGTTAAGGTCGCCGATGACAGTAGTACTTTGCTACCAAACAATCCAGCTAAATGGACTAAACGCGCCAGCGCTGGCAAGTCGTGTTGATCAAAATCATCTGGCTCATCTAAAATCAAATCTGAGGTTAACAATCTTAACGTTGGTGCAATATATTTACCGCCTCGGCTACATTCGCTAGCTTGAATAATATGGTCAATTGTACATGTCACAATAGGCGCATAAAGTAATTGCCGTGCTTTACTGTCTTCGATAATAGTACCTAATTCACAATCAGCAATACCACTTTCTGCTACATCAATATATTCATCAAGCAACGATTCGATAGATTCACTACCTTGGTTTTCCGATTTTTTTTGAGAATCGTTTTGTTGAATTTCTTCACTACTCAGTTCAAACAAGGTTTTTGTGGCTCGCCCACCCACTAAAATCGCCAGATGTTCATCACTTAAGTGTAATCTTTCTCTTAATGCTTTACCTGTTTGCAACGTTAAAACACGTAATCCCAATGCAATGGTAAAACGCACGCCCCGTTTTGGATTTGAAAGCGCATACATAATCCGCCCATTGGCTAAGGTTTTACCACAGCCAGTAGATGCCATATTAACACCAAAAAAGCCACATTCATCAGATAGTTGTTGATAACTTTTTGCTAAATCAAAAGCATGATTTTGCCATTGGAATCGTTTTATAGTTGTTCGTTTGGTAAAAGGTTTATGTTGATTGATTGCGGGTAATTCCGTGGTTATTTTAGGTAATAAACGAGCAAAACGGGCTGAAAAATTAGCAACACCAACCAAATGATCATCCAAACACTGTTTGGCTTCTTTTTGGTAATTTGTGTTGGCAATCAGTATTGCCCTATTTTTTTTTGCCTCGTCATTTGATAAAGATAAACTTGAGTAGTTATGATCAGCCACCATTAAGCTTAAACGTGAAATATGCAATAAAAACGCGTCAATATTAGACAATTGCATTAAGGGAACATGATTTAGGGCTTTGGTTGCATAACGGCTTAGTTTTTTCAGCCAAAGCTGGCTTAAGGTAATATCGCTCTTAAGCTGCCAAAAATCATCGGGCGAAGTATGCTGACTATGACTATTTTTAACCCACCCATCAACTGCATTCAATATTTTATAAAAGGTAGTTATTTTTAAGCCTGAGAGATATGAATCTTTTTCTTGTTTCTTTTTTTTATCACCATCTAATGAAGTCGTTAAAAACGGCATTCGATGATGCGACACAATGAGCCACGCAATCCATTGCGCCAATAACGGTAACTGCGTGAGATCATTTTTGTCAACTTTGGTAAGTTGCTGGTACCAATTAGGATTCTGTTGTCGATATTGATCAAAATGCGCTAATCGATCAAATAAGGCTTCGTTCGTAGTGCAGTCTTGAATCATTAATAAAAATAATTGTAACGAAATCCACTCATGTCGGTAAGGATCAGCCGCCACAGCCGTTTCTGCTCGTAATTTAGATTGAAAACCAATCGTTGCTTTACCTAAATCATGAAGTAGTGCCGCTATGGTTGTAATTAATTGGATACTGGTTGCATATTGCCAACAATTTTCGCTGTCACTGCGTAAAATATTACGTTTAGTACGATTAGTTGGGACTCGTCCCTCTTGATTAAACTGACTGTGATCGCCCACAATCCACAAAAGATCAGTTAAATTTTTACCATGTGTCCAGTAACATGCAACAGCAGTATTTTTTCGTGCAGTTTTGCGTAATAATTTATAGAGCGTTTGTAACCCTGCTTCGGTCATTGGGCTTTGCCATGTTCGTTCACCGCAGCGCTCAGCGAACTGATCGATAATCCGCCTTGTTTCGGTTAAGGCATTTTTTTTGCATTGACTAACAAGTAAAATATTCATATTTGATCTGCTATCTGTTTTAAAGTATCAATAATCCTATCAAGTGCACCTAATTGAGCAAATTGCGCAATACATGCCATACGAAATTCTTTTTCACTATCGCCTTGTTTGGCTGATAAAAAGGCCTGAGGTAATACAATGCCATCTTTAATAATATCTGCCGCATCAAAAACTAATCCACCTCGGCGAGTTTTTCCGTGTAAAATAGCAAGTCCATGAGGGAGACCTAACACCCAACAAGCCGTTGCGCCAAGTCCATAGGCTAAATAGTTACCATGATCTAAAAATTGATTAGCAGGATCATGACTCTTGCCTCGAGTGCCTTGTTCCCGTTTAAATTTGTCATCTTGTAAAGTTAATTGATTTGCCATGCTATAAAGACGTTTGCTAATTCGCCCTTCTGCGGCTAAAAGTGCTTGGCTATTATCAACATCGGTAAATTGTTGTGTTGCATCAGTAAGAATATGCGTTAACTGCGTTTTATCAACATCCCAATCAAATTGCGGCCAACACTCACTAATAATATTAAGCCTTGTTTGTTGCAATAATTTAGCTGCTTGTAATCGACGTTCATCATCAAACCAAAATTGACACCAGCTTTGTAGATATTCTGTCGGGCGATATTCACTTTGTGGCGAAAAAAATTGACAAGCGAATTCAGATTCGGTTGATGAAAATAGAGGCGTTCCGCCTCCACCACAAAAGCCAATCATGACACCTGCCCGTGAAAGCTCTCGCACTGCCGCTTGCGTTAATGATGTTCCCGTGCCTAATAAAATACAGGTAGTATTAGCTATTGGGATATTCCAATATAACGATTGTTGACCTTGCTCAGTCACATACTCAACTCGCCCGCCATTAACCAAAACACGGCAATGCTCTAAATAATAAATATTGGCACGCTTGGAATGCATGATCGTTTTTAGATCAGAAGAATGAATCATATCCATGATAATAACTAATTAAATTGATTGAAATATAGCAAATAAATTAACATTATTCTGTATCAAAACGAGCATTTTATTGTTTATTAACAACAATTGCGTGATCCCTAAGTTATTATATTGTGGACGGAATTTTTAAAGACGAGTGATACTCGTCTTTATCTTTGTGATTAGCAATAAAGTTGCTGTAATGGCGTTACAGTTTGTGCCGGATCGTAATCTAGCGCTGCAGTTGTAGCATAAGCAGCATTCATCGTGGTATCGTAATGTACCTTATATTGAATGGCACTTCGACGTAATACTTTTGAGGCTTCAATAGCTGCTCGCCCAGAGGTGGTATTAAGAATATAGCTATATTCGCCATTTTTTATATGGTCATGGATATTTGGTCGCCCTTCGTTTTCTTTTTTTACGACTTGGCATGGTATATTTGCTTGTTGTAATACCTTTGCCGTGCCAATAGTTGCATCAATACTAAACCCATGAGAAATTAACCGTTTAGCTACCTCTAACAGCCTTGTTTTATCCTGATCGCGAACCGATAATAATGCTTTCCCTGATTTTTTCATATTGGATAAACTACCTAGCTGGGCTTTAGCAAAGGCTTCAGCAAAGGTTTTACCGATTCCCATTACTTCACCTGTTGAGCGCATTTCAGGACCTAAGATTGGGTCGACGCCACTGAATTTATTAAACGGTAATACCACTTCTTTTACCGAATAATACGGAGGAATCACCTCTTTAGTCACATTTTGCTTGGCAAGTGATTGCCCCGTCATCACGCGAGCCGCTATTTTCGCCAATGGTAAACCTGTTGCTTTTGAGACAAAAGGTACAGTGCGAGCTGCACGAGGATTGATTTCGATCAAATAAATTTGATTATCTTTCACCGCAAATTGCCCATTCATTAAACCTTTTACATTGAGTTCAAGTGCTAATTGTTTGGCTTGTTGTCGTAGTTTGTCTAAAATATCTGCAGTTAAGGTGTGGGTTGGCAGTGAGCAAGCAGAATCACCAGAGTGAATGCCTGCTTGTTCAATATGTTCCATAATGCCACCAATCAGGATTTGCTCACCATCAGCAATTACATCAATATCAACTTCAATTGCATCATCTAAAAAGTGATCAAGTAAGACTGGTGCATTATTTGATTCGCTTACCGCTGTTTTAAAATAACGCCTTAAATCTTGTTCATTATAGACAATTTCCATTGCTCGACCTCCTAATACATAAGAAGGTCTAACCACTAATGGATAACCTATTTTTTCTGCTTCAATGACAGCCTCATTAATATCGGTCACTGTGGCGTTGACAGGTTGTTTTAATTTCAGTTTATCGACGACTTCTTGAAAGCGTTTACGATCTTCGGCTTTATCTATAGCATCAGGTGAGGTACCAATAATTGGTAGCCCTGCTGCTTCAAGCGCACGAGCAAGTTTTAGCGGTGTTTGCCCACCGTATTGCACAATAACACCATTTGGCTTTTCAACATGTGCAATTTCAAGCACATCTTCAAGCGTGACAGATTCAAAATAGAGGCGGTCGGAAGTATCGTAATCGGTTGAAACCGTTTCGGGATTACAGTTAACCATAATGGTCTCATAACCATCCTCACGCAGTGCCAATGCCGCATGTACACAGCAATAATCAAACTCAATACCTTGTCCGATCCGATTAGGACCACCACCAAGGATCATAATTTTTTTACGGCTAAATTGAGGATTAGCTTCACACTCTTGCTCATAGGTTGAATAAAGATAAGCGGTATCTGTTGCAAATTCAGCCGCACAGGTATCAACACGTTTATAAACAGGGTGAATTTGATATTGATGACGTAAATCGCGAACAGCTTGTTCTGTGGTATTAAGCAATTTGGCGATGCGTAAATCTGAAAAACCTTTACGTTTTAATTGCCACAATGTTTCTTGATCAAGCTGTGCAAGTGATTGTTCCTTTAGCTTGTTTTCAAGGTTAACCAACTCTTCAATTTGTACTAAAAACCAACGATCAATATTGGTTAGTAAAAAGATATCTTCTAAGCTGAATCCTGCTCTAAAAGCATCAGCAATATACCAAATCCGATCAGCGCCCGCTTCTTGGAGCTCATAACGAATTTTGGTGATATTTTTTTCATCAGCATAATTATCAATTTTAGGATCAAATCCTGAAGCGCCAACTTCAAGCCCTCGCAACGCTTTTTGTATTGATTCTTGGAAGGTACGCCCAATGGCCATCACTTCACCAACTGATTTCATTTGTGTGGTTAAACGATCATTACAACCAGCAAATTTTTCAAAATTAAAGCGTGGAATTTTGGTGACAACATAATCAATTGACGGTTCAAATGAAGCGGGGGTTTTTCCGCCTGTTATATCATTAGATAATTCATCAAGCGTATAACCGACAGCCAGTTTAGCGGCGATTTTCGCGATAGGAAAGCCCGTTGCTTTCGAAGCTAAGGCAGATGATCGCGACACCCGTGGATTCATCTCAATAACAATTAATCGCCCTGTCTTTGGATCAACCGAAAATTGTACATTGGAGCCACCAGTTTCAACACCAATTTCACGCAGTACCGCGATCGAAGCGTTACGCATGATTTGGTATTCTTTATCAGTCAAGGTTTGTGCTGGAGCCACCGTAATTGAATCACCTGTATGAATACCCATTGGATCAAAGTTTTCAATTGAACAAACAATAATGCAGTTATCATTTTTGTCTCGAACTACTTCCATTTCATATTCTTTCCAACCAATTAATGATTCATCAATAAGTAGTTCATTGGTTGGCGAAAGATCAAGTCCTCGAGTACAAATTTCGTCAAACTCTTCGGTATTATAAGCAATACCGCCACCCGTGCCCCCCATGGTAAATGATGGACGAATAATGCAAGGAAAACCAACTTGATCAAGAACGGCGTAAGCTTCTTTAAGCGAATGAGCAATCCCTGAGCGAGCGGTATCAAGACCAATTTTTTTCATCGCCTCATCAAAGCGTTTTCGATCTTCGGCTTTATCGATAGCATCGGCTGTTGCACCTATCATTTCAACATTAAATTCTTTCAATACACCTTGTTTTTCAAGCTCTAATGCACAGTTTAATGCTGTTTGACCGCCCATGGTTGGTAAAATGGCGTCTGGCCTTTCTTGTTCAATAATCTTACGAACGCTTGTCCAATGAATGGGTTCAATATAAGTGGCATCAGCCATTTCAGGATCTGTCATGATAGTGGCTGGATTAGAGTTAACTAAAATAACACGATAACCTTCTTCACGCAGCGCTTTACAGGCTTGAGCACCAGAATAATCAAATTCACATGCTTGGCCAATAACAATTGGGCCAGCACCAATAATTAATATACTTTTTATATCTGTTCGCTTAGCCATGATTATTGCTCCTGCTTATAAATTTTAATTAACTCAATAAAGTGATCAAAAAGTGATGCTGCATCATGAGGCCCAGGACTGGCTTCGGGATGACCTTGAAAACTAAAAGCCGGTTTTTGATTGTGATGAATACCTTGTAATGAACCATCGAACAGTGATTTATGCGTCGCTCGTAAATGAGCTGGTAAGCTTGCTTCATCTACAGCGAAGCCGTGATTTTGTGCAGTGATCATTACCTTATTATTTTCTAGATCTTTAACAGGATGATTACCACCATGATGACCAAACTTCATTTTGATAGTTTTAGCACCACAAGCAAGCGCAAGAAGTTGATGACCTAAACAAATGCCAAAAATAGGAATATCTGTGTTTAAAAACTGTTTAATGGCATCAATCGCATAACTGCAAGGTGCAGGATCTCCTGGACCATTAGATAAAAAGATCCCATCGGGCTTTAAAGCAAGGACTTGTTTTGCTGTCGTTTTGGCTGGTACAACAGTTAATTTACAACCACGCTCAACTAACATTCGCAAAATATTATGTTTTACACCAAAGTCGTAAGCAACAACATGATATGGTAATTGGCTTTCTGGTTTTGGAGTCGGCTGTTGCTGTTGCCTTGTCCATATGCCTTGTGACCAAATATAACTTGTCAAACAAGTCACTTCTTTGGCTAAATCAAGCCCACTTAATCCTTTAAAATCGATTGCCTGCTGTTTAGCTATTTCGGCTTTTTCAAGTAAGGTCGTTTTGTCCGTTGCTGTTATGATGACGCCATGCTGTGCACCTTTTTCACGCAAAATACGGGTTAAGCGCCGCGTATCAATATCCGCAATGGCAATAACATTATGTTTTTTTAAATAGCTAGAAAGGCTGAGTTCGCTTCGATAGTTGCTAGCTAATAATGGCAAATCACGAATAATCAAGCCTTTTGCATAAACTTGGTTCGATTCGGCGTCGGTATCATTCGTTCCTACATTACCAATGTGCGGGTAGGTTAATGTAACCAATTGCTCACAGTAAGACGGATCGGTAAGAATTTCTTGGTAACCTGTCATTGAGGTGTTAAATACCACTTCCCCAACTGTTTGACCATCAGCACCAATTGATTTCCCGATAAATTGCGAACCATCTTGTAACATAAGGAGGGCATAAGTTTGCATGACTAAAAGATCCTTTGAATGAATTATCATGAATTTTGAATAAAAATTCAATTTTACCTAGCTACAAAGATACAATATTTGGTCATTTTATTACACTTTTTTGTACAAAAAAAGCAATATTATAAAAATTATTTTAATAATTAAGTCTAATTTTTGAGACTTATCTCAACATAAAGGTAAAATGTTAGGGTTATTATGATGTTTAACTTGAATTTGCATAATTATTCAAATAGAATCATTTACATCATTACGGTTATTAGGAGCTATATCATGCACGGTTTTTATCAGCGTCATTTTTTACGATTACTTGATTTTACCCCTACCGAAATCAATCAATTAATTAATCTTGCTATCGAATTAAAACAAGCCAAACAACAAGGGCAAGAACAACAACATTTGATTGGTAAAAATATTGCATTAATTTTTGAGAAAGACTCCACCCGTACGCGTTGTGCTTTTGAGGTTGGTGCATTTGATCAAGGTGCAAATGTCACTTATTTAGGGCCAAGTGGTAGTCAAATCGGTCATAAAGAATCAATTGCGGATACCGCACGCGTGCTGGGTCGAATGTATGACGGTATTGAGTATCGTGGTTATGGTCAAGAGATCGTTGAAACATTAGCCCAATATGCTGGTGTACCAGTATGGAATGGCTTAACGACCGAAGCACATCCAACCCAAATTTTAGCCGATTTTATGACAATGAAAGAGCATATAGGCAATCGCCCATTAAGTAGCATTAAATTTGCCTATTTAGGCGATGCCCGTAATAACATGGGAAATTCGTTAATGGAAGGTGCGGCTTTAATGGGAATGGAAATTCGTTTAGTTGCACCAAAGGCCTGTCATCCCGAAGCCGAACTCGTACAAAAGTGCCAAGATATAGCAAAAAATACGGGTGCAAAAATTATCTTAACCGAAGATGTTGCCAAAGGAGTTAAAGACGTCGACTTTTTATATACTGATGTATGGGTATCAATGGGTGAGCCTAAGGAAGTTTGGGATGAGCGTGTTAAATTATTAACACCTTATCAAGTGAATGAAAATGTTATTAAACTTACCAATAATCCAAATGTCAAATTCATGCACTGTTTACCAGCTTTTCATGATATGAACACTACCGTCGGTAAACAGATGGCAGCTCAATATGGTTTAACCAATGGACTTGAAGTGACTAATGATGTGTTTGAATCTGAACATAGTATTGTTTTTGATGAAGCCGAAAACAGGCTACATACCATTAAAGCGGTAATGGTTGCAACATTAGCCAAAGATGAATAATATTGTCATAATCAATACTTAAATGCTTAGCTAAAAAATTAGGCACTTTCTTTTTGCCGGCTTAATGTCGGCAAATTTTATTTAAAAGAATATTGGATTATGACAAAACAAGAACGAAATAAAGATTTTAAAAAATTCCTCAAGTTAACCAATCCCATTCATTTTTTAGCTGTAGGACTAGGTAGTGGTTTATCTCCAATTATGCCCGGAACAATGGGATCGTTAATGGCGATTCCACTTTGGTTATTATTTTATGGTTTACAACCAGCTTTATACTGGGTATTTATTTTAGTGACTTTTATTTTTGGTTGTTTTATTTGCCAAAAAACATCGGATGATACCCATACGCACGATTCAGGGCATATAGTATGGGATGAATTTGTTGGCATGTGGATCACCCTATTTTTTATTCCACAACTTTCTGTTATGTGGATTGCGATAGCCTTTGTAGCATTTAGGATTTTTGACATGGCAAAACCGTGGCCAATTCGTTGGTTTGATAAACGTATACCTGGCGGTTTTGGTATTATGGTGGATGATGTGATTGCAGCTATCTTTTCATCATTCACCGTTTATATCATGACATTGGTTATTTAAAATGTAATCTTATACTAAAATACATACTTTCCTGAAAGTTTTTTACAAAAATAGATTAAAACATCTTTTGCGACCATCCTAACTTAGTCGAAAGATTATTAAAATAATCATAATCTTTGGTATGAATTAAATTAAATTCATATAAAGATCGACGAATAATCACATCTTGCGTTGGTTTGACCGGTAAAATAATTTGGCTATCACAGGCAATATTTAAATCAAGCGCAGTAGTTGGAAATTTAAGATGAATTGGGTTATTGCCTTTGATAACCAAAGGTCTAACTGCTAACGAATGAGGAAACATTGGCGTAATAATTAATGCATCTAAATGAGGCGCTAAAATAGGACCTCCAGCCGATAACGAGTAAGCGGTAGAGCCTGTTGGCGTTGCAATAATTAACCCATCAGCTCGCTGTGAAAACGCATTACGTTCATTAATGTAAACATCATAGTCAATCATATGCGCTACAGTGTTAGGAGTGACGACAATTTCGTTTACGGCGAAACTCGAATTAATCAAATTACCATTATCATAAATGGAAACTTCTAATAAAAAACGAGGATCATCCTCATATTCACCGGCAATAACAGGACTTAATTGTTCAATTACTTGTTCATGCGAGATATCCGTTAAGAAACCGAGATTACCTCGATTAACACCAATCACTTTGATTTTATAGTGTGACAAGTACCTAGCCGAACGTAGCATATTTCCATCCCCCCCCACAACAATGGCTAGGTCAGCTTGTTCACCAATTGCTTCTAACGAAGCGTAATGGCTAACTGGAAATTGAATATGATCCGCTAAGCGATCTTCAACTAGCACATGAATACCAAGACTAACAAGCCAATCATAAAGCACTTGATGAGTTTCGATTGCCTCTAATTTACGAGGAAGCCCAATGAGACCAATGCATTTAAAAGGTGTATTCATAAAATATCCTTGTTATTCTTTTATATAAACAATATGTATTTTTTCGTCACAGGTCAAAAAATTACATATCAATTTACTGATAAGCTTGTAATCATAAAAATTGTCCCCATAATAACCGTAATTCACTAAGTTTTCGACTACATTATTTGGAGTACCTTATGACAGAGCAAGATAAAAATATGTCAGAAAATGAAACTAACATTGACACACCAGCTGAAGAAACAACAGAGCAAGAAGCTCCAGCGCAACCAAGTCTAGAAGAGCAATTAAACGCAAAAGATGCACGTATTGCAGAGCTAGAACAAGCATTACAGTTGGCTAAAAAAAATGAAAGCGAAGCCATGATTCGTGCGCGAGCTGAAATTGATAATGTTCGTAAACGTGTTGAACAAGATGTTGATAAAGCTCGTAAATTTGCACTAGAAAAATTCTCTAATGAATTATTACCCGTTATTGATAATTTAGAACGAGCTTTAGAATCTACAGATAAAACCAACCCTGAGCATAAAGCTACTGTTGAAGGGCTAGAACTGACATTAAAATCATTCCTAGATACTGTCAAAAAATTTGGTATTGAAGTGATTAATACTGAAGATTCACAACTAAATCCTGATGTGCACCAAGCAATTAGTATGGTTGAATCACCAGAACATCAATCAGGTCAAATAGTAAATACCATCCAAAAAGGCTATACCTTAAATGGCCGGTTAATTCGTCCTGCGATGGTAATTGTTGCTAAATAGTTATCTTTAGATAGGTTAACCGCCAATCACTGTGGCGGTTAATTTTATTGATTCCGTTGCTCCTCACGAGCAAGTTTCTTCATTTTTTGTTCAATTCGTTGACGTTTTAATGGTGAAAGGTAATCAACAAAAAGTTTACCTTTTAAATGATCCATTTCGTGTTGGATACAGATAGCAAGTAACTCATCGGCATCAATTTCGTAAGGATTGCCATGGCGATCTAGAGCTTTAATTTTGATTTTTTCTGCTCTTGGCACAAATCCACGACAATTAGGAACCGATAAGCACCCTTCCTCAATACCCGTTTCACCTTCTTGGCTTATCACTTCAGGATTGATGATCACATAAACTTGGCTTTTATCTTCTGATACATCAATAACAATAATTTGTTCATGTACATCAACTTGGGTTGCTGCAAGCCCAATACCATTTTCGTCATACATGGTTTCGATCATGTTATCAATGATCGTTTGTAGCTCAGGGGTGAACTTGGTAACAGGCTTAGCAACTTTGCGAAGTCGCTCATCAGGAAAACGTAATACCGGTAAAATAGCCATAAATTCTTCGATCTACTCCTCAAATTTCGGGTTTATTCAAACTATTGCTCATTGTAAACATTTATCATACTGATGAATAGCCCTTGTTGGCTATTGGTAGTATTTATCTTATCAATTCAAGATATCTAAATCATTTAAAACGAGTGCGGAAAAATTATGATGAGTAAATATGAATTCTTATTAAGAATTTCAATGGTTGGATATGGAAAACAAAATATTTTTGAAAAAATTGGACAGCTTTTTGATAACGGTTTACCAAGTAGCATACAAAATGTGTCTTGTTTGTTAAATAAACTAGGATTGTCGGATGTTCAAATAGTGCGTTTTTATGAAACATCATATCTTCATTTAGAACCAATACTTCAATGGTTAGAATCACCCCACCCACAAAAACATCTTATTGCTTATTGTGATAACGATTATCCTTTATTACTTAAACAAATTTGTTCTCCGCCTTTATTGTTGTTTGTTTTAGGTAATCGGCAGTTATTACATTCACCTCAATTAGCCATGGTTGGAAGTCGTGAATTTAGTGAATATGGAGCACAGTGGGGAAGATATTTTGCTAGTGAATTAGCTATTAATGGTTTAACAATTACCAGCGGTTTAGCGCTTGGATTAGATGCTATTTGCCATCGTGGCGCACTTGAAGTATCGGGTCATACCATCGCAGTGTTAGGCAGCGGTTTAGCAAAAATTGCACCGAGATCAAATTTAAACTTAGCCAATGATATTTTGGAGCAAGGTGGGGCTATTGTGTCCGAATTTTTTCCATTTGAAAAAGCCAGATCCGTCTATTTTCCTCGTCGGAACCGAATTATTAGCGGGTTAAGTTTAGGAACTTTCGTGGTTGAAGCTTCAGAAAAAAGCGGCTCGTTAATTACTGCGCGCTATGCACTTGAACAAAATCGAGATGTATTTGCCTTACCAGGTGATATTAACAATGAAAACTGTAGTGGAACTCACTATTTAATTAAACAAGGCGCTTATTTAGTTTCTAAACCAGTTGATATTTTAGAGCATTATTATAGTTATTTATCAGTAGTAAATAGCTCGTGTAATCAGCTTAAAGAAGAACAGAATAATTCTATTTTGTATCCTGAAATTTTTGCTGTGATTCATCATCAACCTATCCCTGTTGATATTATTGCTCAACAAGTAAATATGTCGATTTCAGAAGTGAGCGTCAAATTATTAGATATGGAACTAGAAGGTTTAATAAAGACGGTAACAGGTGGTTATATTCGTAATCGAGTGATTTAAAATTAAAGATTTTTTTTGTTAAAAAGTTTCAGGTAAGTATACGTTTAAGTATAAAAACCACCGATATGTACCGGCGGTTCACACTATTTTTTATTTATCTTCAATTTCAAGAGCAATTTCAGATAAGATGATACCTGTGTTATCAGCATAGACAAAATCACCTGAGAAAAAAGTCACTCCACCAAAATTAACACGAATATCAATTTCACCAATGCCTTGATCTTCAGCACCAACAGGAATAGCTGCTAGAGCTTGAATGCCAATGTCGGCTTCAGCTAGATAATCAACTTGGCGAACAGCACCATAAACAATTATTCCTTCCCATTGATTTTGAACAGCAATATCTACTAACTCTGCATCAATTAGCGCTCGACGAACAGAGCCACCCCCATCAATAACAAGGATTTTTCCTGAGCCGTCTGATTGCAAAATTTCGTATAGTAAGCCGTTATCTTCAAAACATTTAACTGTTACAGCTTGACCTGAAAACGATGCTACGCCACCAAAATTACTAAATATTGGTTCAACTACGTTAACATCTTCTGGGTAATAATCGCAAAGAATTGAAGTATCAAACTCCATTATCAAGTCTCCTTTTGCTGTGATATATAAGTTTATTTAGTATAACGCTAATGCCAAGTAAAATGATATTAAAATTAAATAAACGTGAACTAGCTCAAAATAATCCCCAAACAATAAAGTAAATTAGTCAATAAAGCAAGTTTGACCATCTGTAATAATAAAGGTACCCCTTCTTTGTGCGTATTAAATTGAAAAACCATATAAATATGCTTAATAAATAACGGTAATGTTAATATAAACAAACCGCTCCAGATTGTTTGTAATTTATTGTATGCAAATAAACTTAGCGAACAAAATGCTATGAGTAATAGCAATAAATGATAATATCGCCCCATACATTTACCAATCATTACCACTAAAGTACGCTTATTACTTTTTCGATCTAGTTCTATATCACGAAGGTTATTGATATTAAGCACAGCAACGGATAACAAACCACAGCCTAAAGAAGGTAAAATAATGGATAAAGAGAATACCTTAGTTTGCAAGTAGAAACTACCCATGACACCAATCAAACCAAAAAAAGTAAGTACTGATAGATCGCCAAATCCAATATAGCCGTAAGGTTTTTTACCCATGGTATAAGTTATTGCGGCAACAATAGATAATAATCCTAATAATATAAAAATAAATAATTCATAAATATTATTACAAGCAA
The DNA here is from genome assembly GCF_013346885.1 of Gilliamella sp. ESL0232. Taxonomy (NCBI): domain Bacteria; kingdom Pseudomonadati; phylum Pseudomonadota; class Gammaproteobacteria; order Orbales; family Orbaceae; genus Gilliamella; species Gilliamella sp. ESL0232. The sequence continues at coordinate 75,405 of NZ_JAAEDW010000008.1, read as the reverse complement.
ATATAAGCAAAATCAGCCCAAATAAAATACATAAAAAAATATTAATCCATAGCGCTATTTTTAGCTGCTTAAGTGTAATTAAGCCTAATTGTATACCTCGATTATGGGCAGTAAGATTGTTTTGATCGCTACCTTTAATTTCATCTCCGTAATCATTGGCTAGATTAGAAAGAATTTGTAACAATGATGCTGTAATTAATGAAAACAGTAGTATCCAAAAACTAAATTGATGTTGCCAATAAGCTAGTGCATTGCCTACTAATATCGCAGAAAGAGAAAGAGGTATGGTTTTTAATCGTAAACTAATAATCCATGGGTAAAATTTATTGTACATTCAATAACTGTATTATTTTTAGTGAAAACTATAAATCATAATAACAGGAATACTGAATTAATTCACTGTGTTAGTAATAAAAAGCTCCTTCAGTAAAACTCAGATTATTTTCCGTATATGCACTTTACCCATATTTATCATTTAGCTACGCATTTTTGAATATCGAAACGTTTTCATTTTTCTAAATATACTTCTAACTTTTCCTTCTCGTAAGGCTGATATGAAAATACCTAACGAGCTATATATTACTCCTAGTAAAAGTATCATAAATATATTTAGCCAGTTATCTGATAAGCTTAACCCCATTTGATTCACTCCTGCAATCATATTGGTTGCCCAAGTTGAAGGTAGAGAATAAGAAACACATTGCACCCATAATGGCATTGCATCAATAGGCCAAATGGTTCCTGAAAGATAGAAAACAGGTGTGGTTAAAAATGCTAATGTAAGATATATCATCTCAGTACGGCGTAAACATTCTGTTAGTAATTTGCTCAAACCTAGCGCCCCAAGCAATAATGGAAATGTCATGATTAATATTTCGGGAATGCTAGCTAATTGCCGATAACCAAGTATCCAAGGCCATAAACCAAATAATACAATAGATAAAAATAACCAGATAGGTAATAACCCACATAAACTGCCAAAGACAACAATTTTAGGCGGTTTGCCTTGAGGTAGCGAATTTAAAGTGATATTAGTACGAGTTGAAGCAATTAAAAAAGAGTGTTGTAGCAACATGACTAACAAACCTGGAAAGGTAATGGCGGCAAAACTGATGCCTGCATTATAAAGTGGTTCGGTTTGACCTTTTATAGGTGATAAAATAATATTGATCTGTTTATCTGAAAATCCGTTATTACGCATTATTTTAGTATTATATTCAGTCAATATCTGCTGATATATCCCTTTTATATCAACTTGTATTAAACCATTAGCTAAACGACTTGAAGCATCACCATATGCAGGAATTGTAACTTCTTCACCATTTATTAGACGCTTTTCAAAATCTCTTGGAATTGTGATCACAGCAAAAAGTTTACGATTATTGATATCATCATAAGCTTGAAGAGAGCTTTCATAAATAATCGTATCAATTTTTGAACTTGTTTCTAATGAGCGAATTAAACCACGGCTTGTTGGAGTATGATCTTGATCAACAATTGCTATCGGTAAATTAGTGATAGTTCCATTAATATAAACAAGGCTCATTAATGATACTGACAATAGTAACAATAACCACATTGGTCGTCCTAACAGATAAAAGAATATTCTTATAAATGAAGACCAAAATATTTTAATCATCTAAATTTATCCTCTTACTGTGAATGTAAACGTCTTACTAGACGCTTTCTGACTAACACGGTAATAATAATTGGATAGATCATTAAAATTCCGCATGTTTTTAACACCGACAAATAACTAGAGTGACGCAAAAACAGATCGAACAGTTTATTTAGTGCATAAGTTAATGGTTCAAGCGAAGAGATAAATCTAGCAATCCATGGCATGGATAGTTCAGGTACAACAACACCAGAATAAGTTAATGCAAGTCCAACTAAAATACCTATATAAGTATAGGCATCAATAGGAGTTTTAGTAAAAGTGTATAGCAAAATACCAATGCTTTGTGCTGCAATAACATAGAAAAATACCACTATCATCATGGCAAACGGAGAACCTGATACACGCGCATTAGAAAACAAAACGAGCATGGCAATTTCAAAAATAAGCAGCATAGTAAACCAAATTGTATAAGGTGCTAATTTCCCTAAAACAAAAGGGTAGCTAGGACGAGTTCGCTTTGGCAACTGTGCTAAAATGTGAATTGTTGTGGTTACAACAAATAGCTGCAATAAATGCACTACTGCGGAAAATTGTTGGAAGTACATTGAGTTACCACTAGCATTAAATAAACCATCATAATTAAAGTTAACTTTTGCCAATGGGGGAACTGGCATGCCAATGCTAGTAGCCATGGTGGTTCGATATTGGGTATTGATTGTTGCTATCAACCCAGAATAATCCATGATCGAATATAATCCAGCACTATAATATAACGCATTATAATAAAGCATTGGTGTAGGTTGGCGACCTGATAATACATCCGCTTCAAAATTAGGTGGAATATAAAGTAGCGCATAAATTTTTGCTTTTTGCAGATCACGCTCAGCATCAAAAAGTTGGCTATCATAATTGATAAGATCTGCATGTGCTGCAGCATTAAGATTACGCACGAGTTCGCGTGATAAAGTACTCTTATCTTGATCAATATAACCTACTGGTAAATCATATAATACACCTCGATAAAAAATACTACTAATTAACACAAAGATAATTAGTGGCATAATCCACATTAGCCAGTGAAAGGTAAACCGCCTAAAAATTTGTGGTATTTCGGCGTTAAACGCCTCTTTAAAACGATGCCAGAAATCTAACATTATTTGTCTAGCTTCCATAATGTGCTCATACCTGCACGTAAACCTTCAACAGGTGCAATAGGATAGAGTCTTACTTCAAAGGTTTTTAAATCAAAATCTCCTGTTGCTCTTGTTGCACGTTTAGTTGCATAATCGCCCATTGGTGCTATATAACGAATTTCGGCTTCAATTTCTTTGTGATTGAGTGCAGGTACTTCAAGTATAATATGATCACCTTTGCGAATATTAGACATAATATCTTCACGCAAGTTAAATACGAAATAAGCTTGAGGTAATTGAATCACTGTTAACAATGGGCTGTTAGCATTAAACAATTCGCCAACTTCAGCAGGAATAGAACCAATTTCACCTGCTACTTGCGCTTTAACTTGTAAATCATCATATTGTATTTGTAGCTGTTTAAGTTGCTCTCCGGCTTCTTCCAATTTGGCAGCATAAATTTCACGTTGCTCAATGCGATCTCCATTTTTAGCTTGGTCTAAATTAGCTTGTGCTGATTGAACTTGTTGAAAAGCTGAGTCACGTGTTTTTAAAGCATTATCTAAGATAGATTGAGAAACATAACCTTTGGCCGAAATAGCTTTGTTACGCTCATATTCTTTGGAAGCATTATCATATGTTACCTTTGCTTGCTCAAGAATTGCTTCATAATAACGAATGCTTTCTTCACGAGTTCCATGCTCCGAAAGTGCTAATTGAGCTTTTGCTTGGTCTCGCGCTGCTTCAGCCGCTTTGACTTGAGCTAAAAGCTCAGGGCTATCGAGAGTAATAAGAATATCACCAGGTTTAACGTCATCACCTCGATGAACATGAATAAATTGCACTCTACCTTTGGCTTTAGAAGCAACGCTAACATTCGGTGCATCAACTTCTCCTTGTAGGATAAACTGACTATTGTGTGAGCGAATTAAAATCGTCATTGATATTAAAATAACGATTAACGCAATAATAGTAAAAACTTTTTTGTTCATAAAATTTTGTATAGAGTGGTATTAAAGAGATAAGAAATAGAGAATTAAAATTATTATATACTTTGTAAAATAAGCATATGCAAAATTTACTCTCTCCCATTATACGAAAATTGCTTTATTTACACAAAGCATATCAATTTAATTTAAAAATGAATTAATATCAATACTAAGTTATTATAGTGGTAACTGATTTTTTATATCTACTTAAAATAAATTTTATTAATTATAAAATGATACTTTAATAGGTTTTATTTATAAGTGATATTAGTCAAATAAAATAGATAAAAACCTACTTATTTAGTAAACTATTAAAAAATAAAAATTTAAGGTATTTAATATGGTTAAAATAATTATTATTGGTGGTGGCGCAGGAGGATTAGAATTAGCAACTGATCTCGGCGATAAATTAGGGAAAAGTAATCAAGCCGAGGTTACACTAATAGATAAAAATACTTATCATATTTGGAAACCTTTATTACATGAAGTTGCTACTGGTATTCTAAATGAGCAAGCTGATAAAATTGATTATGCTGAACAAGGACAACAACACCATTTTCAATTTATTCAAGGCACGTTTACTAATCTTAATCGTGAAGAAAAGCATGTTATTATTGAGAATTCAAATAGTGAATCTATTTCTGTACCATATGATACATTAGTTGTGGCAATAGGAAGTACTTCAAACGATTTTGGCACACCTGGAGTTAAAGAACATTGTATCTTTTTAGATGACCAAAACGCTGCAATTCGTCTACGTGAAACACTTATTACAAAATTTGCTAGTTTTTGTTCAATTATTGATGAACATGAAACGACGACTGAAGATAAAATTCGTATTGCTATTGTTGGTGGTGGCGCAACAGGTGTTGAATTAGCTTCTGAGTTACCTCATATGGTTGAAACATTTGGCAACTGTGGTCGTAATAAAATGTGTTCTGATTTGCTTGATGTATCTATTATTGAAGCAACTGACCGTATTTTACCTGCTTTACCTGAAAAAACGGCATTAAATATTACCGATACCCTTCAAAAACGTGGTATTCATGTATTAACAAAAACCATGATAACCAAGGCGGAAAGTGACGGCTTTTATCCAAAGGAAGGCGATATTATTAGCGCAGATATTATGATTTGGACTGCAGGTGTAAAAGCACCAGACTATTTAAAAGATATTGCTGGTTTAGAATCAAGCCGTTCGAATCAACTGGTGGTTAAACCAACATTACAAACAACGCGCGATGATAATATTTTTGTTATTGGTGATTGTGCTTATGCTATGCAAAACAGCGGGCGAGCCTCACCAGCTACTGCACAAGCCGCACATCAAATGGCAAAAATATGTTATGAAAATATCATTAACATGTTAAATAATAAACCCATGAAATCATTTAATTATGTTGATAATGGAACGATTATTTCTCTCCATGATACAGCACAAGGTGTAGTTAAAATTGCTGGTAAACGCGAAATGAATGTTAAAGGTTTTTTTGCTTTAACTATTCATCGTTTGTTATACCGTATGCATCAAGCAAGCTTATTAGGTATTTTCAAAACAATTCGATTTGTTAAGGCTAGTAAAGAGATGTATAAAAATAAATTTGCTTCTATTTTTACTCATCAAGACTAGTTTCCCATTTAGATAGCTACTTACAAATACTATTTTATAAGTAGCTATTTTATAATTTATAACATTATTTACAGGTAAGGGGAATTTAATACGTTTTATTATATTATTTATGCTGTCTGTCTCTAGTTAGCTTTTTAGTATTGCTAGTTATAAACCTCAAGATAGTGATTTTATTTTTCCATCCACACAATCAACAAAGTCTGGCTGTTGAACAAGCAACAAACTCTCCATACATTCATATGGTAATTATTTTTAATACAAATGGTAAGCCATATATTTTTGAAACGGCTAATAAAGTAATTTATACACCACTAACTAGTTGGGTTTCACGTGGTAAAATAAAAAATTACGTTATCACACGATTAAAAAATCACAATTTATCTAGGATGTATTTATCTTTGATGGCAGTTTTTAAATGACATAGTGAACGTTATAATAATTTTGCCAAAAATAACCATAACTTAGTTCATTATACCGTTAACAATGTTAACAGATAAGCAGTGGGAAGGAAACGCGACTGAAAATAATGAAAAGTACGAATCGAGTTTATAATAAAACAGAATATAGGGTGACATTTGAGGAAATACTGTTCCAAATAAGAACAGGTATTTCTTGGCGAGATTTGCCGACTACATTTAGTGAATGAAATACAGTTTATAGATGTTTTAATTTATGGTTTAGAAAAAAGTATATTAATGTATATTATCAAATAATTATTAAGTATAGCTGATTTCGAATGGATTTTCCTCGATGGTCTATTGTGCAAGCACATCAACATAGCTCAGGTGCAATAACTCAACATTTAGAACAAATAGGAATTATGCCAGCATGTTATCGCTGGTATTTATACTTTTGTGGCTACCAATGTATTGTTGATTAATATATAAACACAAAAGATCAGCAGTCTATAATTACAACTTAATTTTTACATGGTACACTTTGTGGCGTCATCTACAAGAAATCAATTTAGGTAATAATATGAAAAAAATAACTATACTGATATTGTTAATGTCATGGCCACTAGTATCTTTAGCCAAAGGACCTAATTGTTATACTTGGCCTATGAACATGACCATGGTTTGGATGAAAAATGAAAAGATAGTAGATATCCAAGACTTGGATGAATCAAAAACCAAAATAATGCAATTGGCCTCAGAGAAAATAAAAAAAGATTTATATACGCAAATTTATCACTTTATTTTTTATGATAAGAATGGTAATAGTTACGAAGTTATTACAAAAAGCCAAGCATCATACGAAGAATGTTCAATGAGTGATGTGAATAAATATCTAATATCCAAAAGCCAAGTTCATCAATAGGTTATCTAATAATAGGTAAGTAAACTCGGTATTTTAGACTATTTTTAGTCAACGATATAGGTAAAAAAGAATAATTTAAGGTAATTATATGAAAAAGCTTTCTTTATTAATATTGTTAATATTATGTCCAATTCTATCCTTTGCTAAAGGGCCAGATTGCCATAATCACGCTCTGAATAAGGCTAAAGAGTGGTTGCAAAGTAGTAATATAGTGGAGATTGAAAACTTGAATCAATCAAAATTGAGAATAACACTTTTAGCATCTGAACAGAAAAGTAAGGGTTTATATACACAAATTTACCACTTTGTTTTGTATGATAATCAAAATAAATCTTACGAAGTCATCACAAAAAATGAAGATTCTGATAAAGAATGCTCAATAGGTAACGTTGATAGTTATTTAGTAGCAAAACGCCAGGTTGATTATTTTGATTAATTAGTGAAATTACTAAAGATTTCAGACGTGTTTAACCAAACTATATTATTGCTTTATCAATTATTTAGCTAAATGAATACGGCAAGACAAAAAATTAAAGGTTGTAAAATGAAAAAAAATTTCTTAATTATTGGGCTAATAATGTGGCCTATAATCTCTTTTGCTAAAACACCTAATTGTGCAAATGCTTTCATGAATAATGCGGCTTGGTGGATGCAATATGATGGAGGAATCGTTGAGATGGCTGATTTAGATCCATCAAAAACAACAGTAACATTATTGGCATCAGAAAAAAAGAAAAATACAAATAATATGATAAAGAAAAAATATGTATATACTCAAATTTATCGCTTCGTTTTTTATGATGATAGTGGCAATAGCTATCAAGTTATAACAAAAGGTGATGCGGTAGAAATTAACGAAAATGATATTACTGAATTTTGTTCAGCAGGATTGAGCGACGTTTATTTTGTATCGAAAAATAATTTAAGTGTAGATAGTAAATAATTCGATTGATTAACTAATCTTTTTTAGCTTTAATTTGGATATAGAATGGGTACAACTCACAAGTTAAATGTAGGAAAGTCCTTTAGCAATCAACTTATCGGAAAGTTAAAAAAGGCTACTTGTAATACCAAATAGCCTTTTGTGTTTGATAAAAAATCAAAAGCAAATTATTGCCCCATACGGCGAGTCAATTCGATAACGCGAATTTTTGCCAAAGCTTTTGATAATTCAGCAGATGCTTGTGCAAATGACATATCATCACTTGGGTGATTGATATGTTCTTGTGCTTGTCTTACTGCTTCTTGTGCTCTTGCTTCATCTAAATCTTCACCACGAATTGCAGTATCTGCCAAGATAGTTACGATGTTAGGTTGTACTTCTAAGATGCCACCAGATAGATAAATAAACTCTTCTTCACCATCCGCTTTCACAATGCCGACCATGCCTGGTTTTATGGTTGTGAGTAAAGGGGTATGGCCAGGATAAATCCCAAGTTCACCTTCCTTACCTGTGACTCTGATTCGCTGAACATCACCCGAAAACAGGTGAGATTCAGCACTAACAACTTCTAATTGATAGGAAGTTAGTGCCATAATACGATCTCCATTAATACGATCTTCGTTCAATGAATCTCTTAGAGAGATTTTGCCTTCTCAATCGCTTCATCAATTGAACCAACCATATAGAATGCTTGTTCAGGAATATGGTCATAATCACCATTCATGATTCCTTTAAATGCACTGATCGTATCTTTTAAAGGTACATATTTTCCTGGTGAACCAGTAAATACTTCTGCAACAAAGAATGGTTGAGATAAGAAGCGCTGAATTTTACGTGCACGAGCAACGATCAATTTATCATCTTCAGATAACTCATCCATACCAAGAATAGCAATAATATCTTTTAATTCTTGATAACGTTGTAGAATTGACTGAACACCACGGGCACAATCATAGTGCTCTTGACCAACAACTAAAGGATCTAATTGACGACTAGTTGAATCTAATGGATCCACTGCCGGATAGATACCTAAAGAAGCAATTTGTCGACTTAATACGATTGTCGCATCTAAGTGAGCAAAGGTTGTTGCTGGTGATGGGTCAGTCAAGTCATCTGCTGGCACATACACCGCTTGGATTGAAGTAATCGAACCGGTCTTAGTTGAAGTAATACGTTCTTGTAGTAACCCCATTTCTTCAGCTAATGTTGGTTGATAACCTACTGCCGATGGCATACGACCTAATAACGCAGATACTTCAGTACCAGCTAATGTATAGCGATAAATATTATCGATGAATAATAAAACATCTTTACCTTCGTCACGGAATTTTTCAGCCATAGTTAAACCAGTTAACGCAACACGTAAACGGTTTCCTGGTGGCTCATTCATTTGACCGTAAACTAATGATACTTTATCAAGTACGTTTGATTCTTTCATTTCGTGGTAAAAGTCATTACCTTCACGAGTACGTTCTCCCACACCAGTAAACACTGAGTATCCTGAGTGTTCAATAGCGATATTACGGATCAACTCCATCATGTTAACGGTTTTACCTACACCAGCACCACCAAACAGACCAACTTTACCACCTTTAGCAAATGGACAAATTAAGTCGATAACTTTAATACCTGTTTCAAGTAGTTCGGTTGAGTTTGCAAGTTCTTCATAGGTTGGGGCTGCACGGTGAATCGCCCAACGTTCTTCTTCTCCAATAGGACCTGCTTTATCAACAGGATCACCAAGTACGTTCATAATACGACCTAGTGTTTTTGTACCAACAGGTACTTCAATGCCGTGACCAGTGTTTACTACGTCAAGTCCACGTCTTAAACCATCAGATGAACCCATTGCGATACAACATACAACGCCACCACCTAATTGTTGCTGAACTTCCAGAACTAATTTTTCAGTGCCTGTTTCCACTTCTAATGCATCATATACCTTTGGTACTGCATCTTCTGGGAATTCGACATCAACCACCGCACCGATGATCTGGACAATCTTTCCAGTAGCCATTTTTAATCCTCTACGTCTTTTTCTTAACTATAAGCCAATATTTAGCACTAACCTGAAACAGCGGCTGCACCGGATACAATATCAATTAATTCATTAGTAATAGCACCTTGACGTGCCTTGTTATACACAATTTGTAACTCATTAATTAGGTTTGCACCGTTATCCGTTGCCGCTTTCATGGCCACCATTCTTGCTGCTTGTTCACTCGCTAAATTATCAACCACTGCTTGATAGACTTGTGATTCAATATAGCGACGTAAAATCACGTCTAATAGTGATTTAGCATCAGGCTCATAAATATAATCCCATGATGAAGCTTTGAGTTTTTTATCTTCTGATGGTGGTAAAGGTAATAATTGCTGAATTGTCGGCTTTTGTGACATCGTATTAATAAATTTGTTTGTGACAATATATAATCTATCAATTTTACCGTTGTCATATGCCTCAAGCATTGTTTTTACCGGCCCAATTAAATCGGATAAATTTGGTTCATCGCCCAAATTAGTAGCTTGAGTTAAGATGTTCGCTTTCACTGACGAGAAAAACGAAACACCACGCGAACCAATTAAAGCAACATCAGCTTCAACACCTTTTTCCTGCCATGCTGACATATCAGCAATGACAGTTTTAAAAAGATTGATATTTAAACCACCACATAAACCACGATCGGTTGAAATGATAAGATAGCCAACTCGCTTTACATCTCTTTCTTCTAAATAAGGATGTTTGGCGCCTATCTGAGCTAACGCTAAATGTCCAATTACTTCACGAATCATTTCGGCATATGGTCGACTAGCAGCCATTCTATCTTGCGTTTTACGCATTTTAGAATTGGCAACCATTTCCATCGCTTTAGTGATTTTTTGCGTACTTTGGATACTGGCAATTTTTGTTCTAATCTCTTTTGCATTAGCCATTTTTTACCTCACCCTTACCATGTTTGAGTTGATTTAAAGCTTTCAAGTAATTCTTTTAGCTTAGTTTCAATCTCATCATTGTAATTACCTGTTTCATCAATTGATTTAACAAAATCGGCATATTGACTATGGGCATAAGCAAGTAGTGCTGTTTCAAATGGTAATACTTTAGCTAATTCTACATCTTCAAGATAACCACGTTCAGCGGCGTAAAGTACTATTGATTGTTCAGCAACAGTCATTGGCGAGTATTGCTTTTGTTTTAACAATTCTGTTACTTTTTCACCGTGACTTAATTGGTTTCTTGTTGCTTCATCTAAGTCTGATGCAAATTGAGAGAACGCAGCTAATTCACGATACTGTGCAAGCGCAGTACGAATACCACCTGATAATTTTTTCATTATCTTAGTTTGTGCGGCACCACCCACACGTGAAACCGAAATACCAGGGTTAACCGCAGGGCGGATACCTGAGTTAAATAGGCTAGTTTCAAGGAAAATCTGACCATCAGTAATCGAAATTACGTTAGTTGGTACGAATGCTGAAACGTCACCAGCCTGAGTTTCAATAATTGGTAATGCTGTTAATGAGCCTGTTTTTCCTTTTACTTCGCCTTTGGTGTACTCTTCAACATAGGCTTCGTTGACTCGCGCTGCGCGTTCAAGTAAGCGAGAATGAAGATAAAATACATCACCAGGATAAGCTTCACGTCCAGGCGGACGACGAAGTAATAACGAAATTTGACGATAAGCAACAGCTTGTTTAGATAAATCATCATAAACAATTAATGCATCTTGCCCACGATCGCGGAAGTATTCTCCCATTGCACAACCAGCATATGGCGCTAAGTATTGTAACGCAGCTGATTCAGACGCTGATGCCACAACCACAATTGTGTTTTTAAGTGCACCATGCTCTTCAAGTTTACGTACAACATTGGCAATAGTTGATTGTTTTTGACCAATGGCAACATAAATACATTTTACACCTGAGTCGCGTTGGTTGATGATTGCATCGACAGCAAGTGCTGTTTTACCTGTTTGACGGTCACCGATGATAAGTTCACGTTGACCACGTCCAATTGGAATCATTGAGTCAACGGCTTTATAACCAGTTTGTAATGCTTGGTCAACGGATTTACGATCGATAACACCAGGTGCAACTACTTCTACTGGTGAAAAACCGTCATGTTGAAGTGAGCCTTTACCATCAATTGGTTCACCTAGTGTGTTAATAACGCGACCTAATAAACCTTCACCAACTGGTACTTGTAAAATACGTCCAGTACATTGTACTTTCATACCTTCAGACAAGTCTTCGTATGGTCCCATGACTACCGCACCAACGGAGTCTCTTTCAAGGTTTAATGCCATTGCATATCGGCCGCCTGGTAATGCAATCATTTCGCCTTGCATTACATCAGTTAATCCGTGGATTCGAAGGATACCATCACTTACAGATATGATAGTTCCTTCATTGTGAGCATCACTCACAATATTGAACTGAGCTATCCGCTCTTTAATTAGTTCACTTATTTCAGTTGAATTTAGCTGCATTGTCAGTCCCCTTAAGACTGTAGAGCGTTATTTAAACGATTTAAACGCCCTCTGATACTACTATCAATAACCATATCGCCCGTACGAATAATAAAACCAGAAATGAGCGATTTATCTATATGACATTTTAGTTTTACTTTTCGTGATAAACGTTTTTCGACAGCGACAGAAATTTTATTAAGTTGCTCATTAGTTAGTTCACTAGCAGAAATTACATCAACATCTGCTTGCAATTCTCTATCTAAACAATATTGTTCAAACAAGGTTAACACTTCAGGAAGAAGTGATAATCGTTTGTTTTCAGCCATAATCTTAATAAAATTAGTACCAAACTCATCTAACACATCTTTACAAATGTTGATGAGTAAATTAGCCACCGAATCAGTTTTCATATCAGATGTTAATACACTTCTTATTTGAGTATCTTTACTCACTTCAGATGTTAGCACTAACATTTTATGCCATGATTCGATGCTGTTATTTTCTATCGCAAATTCGAAAGCGGCTTTAGCATAAGGGCGAGCAATCGTAATTAAGTCAGCCATTGCTCTATTCTCCTTATAGTTCAGCTACGAGTTTATCAATGATGTCGCTATTTGCGGCTTCATTAACAGAACGTTCAATAATTTTTTCTGCACCAGCAATAGCGAGTGTAGCGACTTGTTGTTTAAGCTCTTCTCTTGCTCGTTTGCGTTCAGCTTCTACTTCGGCAAGTCCTTGAGCAACAATTCGTTCTTTTTCGCGAGAAGCTTCTTGCTTTGCTTCTTCAAGAATGATTGCTTTGCGTTTATTCGCTTGCTCAATAATTGCATTAGCCTCAACCTTAGCCTGTTGCATTATGTCAGATGTATTTGCTTTGGCTAATTCCAAATCTTTTTTTGCTGTTTCTGCTGAAGCAAGTCCTTCGGCTATCTCTTTTTGACGCTTTTCAATCGCGCCAATAACAGGGGGCCAAACAAACTTCATACAGAACCAAACAAACAATACAAATGTAATTGCTTGGCCGAGGAGAGTTGCGTTCATATTCATGACACGATTCCTCTTAAATTTTTATTAACCTGCAACAGCAAAAATAACGTAAAGCGCAATACCTACACAGATCATTGGGATTGCATCAACTAGACCCATAACGATAAAGAATTGAGTACGTAACATAGGCATTAATTCTGGTTGACGAGCAGCACCTTCTAAAAATTTACCGCCTAATAAACCTATACCAACTGCACCACCAATTGCAGCTAATCCCATCATAATGCCTGCGGCTACAAATAACATTTCCATTATATACTCCAGTTTATTAACAAAAAAATATTAAAATTAATGATCTTCTGTTGCCGACGCCATAGCTAAATAGACGATCGTCAACACCATAAAAATAAAAGCTTGTAACGTAATTATTAAAATATGAAAAATGGCCCATGGTAACGATAATACCCACTGTGACCACCAAGGTAATAATGCAGCAATTAGGATGAAGATAAGTTCACCTGCATACATATTTCCGAAAAGTCGAAGCCCTAAAGAAACAGGTTTTGCTAATAGGCTAACTAATTCAAGTACTAAATTAATAGGTGCAAACGCCCAGTGATTAAATGGATGCAAGGTATATTCTTTAACAAATCCTGAAATCCCTTTGTACTTGATCGAGTAAATGATGATAAGTGCAAACACACCTAAGGACATCGACATAGTAATGCTTACATCTGCGGTTGGTACAACTCTCAAGTGTGACAGACCTAGGTACTGACCTGCATAAGGTAGAAAATCAACAGGGATAAGATCCATTAAATTCATCAAGAAAACCCAAATAAACACAGTTAATGCTAACGGCGCAATGAGTTTATTTTGACCAGTAAACATGTCCTTAACAGTATTATTGACAAATTCGAAGATCATTTCTATTGCACATTGCAGTTTACTTGGGACACCACTGGTGGCTTTTCTTGCTACACGATGGAATATCCACAAAAAAATAACACCAAGTAAGATCGAAAAGAACAATGAGTCAAGATTTAAGGTCCAAAAACCAGAACCTACTTGCAAGTTCTCAAGATGATGCTTGATATAAGCTTGTGGTGAAGCTGGAGAGGAAACCGACATATAACCCTCTTAACCTATTTTTAAAAAATAAAAAATATTGCTCATGTTTTCAGTTGAAAGATATAAGCAATTGCTGTAATAATCTGAAGTTACTATTTTAAACCTAATTGCCTATAACAAGTCAACCTTTGATTAACAAAATTAAAATTTTAGACACTTTTTACTAATTTTACGTAAATGCTCGCAACTTCTTTTACTATTCTAACTTCAATATAGCTCAATTAATGGCTTAATTAATGGGCATAATTGGGGGTATTTTTAGGCTTTAACTGCTGTAGCGATAGTTTCTGCCAACTTTTGCACTTCGTTTTCATTGCTTCCTTCTACCATAACACGAATTAGCGGTTCGGTTCCTGATTTACGGATCAAAACTCGACCATTATGACCAAGCTGTTTTTCTGCATGTTTAATTGCCGCTTTTACTTCATCACTATTTAAGGGGTCGTTTTCACCTGAAAACCGAACATTAATTAATACTTGTGGTAACATTGTCATACCACTGCACAAGTCAGCTAATGACATATCATTACGAATCATTGCGGCTAATACTTGTAAACCTGCAATAATACCATCACCAGTGGTGGTTTTATCTAACAATAAAACATGTCCCGAATTTTCGGCACCTAAGCGCCAATTTTTTTCGATTAGTTTTTCAAGTACATAACGATCACCAACTTTAGCACGAGCAAATGGGATACCGAGATTTTTAAGGGCAATTTCAAGCCCCATATTGCTCATTAATGTACCGACAACGCCACCTTTTAGTTGACCTTGTCTTAATGCTTCACGGGCAATGATATAGATAATTAAATCGCCGTCAATTTTTCGACCTTCGTGATCAACCATGATAATGCGGTCACCATCGCCATCTAAGGCAAAACCTAAATTGGCTTTTTCATCAATAACTCGTTTAGCAAGCGCTTTTATGTCAGTTGCGCCACAGTTTTCATTGATGTTAACACCATCTGGCTCACAACCAATTTTTATTACTTGTGCTCCTAGTTCTCGTAATACTTTTGGTGCTATGTGATAGGTGGCACCATTAGCGCAATCGACAACAATTTTTAATCCAGACAAACTTAAATCATGGTCAAATGTGCTTTTACAAAATTCAATATAACGCCCTGCAGCGTCGGTAATACGGCTAGCTCGACCAAGTTGTTTGGATTCAACGCAATCGATCTCTTTTTCAAGTTCGGCTTCAATTTCTAGTTCGATTGTATCATCAAGCTTTTTCCCTTCGGTTGAAAAGAATTTAATACCATTGTCATAAAAAGGATTGTGCGAGGCAGAAATGACAACGCCGGCATCAGCACGAAAAGTGCGGGTTAAATAGGCAATTGCCGGGGTTGGCATTGGTCCTGTAAACGCAGCGGCAACACCAGCAGAAGCAAATCCCGCTTCTAGTGCTGATTCAAGCATGTAGCCTGAAATGCGGGTATCTTTACCGATTAATACTTTTTTAACGCCATCTTTGGCTAGCACTCGCCCAGCAGCCCAGCCTAATTTAAGCGCAAAATCTGGTGTAATAGGATACTGGCCAACTTTACCGCGAATCCCATCTGTACCAAAATATTTTCGATTAGACATGATATTCCCTCACACTAACATTTATTATTTCTAACAACTATCTTTTGATAAAAAGTATATTTTAATTTGTGAAAAACTTTCAGGAAAGTATACTTTTTAATATAAAACTACTCTCGATTATCATTGGCAAATTTTAATAATCCTTGGCTCTCTTTAATAAAACGTTCGGCATAACTACCAAACCATTGAGTTACTTCGTTAAAACTTTTAATAAATTTAGTTTTGTCACGTAGTTCAATAAGTTTGACCATTTGCCCAAAGCGTTCATAGTAGCGTTTGATTAATTCAATATTATCATCTGACGCCATGATGATATCGGCATAAAGCTCAGGATCTTGAGCAAATAATCGCCCAACCATCATCAATTCAAGGCGATAAATTGGTGAAGAAAGTGCGATCAATTGCTCTAAATCGGCCTGTTCTCGTTGCAAATTGACACCATATGAGAACGAAGTGAAATGGCGTAATGCTTGGATGAATGACATGCATTTGTCATGCTCCTTGGCATTAATCGCACATAAATTGGCACCCCAAATACGCATTTGTTCAATTAGCCATTGGTATTTATCTGGATATCGCCCTTCACAATAAACAATAATTTGTTTGGCTAAATTTGGTACATCTGGACCAAACATTGGGTGTAAACCGACTACAGGCCCTTGATGTTTATCAAGCATTGCCTGGAGAGGCTTGGCTTTTATGGATGTAAAATCCGTTAAAATACAATCTTTGGGTAATGGTGGTAGTTGTTTAATGACTTCACAGGTTTTGTTAATAGGTACTGTCACGATAACAGCCACTGCATCAGTAACCACTTCGGCTGCTTGATGCATAGTTTTGGAGCCTAATGTTTTAACCTGATAGCCAGATAGGGTAAATAAACGAGCAAACAATCGTCCCATTTGCCCATTACCACCAACAATCACTATTGATCCTTGACCACTATAGACTTTTTTAAAACCTTTATCATTTTCGCTAATATAAGACTCACGCATTAAACGACGTAAAATATCTTCTATTAAATTGGGGGATATACCTACTTTTTCAGCTTCATGTCGCCTTTTAGCTAACATATCCGCTTCACGATTGGGATCATAAATCGGAATGCCATGTTTGCTTTTTACTTCGCCAACTTCGGCAACTAATGCTAATCGCTTTGTAATTAAAGATAAAATGGATTTATCAACTTCATCGATTTTATCGCGCAAGGCAAGTAATTCCGTAGACATATTTAGTGATTCCCTTTATCACAAATGGTGGTTTTTATTGTAATAGCTTAACAGTATAACGTATTTTTGTTACGATGCGTATTTAGTTTATAACATGGAATTAAATATAATAAATTTATTATGAAAGTTATCTCGTTTAATATTAATAGCCTTCGCGCTCGAATTCATCAATTATCAGCAATTATTGAGACACACCAACCAGATATTATTGGTTTACAAGAAACTAAAGTTCATAACGATCAGTTTCCCATTGATGAATTAGCACAGTTTGGTTATCACTTACATTATCACGGACAAAAGGGGCATTATGGAGTAGCGTTGTTAACCAAGCAACAACCTTTGTCTGTGCAATGTGGCTTTCCAAACGATAGTGATGATGCTCAATGTCGTTTGATCATAATTGAGTTACCTACTAGTCAAGGTAATTTAACAATAATTAATGGTTATTTTCCTCAAGGTGAAAGTTTACATCATGAAATTAAATACCCTGCTAAACGTAAATTTTATAATGATTTAATACAGTATTTACAAGATCGTCAATTAAATAATCAACTAACTTTAGTCATGGGCGATATGAATATTTGCCCAACCGATTTAGATATAGGCATTTCCGAAGATAGCCGTAAACGATGGCTTCGTACAGGAAAATGTTCATTTTTACCGGAAGAACGAAAATGGATAAACAACTTAATGTCTCTCGGTTTTATTGATACTTACCGCAATGCTCACCCAACTGAACTTGAGTATTCTTGGTTTGATTATCGTACTAAAGGTTTTGAAACCCATAATGGGTTAAGAATTGATTTAATATTAGCTAGTCAAAAAATGATGACTTATTGTAAACAAACGGGTATTGATTATGATATTCGTGCAATGATAAAACCATCTGATCATGCACCAATTTGGGCTCAATTTGATTTAGTATAAACCTTTATAGTTATAATATAGTTGTAATACAGTTGTAATAAGGACAATAGCATGCAAAGCAATTCGATTTTATCAGTGAAAGATCTTAATCAAATGGTTAAAGAATTGCTTTGTGATGCTATTGGCCAGATCTGGTTAATAGGTGAAATATCAAACTTTTCACGTCCATCATCAGGTCATTGGTATTTTTCGTTAAAAGACGATAGTGCACAAGTACGCTGTGCTATGTTTCGCAACAGCAATTTTCGTGCAGGTTTTATCCCACAAAATGGGCAACAAGTTTTAGTCAGGGCCACAGTAACACTATATGAGGCACGTGGCGAATACCAACTGGTTATTGATAAAATCCAAGCAGCAGGTACGGGATTATTACAGCAAAAGTTTGAGCAACTAAAACAAAAGCTGTCTGAGGAAGGTTTATTTGATTCTACCAATAAACAGCCATTACCAGAAAACATTCGCATAGTTGGAATTATCACTTCATCAACGGGTGCGGCATTGCATGATATTTGTCAGATATTAAAACGCCGAGATCCAAGTTTGCATTTAATTATTTACCCAACGCAAGTTCAGGGCAATGAAGCGGCAGGGCAAATCGCTAACATGATTCACATTGCCAACATTCGTCAAGAATGTGATATATTAATTGTTGGACGAGGTGGTGGCTCGCTTGAAGACTTATGGTCATTTAATGAAGAAGTGGTAGCCAGAGCTATTTTTGCTAGTCAAATACCGATTGTGAGTGCGGTTGGGCATGAGATTGATTTTACGATTGCCGATTTTGTGGCTGATGTTAGAGCGGCAACCCCATCTGCAGCAGCCGAGCTTGTTAGTCGAGACAGTTTACAACAAGTAAAACGTTTGCAAGTTCAACAGCAGCATTTAACCATGGCAATGGATTATTATTTAATGCAATGCCGAGAAAAACTCAATAAATGGCGACACCAATTACAGACTCAACATCCACAAACAAAGCTAGAAAAACAATTAAATCAACTTTTAGCTTATCGCCATTCATTATCTGAAAATATTCAGCAATATTTTCTCAGACTATCAAATCGTCATAATTCACTCGATAAAAGACTATTACGAGTATCTCCACAAAATAATATTACCTATTTAGGGCAACTTA
The DNA here is from genome assembly GCF_013346885.1 of Gilliamella sp. ESL0232. Classification (NCBI taxonomy): domain Bacteria; kingdom Pseudomonadati; phylum Pseudomonadota; class Gammaproteobacteria; order Orbales; family Orbaceae; genus Gilliamella; species Gilliamella sp. ESL0232. The sequence continues at coordinate 56,301 of NZ_JAAEDW010000008.1, read as the reverse complement.
CTTGGCAAAAACAGCAACAATTAATTAATTTAATTAAACAAAAGTTAATAAAATCACAACATCAATTTGTTTTACAAACCTCTCAACTTAACAACGTTAGTCCGCTAGCTACTCTCGAACGAGGTTATTCAGTTACCACCGACCAAAACAACACAGTGGTTCGTCGCTCTGAACAAGTCACGGTGGGTGACATTATCGTAACAAAGCTGAAAAAAGGTAAACTTGTTAGCCAAATTACAAAAATTAACGAATAAAATAATTATATTTAAAGATAATAGATAAACCTATTTTACTAATCTTTAGTATCATTTTTGCAATTCTGGTGATCGCTAGTATATAATCTAAACAATAGGAAATTATTATATTATTTAGAGAGTTTATGCATTATCCAATCGGTATTGATTTAGGCACTACAAACAGTTTAATTTGTGTTTGGCAAGATGGTAAAACTGTCCTCATTCCTAACTCAATTGGTGAAGTTGTTACACCATCTGTAGTTAGTGTTGATGAAGACGATTCTATTTTAGTCGGACATGCGGCATTGTCTCGTTTAACCACTCATCCAAATCGCAGTGCAGCAGCATTTAAACGCTTTTTAGGTTCAAATAAAGTTTTCGAATTAGGTGACAAAAAATTTACGCCAACTGAACTTTCAGCCATAATTTTAAAATCATTGAAAGCAGATGCAGAGGCTTTTTTAAACCAAGAAGTTCGTGATGTTGTCATTTCTGTTCCTGCTTATTTTAATGATGAACAACGCAAGCAAACTCGCTTTGCTGCCGAGTTAGCTGGGTTAAATGCTGTACGCTTAATCAATGAACCAACAGCAGCCGCTATGGCATACGGATTACATGAAGATCAATCGGGTAATACTTTAGTATTTGATTTAGGTGGTGGTACGTTTGATGTAACAGTGCTTGAATATTCAATGCCCATTATTGAAGTGCATGCTTCTGCTGGTGATAACTATTTAGGTGGTGAAGATTTTACCCAAGAGCTTGTTAAAGTTTGCTTAAGTGAATGGAATCTTAAACAACAAGATATTCCGACCGATGATTATGCTCGCCTGTTAGATTTAGCCGAACAACTAAAATGTAAATTAAATGTTGAAGAATCACATACTTTAACTTGGTTTTGGCAAGATAAGCAGTGGCAATTTACCTTAAACGAAAGCCGAGCTAAAACACTATGGTTACCACTACTTAATCGACTAAGAGCACCAATAGAACAAGCATTAAGTGATGCCCGATTAAAACCTAATCAACTTGAACATATCGTATTAGTCGGCGGTTCATCTCAATTAGGTGTGGTACGAGAACTGGTTACTAAATTATTTGGTAAATTACCCTATCGCCACATAAATCCGACAACGATCGTTGCACAAGGTGCCGCAGTTCAAGCAGCTTGTCGATTGCGAAATGCTGATGTTGAAGAAGTCATTCTTACTGATGTGTGCCCTTATACACTAGGGATTGAAAGTTGTTCAAATAATGTTAGTGGATTATTTTCACCCATTATTGAACGTAATACCATTGTACCAACTTCGAAAGTAAAAACATTTTACACAACGCACCCTCAGCAAAAAGCGATATGTATTTCGGTTTATCAAGGTGAAAATCCACGCGTTGAAAATAATGTTTTAATTGATGAGTTTGAAGTGCCTCTAACGCCAATGGAAAGAACCCAAGGAATTGATGTCCGCTTTAGTTATGATCTAAATGGCTTATTAGAAGTTGATGTGGTTTTGCTTGAAACAGGTAAGCAACATGGCAAAGTAATTGATCATAGTCCAATTGGATTAACAGACAAACAAAAACAAGACAGTCATGATCGCTTGAAAGCACTTAAAATTCACCCTCGCGACGAAATGCCGAATCGTACTTTATTAGCAAGGCTAGAACGTGCATGGGCACAATCATTGGGTGATGAACGACTATTAATTGGATCATATATCGAAGTTTTTATGGAAGTACTAAATAGACAAAATTCTGAAGAAATTAACGAAATTCGTTGTGAAATTGAGTTAAACTTAAAAGATCTTAATCGATAAAAGATCTAATTTTTAAAAATATCCTCTCCCCTTCCTTTAGCCAAGTATAGCCTAGATAAAAAAGGGGAGATTACTTGTCGTTTACTTTTCTTTTTCCTTGGTAATTTCTTCTACTGGTGGTCCAAAACGATTGGTTTGTTTAATTCCTGGAAGCCTAAATGGCCAAAAAGTCCAAGGAATAACCAATATTGATATTAAAGAGTAGTAAAAGTAGTAAAAGAATAAAGGTTGTCCTTTATAACTGTCATTTAGGCGTCTCTTTATAGCAAAAATCGTGTTAGCTGCAATAATAAAACAACCAATCTTAGAAAAGATTGGACTATTTAGCTCAAAATAATTGCTAAGTATGGACATTAATCCTAAAAGTACAAAATTACAAAGTAATTGTGTAATCAAACCTTTTAGATTTGTTCGTCCATTCCAACGCCAAAACTGCCACCATTTATTTTTAGGTAATGCCTGTGAATTCAGTTTTTTTTGATTTTCGGCATTTTTTGCTATAAGTGATGCTGCACAAAGCCGTAAGACTAAATCATTGTCGCTGGTATTTTTGAACTCGTCTAGCATTGTAAGGTCGTCTTCATCACATATACCGTAAGAGTTAGATAAACGTTTAGCAATGGTCACTATTTCATCAACTAGTTCGGTGTAATTGTATTTTATTTTATCATCAGATGATAATGACTCCCAATTTTTTTGTAGAACTGTTGATACTTTTATTAACTCTTTATTATCGCCAGTAATATCTTGTAACATTTTATTTAATTTTGTTTTTTGATCGGGCTTATTAAATACTATGGTGTATAAAATCATCAAGTAGAGAGGGTTTTGTTTCGCTAATTTAGTTTGCCATACTTGTTCAAGTTTTTGCTCAATTTCTTTAAAATCAATGCTATCAGGTGTATCATCAATATACGATTCAATTGAATTTGGATAATTTATTAAAATGCAATCAATTAACTTACTGTCATTGTTAATCAGATTATATAACTCTGTTTCATTTTGCCAGTTTCCTTGTTTAAAAATATTAATAAGAGGAGATAGCAAATTATCATCCGGTAGTTGGAATGTATTATTTTCAGTTTGAAGATATTTGGCCGTTGCAAAGGGTTGACTGGCAATTGATATAACTAATAAACAATTACGATACCATTGCCAATAGGCATTTTTATTACTTGAACAGATAGAAGCATCTGGAGGAGCGGGTAATTTGTAAGGTATTCGTATTGTAAGAAAAGCTACCCAATCATACATTTCCATATATGAATACTCTAAATTATTATAAAGATGAAACATGGCAACATAAGGCAAATAATCAAGCCTATCTAGCCATAAACGACAATACAAACAATGATTATCTTCAGAATTAGGATCAAATTTAGCTGGAATAGGCGCATTTTCATCACTATCATATAGCCAAGCTTTAAACTCTTGTACGGGCGGTAGCTCTGATAACCATGTTAGGTTTTGTCCTGCTTGCCTTTGTAAATTTTGCAAAATAAATTGTTCAAATGGATCATCGCTGCGTTCATCAAGGATTTCTTGCAATAATCTTTCATTACCGTGGCGAAGCATGATGGCATGGCGATATAAGCGATACAATCGATTGGTACCGTCATCAAGTAACAGCATGGATAAAACTTGTCTATAATTCCAATTTACATTTAACGCCCAATCAATAAAATTGGCTATTTCAGGGGAATAATCACTAGCCTCAAGTTCCGCCAATCGTGAAACAGTTGTTGCTGTTAGCTGAGGTATTGCATTTAAATAATTTTCAGTGTTATCTATATCAATACAGTAAGAATTATTAAGGGCCATGATTAATAATGGGAAATAATCTTTATTATAATATTCGCACCAACCAGCTATCCAGCTGGCTGCTTTATCTTGATAATGACCAGAACTATAAAGATCTAGCCAAGATTGTAAGGACTCTTGCTTATTATCAAGTAGCGTATATTGAATAGCGGCAATATATTTCCATTCGATAATGATATTTTCATCTTGATCATTTTGGGAAATACATTTTAAAGCGTAATCCAAAATAGCTTGATTTTTTATATTAGCTATACAATGCCAATAGGAAAATTTAAGCATCAAATTTTTATCATCAGGAAGATAAATGACCGTATCTTGTGATAAGAATGCATAAATATCCTCAGATCTACGCTCCCAAAATAACCACCTAGTATAGTACATATAATCGATAGTTACATTTTGCAGTGTTTTACTTGTTGTCGGTAAATAGGTGTAATTGAACAAATCACCACGATCAATATGATTTAAATAATTATCATACTTTTCAAAATCATCGGTAAATTGAATCATTAGCAGTTGCCGCCAACGTAAACTATCGGCTAATAGTTTGACACATGACTCTGATATATTTTTTGATTCATAACTTATTTCTAACAATCGCCATTTTACAGAATCAATAACTGCCATTGAGTAGTCATAAAATGAACCAATAAATTTTTGCCACTCGTTAACATTAAAACAGCGTCGAGGATCATCTAATAATGTTTGATAAGCCTCACAAATTTCATTGGCTTTAAGCTGTTTTTCTGTTAAAGATACTGATACTTCTTGTTGTTGTTCTGATTCAGACTTAGGTTCATCGGCCATTGTTTCGGGCGATTGTGCATATTTTATTGCTGACTCATAGGCTTCGCGTAATGCTTTAAAACCATCGGGATCAGTTTCAGGATGATATGAAGGTAATTGTGCTCGATATGCTTGACGAATAGCCGCTTGATCGGTTGTTTTTTCAATGCCTAACAGTTGCCAAATATTTTCATTCATGACCAATCATACTCCATTAGTGACTCAGGTTTTTCTAGTTCTTCAATATCTATATACCAAGATAAACGATTATGTGGGGCATCTTTATCTTCATGTAAATTTGCCATGGTATGAGCGCGTGATGCTCGAGTCAATTCGCAACGTAATGTTTCTAAGTCTTCTTTGCTATTGAGTGATATCCAATATTGATAGCCAACAAACCAGCCTGAAAAGTAATGGTGCCAGTTTCTATAATAATATTGACAACGGAGTCCTATTCGAGAAAAAACCCATAAGGCCTCTTGTTCGGTGATATATTTATTAGTGATACCATTTCGTAAGATATATCCCATTCGAGCATAATCCCAACTACGGATACCTGCAGTACCGCACACAGGAAAGGTTTGTTTGACAAAATCAAGCAAAACTTTTTGATAGTCATCTTGTTCTTGATAATGGTCACACCAATCAAATTCGGAAAGTCGAGAATACATCAAATAATATTTAGACAATGCTGAAGCGTGCCCATCATCAACCATGTCGAACACACAGTTAAGTAAAGTTTCACGGGAATCAATCCCCCAACTCTCTTTCATATCAACAAAATCTCGATCTGGATAAAAAAATGGCGAAGTATAACTTGCTCCATTTTCTATGTTTATTACAACCATTGGTGCAGATAAACCATATAGCCAATCGACACAATCTTGATTCATATTTGTATTCCAATCATCTAATTTATTTTATTTATTATCAAAAGATAGCAGATTTTACACTAAAATAACAATTGAAATTCAAACAGAAATCTATGGTGTGGTTAAGTTTAATAAAATATAAATACTGCTATAAGCTAGCATAAATCATAAAATTATTTGCAAATCAATATCTACAAGGCATAATACAAACAATTTATTGAAATTTGATTATTACAGAGTAATAAATCATAAGGAGTTATAGTGAAAAAAGTTAGCTTAATAGTAATGTTAATTTCTTGCGCATTAACATTACAAGGCTGCGTTGCTGCCTTTATAGGAATTGGTGCAGGGGCTACGGCAAAAGTTGCAACCGATCCTCGTACTGCGGGTACTCAAGTTGATGATACAACACTTAGTTCACGCATGAGCATGAAAATAAAAAATAATGGACCATTTTTTATTGGTTCTCGTATTGTTACTAGTGCTTATGGTGGTAATATTCTGTTAACTGGACAAGCAAATAATGAACAAGTTGAAAAAGCTGAAAGTCTTGCTTACCAAGTTGAAGGGGTAAAAAAAGTCTATAACCAAATTCGTATTGGAGAGCCTGTTGGTGCAGGGACTATTACCAATGATACATGGATAACGACTCAAGTTAAATCTCAGTTAGTTTTAGATGCCAAAACAAAAGCTCGCAAGATTAAAGTAGTAACTGAAAACGGCGAAGTTTTCTTAATTGGTATTGTTACATCAGAAGAAGGTAAAGCAGCAGCCGAAATTGCAAGTAAAGTCCGTGGTGTAAAAAAAGTTATCACACTATATACGTATACTGAAGATTAAATATTGACTATATAAAAGACAGGGGCGAATTAGCCCCCTTTTTTATACAACTGATTTAATACGCTCAATTAATTTAGTAAGCCCTTGCAAACGAGATTGGCTTAACTCATCAGAAATTTTCAATTGGCTTAATAAGGATTGAAAATCGAGCGTTGCAATTTCTTGCGCTGTTTTATTATTAGCAACAATAATTAAGATTGCCAATAATCCTTTCACTATTCGACCTTCACTATCACCACTAAAAACATAGGTATCATCTGTCTGTTTTTGATAAGTCAACCAAACTCGGTTTTCGCAGCCATTGACTTGATTTTGAGCTGTCTTTTGCTCTTCAGGAAAATCAGGCAATTGCTTTGCTAACATCACTAACTGTCGATAACGATCTTGCCAATTATGTTGCTTTGCGAATAATTCGGCTAAGCTTTGCTGTGATAGCATAATATTGACCTATTTACGATTAAATGTTTGTAAAAAAGTTTCAGGAAACTATACGTTTCAGTATAAAATCACACTAATATTTCAATTACATTTTGCAATACTGAAATAAATTTATCCACATCTTGCTGATTATTATATGGCATCAATGAAACACGAACCGCTCCGTGGCATCCTAATTTATTCATCAAAGGCTGGGCACAAAGCTCACCAGTACGGATGGCAATATTTTGTTCACTTAACAAAATAGCAATATCATTATGATGAATATTATTGATATTAAAAGTGATTATCGGGCTATCATCCACACTATAAAATTGAATATCGGCAAATTGGTTTAGTTGTGATTTTGCATAATAAGCTAGCTGTTTTGTGTAGTTTTCAGCTTGCTTATTATCCCAACTTTTTAACCACTCAAGTACGGAATTAAAACCAACAATACCTGCAATATTAGGCGTACCAGCTTCAAATTTATAAGGAAGATCTTCTTGAATAAAATCATCAAACGAAGCGCTTTTTAGCATTTTACCGCCACCATGCCAAACCGACATTAGCTCAAGTAATGCCTTTTTACCATATAAAACGCCAAGCCCCGTTGGACCATACAATTTATGGGTAGAAAAGGCATAAAAATCGATATCTAACTGGTTAACATTAATTGCATGATGAACAACACCTTGCGCACCATCCACCACTAAAACCGCATCATATTGATGAACAATGTTGCTTATTGTAGCTAAATCAGGGCAAAATCCAGTGACGTTTGACATTTGAGTCACTGCAACAATCTTGGTCTTAGCTGACATTAACGACAATAACTCATTAACATCCGACGACCACTTAACGACTTTAGCCCCCGTTTGCTTAGCCACAATCAACCAAGGTAACAAATTACTATGATGCTCTAATTCACTCACAATAATTTCATCGTTGGGTTGTAACAACGATCGAGCATAGCTTTGCGCAATTAAGTTAATTGACTCGGTTGCACCTCGTGTCCAGATAATTTCAGCACTACTATTAGCGTGAACCAAATCGGCAACATTTTGTCTTGCCTTATCAATTTTTGCAGTTACTTGCAAAGCATCTTGGTATAAACTACGTTTTGCAGTAGCAGTATTCTGGGCATAATACGCAAGTGTCGCATCAATCATTGCTAGCGGTTTAAGTGCTGTTGCTGCCGAATCAAGATATACGCTTTCACTATTAAGTGCAGGAAAACTTGCCCGAAACTGTTCAGGCAGAAAATGCTTATTGGGTAAGTTCAAGTCCGGCAATCCCATTCCAGTAACCATTACAATCTCGGTTATGTTCAATTTGCAGTGGATTTAATCCATCTTCGTTAGCTTTAAACTGCTTAATAATATCAAGTGTTTCAATACCAAGTGGTGAAATTCTAACGATATCAACCAATCCTTTCATCTCTTTTAGATTATTTCCCAAATTGTAACAATAACCGCTTTGAGTCTGAATGCCGTTTAACACAAATACTTTCTGTTGTTCTTGTGAAAACACCTCACGTCCAACAGGATACTTAATACAACAAGTTTCGCATTTATCTTTAGGCTTATCTTCCGATCTTGCGGTAAAACAGCGAGCTGAATAAGCTAAAGGTAAATAACCATAACTAAACAATTCAACTTCAAAATTTCGTGCAATATTTAAACTCTCAAACTGTTTAAGCACATTACTCAACCAATCACGAGAAAGCTCAACCGGCATACACCAGCGAACCATACCTTGTTTTTGTAATAATTTTAGAGTTAAAGCGTTATAACAGTTAATAGCCGGACCTGCAACAAAGGGTAATTTATGCTCATGCGCAACATTAATGGCAGCTAAATCGTTTGCTTCGACTAAAAACTCCCCATTATTAACCAATTGCCGTAAGTCATTTAATTCTGATGGTGCTTCAAGTAAAGCTAATGTAGAAAGCACTACCTGTTTACCAGATTTAGCAATCTCTTTTGCTAATTCAATCCAGTTTGGTACTTTCATTTCACGGCGCTTGGTACAAACCGTTTCGCCCATATAAATAATATCCGCTTGACTCTCTTTAGCGGCGTAATAAAACGCTTCTGTTTCTGTTTTAGGCCAATAATAAAGCACTGGTCCTAATGCGTATTTCATGGTTTTGCTCACTATATTTATGTTAGATCTTTCTCAATGATTTACGTTGATGCTGTTAGCACATTACCTATTGCTAACTCACACCTTATTGCCATTTACGGTGATAAGCGCCTAATGTTGTTTGTGTGCCTTCTGACACCGAACCAAGCGTATCGATCCAGCGTTGTTCGGCTTTGAATGATTGCGGATTGGCTTTATAGCGATCGATGGCTTGTCGCCACACTTTAGTGACTTGCTCAACATAAGCAGGGCTACGCTGACGGCCTTCTATTTTGACTGATGCAATATTTGCGGCAAACAGTTCAGGCAATAGCTCAATGGTATTTAAACTTGTTGGCTCCTCGATAGGATGATAAAGCTCCTGACCAACAAAATAGCGTCCTTTACATAGCGTTGGATAGCCTGCATTTTCGCCTTTTTTATGGCAATCAATTAACACATTATTCAGCCTTGATTCCAGTCCTTTTTCGGTCTCTTCCCAACGAACAAATTTGGCAGGTGAACAAGCGCCAACGGTATTAGGGGATTGGCCAGTTAAGTAAGATGACAAATAACATCGACCTTCCGCCATAATACACAAGCTACCAAAAGCAAACACCTCGAGTGGAACGGGGGACACTTGTGATAACTGTTTAACTTGATGCATTGAAAGTACGCGTGGCAAAACAATGCGATGTACCTGAAAATTATTATAGTAAAACTTAATCGACTCCTCATTGGTCGACGACGCTTGTACAGAAACATGACGCTCAAGATTAGGGTATTTTTCAGCCGCATAATCAAGCATAGCAAGATCGGCAATAATTAAAGCATCAGCACCAATATTAGCCGCAGTATCAACCGCATATTGCCAACGCTGAAAATTTTCTGGATGGGCAAAAGTATTAATAGCAATATGCAATTTTTTGCCGTGTTTGTGTACATAATCTGAAGCTTCAATCAATCGCTTTTCATTAAAATTTAAACCAGCAAAATGACGGGCATTGGTATCGTCTTTCAAACCAATATAAACAGCATCAGCGCCATTATCAATAGCCACTTTTAATGATGGTAAAGATCCCGCTGGACAAAGAAGTTCCATAATTATTCCTAACTCAATTTTTATAGTCTATACGCTCTGTATTATGCAATAATTCCGAGTGTAATGCGAATAGAAAGCGGTGGTTATGTTTAAAAAATGGGTAGTATACTATAACCACTGCCGAAAATATGATATGGGTAATTTAACTTTTATAAATAGCGGAAAAAATACGGTGGAGTAGAAAGTTCAGATATCAAACGCTTAAAAGAACTTGAGACCGAAAATAACAAACTTAAACAGATAATTGCCGAATTGAATTTAAAATCACAGCTTCAGGAAGAAATCATAAAAGAATGTATGCCCATCAAGGAACAAAAACATGGGCAAAAGAACTACAAGCCACTAAATCAATCCAATTGTCATGAGCTCTTAATATTATCAACCTAAGTTATTGGATGATTGGATGATTAATTTAGTATTAAACGATATAGCTGAAAAACATTTACGCTGTGGTTTCCTAATGAAAGTAAGTTTTCCCGACCGATCGGTTAAAAAGTTATCTATTTCAGCAATACAGCAAGCTTCTAAAAAATGTGCTATGTCCATCCAAAACAGGGAAAATGCATTGAGTCCATTTATTACAGAATTTGGTAACCATATAAACCGTCACCTTTAACAGGTAAATACACAAAATTTAGAATAGTATCTCAACATCCCCTGCTACAATAGTTATTGTGCAAAAAAGTATCCATTAATCATAGATACTTTTTTATGCTTGATAACACTCAACCCAGCGTAAGTACTGTAACCAAAAAGGATCGAACTCACATTCAATTTTAACTGATAATGTATTATATCGGTTTGTTATTTGTTTAACTAATTGGAGTACTGACTGTTTATTTCCTACATACCATAGCATATTTCTTACACCTTCACTAAAACTGTTTTGGCAATGAATTCCCCTCTCATCAGCACGTAAAGCAAGATTAATAGCATCTTCTAATTCATAAACAAGTGAAAGTGTCTCTTTACTATCAATATCAACTATAACATTAAGTGCATAACAATAATTTTCATGTCCTAACAAAGAATTAGCCGCTTCATTACGATGCACTAACATTTTAAGATCTGTTAATTCAAATACAATCCATTGATCTTCTTGAATATTAAATATACCGGTATGTTTTAAATCTTCTTTCCATAACCGATCAAAAATAGTTACAAATTGGTTAGCAGGAATTGTGGTAGCACTCTGATCTATCTTTAAAAACTCAACAGCTTCTACTCTAACAGCAAAATCATATTCACCTAATAGATGATCGAGATAGATTAATGCCATCGTTTCTGCCTGTTTTATCATCTCTTCAGGGACTGTCTTAGCAAACATAATACCGATAGATATTTTACGACGACTTTCTTTGTATTGAATTAATAAATCAGTTGCACCTAATGAAAAAGAACTCTCTTTAGATGTTATAACAAATGTATCTACATTATTAATGCGCTGACGAAATGCTTCTACTTCGAAAAACTGAAGATCAGGTGCCTGTCGGAAAATTTCTATTACATATTCGAAGCGTTCAATTTTTCCATCCGCAGTAAAAATAATTTTATGTTTCTTAGTATCCCCTACAGTAATTTCAGCAATGACATCTAACTGATTTTCATCTAATAGATTATTAATATTTTTCATTATATCTAAAATATCAAGTTCATTAAGAGATTGTTCAGAATTTTTTACTTGTTGCCAAAAATCTCGAATCATCGCACTTAAATAATCTTGTGTGCTTTGTTGCTCTTTTGGTGTGTTTTTAATATCAGGTGGTGATTTTTTCCAAAACTTTTTGAAAAACATATACATTACCCTCTTAACTCAATAAAAATCATACAAAAATAGCATTAATAATACACTATATTCATTTAAATTTTATAACTATTAATCATCTAATAAGATAATTAATTAAAATATTAATGATATAATATTCAGCAATATGATTATCAATATTAGACTAAAGTGTTAAATCAATAGCATTATCTTGTTGTAATTTAGTGCTAACTTCAAATTATTTTGAAAATGTTCTAAAAAGATTCAAGATATAGATTTGCCAGTGTTTAGAATTATAGTGCATCACATCCTATCTACTACTTATTCAAGTATTTTATTTAGTTTCTTATTTTTAGTTACTTAATAAGCTGATTTTTTAAATCAGTGAGAGCATTGCTGTTTGTTAAAGCTCTAACTATTTTTTTGAAGAAATTTTTTGGCGAGGATGAGTTATAGCAAATTAAGCTTCTGGAGAATATTTTAACATATTGAAAGATTTTTATATTTGTCAGCTTATCCTCGCTTCGTTATCGGCGCATTCTAATGCCAATATTATGATAAAATAATCTTCCTTAAATATTTCTTTTGTATAAATAATCAGTTTGATTGAGGAATTTATTTTGCTTACTTTTTGCACCATACTTATTTTTTCACTTGCTAGCTTCTAATTTATTATTTTATTAAAATAAAATGATAACTTCATAATTCATTATACTATTCAAACTAAACAATGTTAAAAAAATACTTTTTATTATTCACTTTGTTATTTTGTATCCCAACCTGTTGGGCTGATGGTTTAACAAAAGAGCAGGCGGAAAATCTTGAACTTGCAGGGGTTAAGCTTGGAATAACCGAACTGGAACTGGTTGAATTACTCAAAAACAAATATCACCTTTCTGAAAATGACATAAAAATTAGTGAAATGAAAATGCGATTACCGCCATCAAAAATAGGAAAAAAATCGATAGTCGAAGGCACAATCAAAAGCTATGAAATAACTTTAAATGCCAACAATCAAGACGAAAAATTAACAATTAGACTTGAAGATGACTTAGAGCGTAACCCTACCAAATTAGTTGTGTTCAATGTTTATAAAAAAATAACATACACAGCAGAAATAGAGCAGAAAGTTTATAAAGAATTAACCCAAAAATATGGTAAAGAAGAATATAAAAACATAGTAGGGGATAAAATATGGAGCTATAAACCATACGCTTTACATCTATCCCGAGAAACTGACGGTAAGTTTTATGTCGCAATTTTAACCGAAAAATATCGCAACCAAAAAACAGGATCGCAGTAAAAACGAAATAGTTGCATAAACGGTTAATTTGGCTAAAAAACACCAAAAACTTTAATAAAGTTAATACCTGCATTAACTAATTTTTGCCTAAAAGTTTTTTGTTTTTGTGAATAAATAGGGATGAGTGTAGAGGTGTTAATGTTGGCTAAAACACGATTGAACAAGTGATTTTACTGTTCAATCGTGCTTTTACTATATCAAATTAACCAAAAAACTTTTTCACTTTGTCAAAGAAGCTTTTTTCTTTGGGACTGTGTTTAGAGTTTTTATCAGCTTTAAAGCTTTCACCTAACTCTTTTAGTAACTCTTTTTGTTTACTGGTTAAATTAACTGGTGTTTCAACTACAACATGGCAGTAAAGATCACCGACAGCATTACCACGCAACGATTTTATGCCTTTACCTCGTAGTCGGAACATTTTTCCTGTTTGTGTTTCAGCAGGAATTGTTAAGCTGACCTTGCCATTAAGTGTTGGCACTTCAACTTCGCCACCAAGTGATGCTAATACAATATTAATTGGAATTTCACAATGTAAGTTTGTACCGTCTCGTTCAAAAATAGCATGTGATTTAACTTGCACTTGTACGTATAAATCACCAGATGGCGCACCATTTAATCCAGCTTCACCTTCACCAGAAAGTCGGATACGATTTCCTGTATCAACACCAGCAGGAATAGTAACAGATAATGTTTTTGTTTTTTGTACTCGGCCTTCACCGTGACATTTTTTACATGGATTTTTAACTACTTTACCACGACCATGACAAGTTGGACACTCTTGTTGCACAGCAAAAAAGCCTTGGCGCATTTGTACAACACCGGCACCATGACATGTGTTACACGTTACCACATCAGAAGGCTTTTCGGTTCCTTGTCCATGGCAAGTATCACAGCTTACTAACGTTGGAACTTTAATTTCTTTACTAACACCTGCGGCAGCTTCTTCTAATGTTAGTGTGATATTGTATTGTAAGTCATTGCCGCGAGATGCAGTTTGTCCACGACCTCGACCACCACCAAAGAAATCACTGAATATATCGTCAAAAGCTCCGCCGCCAAATCCACCAAAGCCTCCGAATCCTCCTGCACCGCCTTGACCTTGTTCAAAAGCAGCATGGCCATATTGATCATAAGCCGCCTTTTTTTGCGGATCGGTTAGGACTTCGTAAGCTTCTTTTACTTCTTTGAATTTTTCTTCAGCTTCGGCTTTGTTATCCTGATTTTTATCAGGATGATATTTCATAGCTAGGCGTTTATAGGCTTTTTTTATCTCACTTTCACTGGCACTTTTACTGACGCCCAATGTTTCATAATAATCTTTCTTCGCCATAATTAACCTTTATTTTTATGATTTTATAAACAACTAAACGGGCTTGAGTTACCTCGCGCCCGTTTAATGTATTACATGTTTAAAACTCGTTGGAATAACTCATTAAAAAACATAGTAACTAATGATTATTTTTTATTATCATCAACTTCTTTGAAGTCTGCATCAACAACATCATCTTGCGCATTAGAGCTTGCACTATTTGTTTCTGCACCTTGAGCTGCTTGAGCTTGTTGTTGTGCTAATTCAAGCAATTTTTTAGAAGCTTCCATTAATGCATTAATTTTTGCTTCAATTTCTGCTTTATCTTCGCCACGAGCAGCAGTTTCTAAAGCACTTACGGCATCTTCAATTGCTTTTTTATCATCAGCTGATAACTGATCACCTGCTTCAGTCACTTGTTTACGTGTTGAATGAACTAGATGATCTGCTTGGTTACGAGTTTGAGCTAGTTCTTCAAATTTACGATCTGCATCGGCATTTGCTTCTGCATCATTAACCATTTTTTGAATCTCTTCTTCACTTAATCCTGATGAGGCTTTAATCGTAATTTTTTGTTCACGTCCAGTATTTTTGTCTTTCGCAGATACATGCAAAATACCATCAGCATCAATATCAAAAGTAACTTCAATTTGTGGCATACCACGAGGTGCAGGTTGAATACCGTCTAGGTTAAATTGACCTAATGATTTGTTATCACCCGCACGTTTACGTTCGCCTTGTAATACATGAATGGTTACTGCTGATTGATTATCTTCAGCTGTTGAGAACACTTGACTATGTTTTGTTGGAATAGTTGTGTTCTTTTCAATTAAAGTTGTCATTACACCACCCATAGTCTCAATACCTAAAGACAATGGAGTTACATCAAGTAATAATACATCTTTAACATCACCACCAAGTACACCACCTTGAACAGCCGCACCAACTGCAACCGCTTCGTCAGGGTTTACATCTTTACGTGGCTCTTTACCAAAAAAGTCAGCAACCGCTTTTTGAACCATTGGCATACGAGTTTGCCCACCAACAAGAATAACGTCTTTAATGTCAGAAACAGAAAGACCTGCATCTTGTAATGCTGTTTTTACAGGATCCATTGAACGTTTAACTAAATCTTCTACTAATGATTCTAATTTAGCGCGAGTCACTTTAATATTTAAATGTTTTGGACCACTTGCATCAGCAGTGATATAAGGTAAATTAATATCAGTTTGTTGCGCTGATGATAATTCAATTTTCGCTTTTTCTGCCGCTTCTTTTAGTCGTTGCATTGCTAGCGGATCATTTTTTAGATCGAAGTTTTGTTCACGTTTAAATTCGTCAACTAAATAATTGATTAAGCGTGAGTCAAAATCTTCACCACCTAAGTGAGTATCACCATTTGTTGCTAATACTTCAAAGGTTTTTTCGCCATCAACATCGTCAATTTCGATAATAGATATATCAAATGTACCACCACCAAGGTCATAAACCGCAATAGTTCGGTTACCTACATCTTTATCTAAACCATAAGCAAGCGCTGCCGCTGTTGGTTCGTTGATGATACGTTTTACATCAAGTCCTGCAATACGACCAGCATCTTTAGTTGCTTGACGTTGTGCATCGTTAAAATAAGCAGGAACAGTAATAACCGCTTCAGTTACTGCTTCACCAAGATAATCTTCTGCTGTTTTTTTCATTTTTTTCAATACTTCAGCAGAAATTTGTGGCGGTGCAATTTTTTGACCTTTAACATCAACCCATGCGTCGCCATTGTCAGCTTTTACGATCTTATATGGCATGATGCTAACGTCACGTTGTACTTCGGCATCTTCAAAACGACGACCAATTAAACGTTTAATTGCAAATAGTGTATTTTGTGGATTGGTTACTGCTTGACGTTTTGCTGGTTGACCAACTAAGATTTCTCCATCTTGTGTATAAGCAATAATAGAAGGGGTTGTACGATCGCCTTCAGCGTTTTCTAATACTTTTGCTTGACCATTGTCCATTACAGCAACACATGAATTTGTTGTACCTAAATCAATACCAATAATTTTACCCATAATCTTTTCTCCTCAAAACCTGTATTTTATTTCTTGTATATAAGTCTTAAATTTTAATTTTCAAGCCCTTACTTCACAAAGAAATGTTTTTTGTTTTCACATAAATGGGAACGTTATTATTAATATCAAGGGGTAAAAAAAATTATTTTTCTAAAACCTTGATTATAGCGTTTTCTACACTTATTATTGCCGCTCTTTAATCATCTTACTTAATTTATAGGATCCTTATGGAACAAACAAAACTTGCAAATCCAGGCCCTCTTGGCTTAATGGGATTTGGTATGACAACAATTTTATTGAATATTCATAATGCTGGATTTTTTCCTGCTATGACAGTAATTGTCTCAATGGGTATTTTTTATGGCGGCCTTGCGCAAGTCATTGCTGGTATTTTAGAATTTCGAAAAGGTAATACGTTTGGTACAACGGCATTTACTTCTTATGGTTTCTTTTGGATTGCGTTAGTGGGTATTTGGTATTTACCAACTTCACCAGCGACAGCGCCATCTGATGCCACTTTTGTTGGTATTTTCCTTGCGTTATGGGGAATTTTTACTGGCTTTATGTTTATTGGTACATTAAAAGGCAACCGCGCATTACAATTTGTTTTTGCTAGTTTAACCGTTTTATTTGCTTTATTAGCTATTGGTAATATTTCAGGTAACCATGGCATTATTCATATTGCAGGTTTTGAAGGCATTATTTGTGGAGCAAGTGCTATTTATTTAGCAATGGCAGAAGTGATTAATGAGCAATTTGGTCGTACGGTTTTACCGATTGGTGCACCTAAAGGCGATGCGCATTAATAATTTAATTTAGTCTATCGTTAATAAAAAACGGGGAATATTCCCCGTTTTTTATATCAAATAATTATCGCTAAAATCAATTATTTTTTATAAGCGTCGTTATGAACACCAACCGCCGCACGTCCAGATGGATCGTTTAAGTTCTTAAATGATTCATCCCATTCAATTGCTTTAGCAGTTGAACATGCAACAGTTGGACCACCTGGTACACAATGAGCTGCACTTTCAACTGGAAATAGTTCATTGAAAATTTCACGATACATATAAGCTTCTTTCGAAGTTGGCGTATTATATGGGAAGCGGAATTTTGCATTTTCTAATTGCTGATCAGTAATTTTACTTTCTGCAATTTCTTTTAATGTATCAATCCAACTATAACCAACACCATCAGAGAATTGTTCTTTTTGACGCCAAACAACCGATGCAGGTAAGTAAGACTCAAATGCTTCGCGGACAATATGTTTTTCCATTTTGCCATTGCTACCACACATTTTATCTTTTGGATTAATGCGCATTGCGACATCTAAGAATTTTTTATCAAGGAATGGGACTCGAGCTTCAACGCCCCAAGCCGCCATTGCTTTATTCGCACGTGCACAATCATACATATGTAGTGCTGCTAATTTACGTACGGTTTCTTCATGGAACTCTTTAGCATTTGGCGCTTTGTGGAAATAGAGGTAACCGCCGAACACTTCATCAGCACCTTCACCAGAAAGTACCATTTTTATTCCCATTGCTTTGATTTTACGTGCCATTAAATACATTGGTGTTGAAGCACGGATTGTGGTGACATCATAAGTTTCAATGAAATAAATTACGTCACGAATAGCATCAATACCTTCTTGAATGGTAAAGTTAATTTCGTGGTGAACTGTACCTAGATGATCAGCAACCGCTTGTGCAGCTTTTAGATCTGGAGCACCTTTTAAACCTACAGCAAATGAGTGTAACTGTGGCCACCATGCTTCTG
This sequence comes from Gilliamella sp. ESL0232, assembly GCF_013346885.1. Classification (NCBI taxonomy): domain Bacteria; kingdom Pseudomonadati; phylum Pseudomonadota; class Gammaproteobacteria; order Orbales; family Orbaceae; genus Gilliamella; species Gilliamella sp. ESL0232. Next base: position 38,067 of record NZ_JAAEDW010000008.1, on the reverse strand, counting down.
ATTTTTCGTGATCTTCAACACGACGTGCTGAGAATTTTTTAGTGATCGCTGAAATGACGGAAGAATCAAGTCCACCTGACAATAAAACACCATATGGCACGTCAGACATTAAATGACTTTTTACAGACTCTTCTAATGCAACACGCAGTGCATTAATATCCGTCTTATTGTCTTTCACATTTTCGTAATCCATCCAGTCACGTTTGTAATACGTTTTGATTTCACCTTCGGTACTAGATAGATAGCATCCTGGAGGGAAAGCTTCAATTGTTTTACAAACAGGCACTAATGCTTTCATTTCAGAGGCAACATAAAATGTGCCATTTTCATCATGACCTGTATACATTGGAATAATACCAATATGGTCACGGCCAATAAAATAGCTGCCTTTATTGATATCATAAAGGATAAAAGCAAACATACCTTGTAATTCATCAAGGCAATCAATACCTTTTTCTTGATATAAAGCAAGAATCACTTCACAGTCAGAACCTGTTTGAAACTCATAACGATCTTTGTACTGATTTCGGAGTTCTTGATGATTATAAATTTCGCCATTTACCGCTAAAACTAGGGTTTTATCTTTATTATAAAGAGGCTGAGATCCTGTATTAACATCTACAATTGATAAACGTTCATGAGCAAGAATTGCTTTATCAGACGCAAAGATACCAGACCAATCAGGACCACGATGACGCTGTAGACATGATAGCTCTAATGCTTTTGTTCGTAGTTGTTCTGGATCTGATTTAATATCAAGAATACCTAAAATCGAACACATTGATTTTCTCCATTTCAAATCGCATAAGCGATACTGTTACAAGTAAAAACTAACTAGATAAATTTTTTTATTTTGTTAAACATAAAACAAATATTTAAACAAACAGAATACACATTATTTATACACAATTAAAGCATAATGTGATTATACTTTTCTTACTACTGAAAAAAGTAGCAATTATTTTTTTAACCATTGGCCTTGTCGCTTTATATATTGACCTGCTGGGGTCTTTTCTTGCGCTTTACTACCGGCCTTTTTTTCTACTTCATTTAAAGGGACATTACTTTCAGCTGATACTTTTTGGTATTGTTCTTTACGAGCCTGATTAATTAATTGCGCAATTTCAGAAGCGTTACCTTCGTTTTTCACTACACCTAAATAACCATCAGCCTGTTCACCAACTATCCCTTGAGCTTTGGCTTGGCTTAATGAATCTATTGCTTGATCTAAATTTAATGCAAACGCAGAAAAAGATAACACAACTGAAAATAATGCCAAGGTTGCTTTCTTACAGATATTCATAACAAACTCCTTAATAAATACATCGTATTTTATTTATTTAAATGTGAGTATAGATTTTTATTAAAACTTATAATCAAAAAGACAGATAAAAATAAAACTTATTAATTAATATAATCCAGATTTATTGATTATATTATCTAAAGCTTTATCAACCTTAATATTAATTTCATGGTCTATCTTAACATTTAAATTGATATTAATTGGTTCACTCGGTGCTTGAACTTTAACTGTTGGTGAACATCCCGTTAATACACCTGCTAATATTATAATTGCAATAACATTTCGTACCATAAAATAACCCCTTATTTTGAAGATTTATTTTTTAAATAAGCTTCAATACGTTTACGGATTGGCTCACTAATTTGATCGGATAACTGTAAACTCATGAGCAATTTAGTCATATTTTCTTCAAGGTTGATATTTAAATTAACCGCTTTGCCATTTTCGACATCCAAATTACTGCCTTGAATATTCAATTTTAATTTGGCAATGTCATTAGCGTAATCAACTGCGCCTTGTAACTTAGTATAATGAAAATTTTTAATAATATCAGTGAGTATTTTCATATTGGGGTTATTTTGCCCATAGCTTTTGAGAGCAGAATTTTCAAATTGTAAATAACCCTCGTTGATCGTAACTAACTTGCCATTGTTAATGACAAATTTTAAAGCTGTTTCACCCTTTTTCTTTATCTCTGATAACGTAATAGGTAAAACTCCATCAATTGCACCATCACCAGCAAGCCCTTCAGAAGGATATTGCTTAAAAATATCTTTTAGTTGTATCTGTTTTAACCTTAAATTAAATTGTTGGGGTAATTTAGCTAAATTCAATTTATTTTCTTCAATAAAAACCAAACCAGAGAATATATTAGCTTGAGCTTTTTTCCATGTAACCGTTCCTTTGTTTGGTGCTTTAAACGAGGCTAAATAGCTTCCAACTAATTTAATCTTTTCAAAAGCGATCCCCATATTTACTTCTTGAATATTTAATACCGGTGTTGAAATAGTAAATTGGTTATCTTTAATAATAATATTGATATCGCCTGTAACCGATTTGATTTCACTAGTTTTATAAATACCATTGAGTTTATTAATGGTTAATGTTGCTATAGCAGATAGTTGGTTACTATCAAATGGAATGTTTGATTTAAGTTGAATATTGAAATCCCCATTGGAAGAACCAAGGATTAAATCATCAGAAAGATTTGCTTTTTCTAAACTAATTGATGCTTTATCCGAAGTTATTAATTCCAATTGATGACTAGATAGCCATCCAGTAAACGGTAAGACTAAATTACTATTTTGTAAACCAAATTGATTTAGGGATGTTTTAAAAAGGCCGTTTTGTATGTCAATCCGCAAAGCCTGTTGATTAAACAACAAAGTGGCAGACAATTGTGTTATTTCTTGGGTATTGGTTGATAAATTAAGTTGTATTGCTTCTTGCTGTTTACTTATATCAACTTTTAAATCTAATCTCGCTTTATTTTGTTCATAAAATCGCAGTGTATCTATATGAATCGTTTTAGGTAACCAATAAATAATAGTTGAAATCAAAGAGAGATCGGGATCAGATTGATTAAGCGTTTCAGTCGTTGTATCAACCGTGTTTTCAATAGTTTCTAAAGCTATTTCAGATTCATTGGGTTGCCAATAAATATCTAAATTGTTTGCAGTTAACTGCGATAATGAAATTGATAAATTTTTAGCAGTTATAGAAACTTGGGATGGTTTACTGACAGTAAGTTCGTCAAAAGTAAGACCTTTAAAGCCAACGCTAGCACCATGCCAATCGACAATAATCCCATTTTTCTGCTTGAAAGTCTGCCAATAATGCCATCCAAACAAGCAAAACAGTATGAGGAAAAATAAGATACTGAGTAAGATCCAATAGCGTTTTTTTAAGCGAACCATAGAAGTTCTCACTTTGACAAAAAGGGTTGCAGGGGTTTCCCTGCAGTAAATATATTAATTTTGAGATTGCTCACGTTGATTAATATATGCCAAAGCCTTATCAATTCTAGCAAGCGCTCGTTTTTTGCCTACCGCAAAAACAGTTGCATCAACCGATGGCGATTGCCCGATACCTGTTACAGCAACGCGTAATGGCATGCCAACTTTACCCATACCAACATTAAGCTCGGTTGCAGTTGCTTCAATCGCATGATGAATTTTATCAATTTGCCAATCAAAGTCAGCAATAGCTTCAATTTTTGCTTTAATTGTTTCTAATGGCTGTTTGGCGACTGGGCGCAAATGTTTTTTAGCTGCATCGGCATCATAATCTTCAAAATCTCGATAGCAATAAGCACATGATTCAGCCATCTCTTTAAGCGTTTTACAACGTTCACCAAATAACTTAATAATAGTGATAAGATCAGGACCTTGTGATAAATCATATCCTTGTTGGTTCATATGCCAAATTAAATGTTGAGCAACATAATCCGCATCAAGATGGTTGATATAATGGTGATTTAACCAAAGTAATTTTTCAGTATTAAAGGCACTGGCTGATTTACTAACCGCATCTAATGAAAAATAACTAATCATTTCCGGAACAGAAAATATCTCTTGATCACCGTGTGACCAACCAAGACGCACTAAATAGTTAAGTAATGCTTCGGGCAAATAACCATCATCACGATATTGCATGACACTAACCGCTCCGTGACGTTTAGATAATTTTTGTCCATCATCCCCTAAAATCATTGATACATGACCATATTTAGGAATTGGCGCTCCTAATGCTTCTAGAATATTGATCTGGCGTGGTGTATTGTTGATGTGATCTTCACCACGAATAACATGGGTAATTTCCATATCCCAATCATCAACAACGACACAGAAATTATAAGTTGGTGAACCATCAGTGCGGCGAATAATAAGATCATCAAGCTCTTTATTAGCAATCTCAATTGGACCACGGATTAAATCATTAAAAATAACGGTGCCATCAGTAGGGTTAGCAAAACGAACAACATGTGGCTCATCATGAGTATGCTCTTGTTGTACTGAAGCACAACGGCAATGCCCATCGTAACGCGCTTTTTCACCTTTTGCCATCTGTTCTTCACGCAATTTTTCAAGACGTTCTTTAGAACAGTAGCAACGATAAGCTGTGCCTTTGGCTAACATTTCATCGATGACTTGATTATAACGATCAAAGCGTTTAGTTTGATAATAAGGACCTTCGTCCCATGATAATTTTAACCAATTCATACCTTCCATTATTGCTTCAATCGCTTCAGGCGTTGAGCGCTCAAGATCGGTATCTTCAATGCGTAATACAAATGCACCTTTTGCATGGCGAGTATAAAGCCAAGAATAAAGTGCTGTACGTGCACCACCTACATGTAAATAGCCTGTTGGGCTAGGTGCAAAACGGGTTTTGATTTTCATGAAATAATCCTAATAATAACGAAAATAGAGCTTTAACAACAAAACGAATACCAGCACCATTTCCTTTAATTCTGCTATATATCAACAAGCAGAATAATATGTTTGTATCGATTCAATTTAGTTGCTTATTCTAACACGCCGAAAGGTTTCGGCAATAGTTCCATTATAGTTAACAGGTTAATTTAGCTTGTTAAAAAGTTTCAGGAAAGTATACGTTTAAGTATAATATCAGCCTTAACTAGACAGATAAGGCTGATATTATTTAGTACGAATTTAGTATGATTAATGTGCTTCATCCCAATTATTACCGAAACCTACATCCACTTTTAATGGTATAGATAGTTGGTAACAATTTTCCATGATCGATTTTATCTGAGCTTTATATTGCTCAACTAATTCTTCTTTTACTTCAAATACTAGCTCATCGTGTACTTGCATAACCATTCTAACATTACCTACAGGTAAGCTTTTTATCCATTCGCTTACCTTAATCATTGCTGTTTTAATAATATCAGCCGCTGTACCTTGCATTGGGGCATTAATAGCAGCACGCTCAGCACCGCGTCGTTCAATACCACTTCCTGATTTTATTTTAGGAAGATATAAACGTCGACCAGATAGGGTTTCAACATAACCTTGTTCAGCAGCTTGTTGGCGAATTTGGTCCATATACGCTTGAACACCTGGATAGCGCTCAAAATAACGATCGATATAAAACTGAGCTTCTTTACGCGCAATATTAATTTGTTTAGATAAACCAAAGGCGCTCATACCATAAATTAATCCAAAGTTAACCGCTTTTGCACGTCTTCGCTCTTCAGAAGTCACTTCAGATTCAGTTTTACCCAAAATTTCACTAGCCGTAACACGGTGAATGTCTTTATCATGAGAAAAAGCATAAAGTAAACTTTTATCTTGTGATAGATGCGCCATGATCCGTAATTCAATTTGCGAGTAATCTGCCGAAATAATTTTATATCCCTTTGGTGCAATAAAAGCTTGGCGAATTCGTCGCCCTTCTTCATTTCGCACTGGGATATGTTGTAAATTTGGCTCATTTGACGACAATCGCCCAGTTACAGTACCAATTTGATTATAATTGGTATGAATACGATGATCGATAGGACTAACCATCAATGGCAATTTATCGGTATAGGTATTTTTTAACTTAGCTAAACTACGATAAAGCAAGATCATGCGTGGCAATTCGTATTGATTAGCTAGCTCACTCAAAACATCTTCACTGGTTGATGGTTCGCCCTTTGGTGTCTTTTTGAGAACTGGTAATTGATGTTTATCAAATAAAAGAGCTTGAATCTGTTTAGGTGATGCTGGATTAAATTTTTCACCTGCCAACAATTGTAACGTTTCTTGAATTTCGTTTAATTTCTTTCTCAATTCACTAGAATGTTTATTTAATAACTTGACATCAATCAAAACGCCTGTTCGTTCCATTTCTGCTATCAAAGTGGTGAGAGGCATTTCAATATCTGTGAATAGAGCTTTTAATTTTTCATCTTTTTCAAGATCTGGCCATAATTTATTATGCAATTGTAAGGTAACATCAGCATCTTCAGCAGCATATTGTGTGGTTTTTTCCACATCAATATTATCAATAGTAACCTGAATTTTATCAAATTTAGTTAATTCATCATAAGTAATGGTTTTATGATCCAAATAACGATTGGCCAAACTATCCATATCATGACGGTCAGTACTATTTAATACATAAGATTCAATCATAGTATCAAACGCAATCCCTTGTATGGTTATGCCATAATTTGCTAGCACGCTGTAATCAAATTTTGCATTTTGGGCAATTTTTTTGATTTCTGGATTTTCAAATATTGGTTTTAATTTAGCTAATACATCATCTAGTGGTAATTGTTTAGGAACACCTAAATACTGATGAGAAAGTGGTATATAAGCCGCTTGATGAGGTTCAACACTTAATGATATACCAACTAATTTAGCATGCACGTGATCAACATTATCTGTTTCAGTATCAAAAGCAAATAGTCCGCTATTTGTTAATTTTGTGATCCATTCATCTAATTGCTTTTCAGTTAATATACACTGGTAATCAGTCTCTCTTTTTTGTGTTGTTGTTTGTTCTTCTTGAATGAAGTAATTATCATCACCTTCTATAACTTGATTTTTCTGCTGATTTAAAAAAGTACCAGCCATTAATTCTTTTTGCCAACGATGAAAACCATAATAATTAAATAATTCAACTAGAGCCTTAACATCAATATCACCTACCAATAATTGTTCATTGGAAAAATCTAACTTAACATCAGTTTTGATTGTTGCAAGTAAATAAGAAAGATCGGCATCATTTTGATTATCAATCAATTTCTGTTTTAAAGATTTAGCGCCTCGGATCTTCAATTTTTCAATATCGTCTAACCGATTATAAATATCTTCTACACCATCAAATTCAGATAACAAACTTTGTGCTGTCTTTTCACCTATACCTGGTACGCCAGGAATATTATCAGACGAATCGCCTCTTAAAGCTAAATAATCAATAATTTTTTCTGGCGGAACACCAAATTTCTTTATTACCCCTTGTGAATCTAATTGGGTATTATTCATCGTATTAATCAATGTAATTCTATCGCTCACTAGCTGTGCCATATCTTTATCACCAGTACTGATTAATACTTCTAGATTCTCCCTCTCAGCCTGTCTTGCTAATGTACCAATTACATCATCTGCTTCAACACCTTCAATACAAAGTAATGGTAATCCCATGGCTTTCAAAATAGTATGAATAGGTTCGATTTGCGGACGAAGATTTTCAGGCATTTCATCTCGCGTGGCTTTATATTCATTATAAAGCTCATTGCGAAATGATCCTCCTTTTGCATCAAAAACCACGGCAATATGTGTAGGATTGTACTGATTAATTAAACTACGAACCATATTAACCACACCAAAAATAGCGCCTGTAGGCTCACCTTTAGCATTGGTTAATGGTGGACAAGCAAAAAAAGCACGATAAAGATAAGATGATCCATCAATTAAAATAATCGGTGTATTATTTGGCATTATGGTTACCTAAACATTATTTAATTTAATGGCTGATAGTATAACACCTAATTGGTAATAATATTCTTACCAAGTCAACAATATAATGTAAAAAAGTTTCAGGTAACACTATGTTTCAGTATAAAATCATGTGTAAACAACTGTATATTGCGCAATGAGTGTTATATAATAACGCATTCATTTTCGCTTGAGTATGTAATAAATGACACAATTAAGCCCTGCCGCGCAAAAAGTCAAAGAAGCCCTTGCAGCTAAAAATCTTGAAACACCATTATGCCGTCTAGTTATAGATAATAATGAGCGTAAAGCAAAAATCGAGTCGCATTTTCGTGAAATTATGAAGCTAATGGAACTTGATCTATCTGATGATAGCCTTGCACAAACTCCTCACCGTGTGTCGAAAATGTATGTTGATGAGATTTTTTCTGGTCTTTATTACGAAAATTTTCCAAAAATTACGTTAATCGAAAATAAAATGCAAGTTGATGAAATGATAACGGTTCGCGATATTACACTAACTAGTGTCTGTGAACACCATTTTGTCACAATAGACGGTAAAGCAACGGTTTCTTATATTCCCAAAGATAAAGTCATTGGTTTATCGAAAATTAATCGAATTGTAACTTTTTTTTCCCAACGCCCTCAAGTACAAGAAAGATTAACACAACAAATTTTAGTGGCACTACAAACACTACTAGGTACGGTTAATGTAGCGGTTTCTATTGATGCAACCCATTATTGCGTTAAATCCCGAGGCATTAAAGACTCCAATAGTATTACAACAACAACTGCCCTCGGAGGCGGGTTTAAAACAAACCCAAGCACAAGGCAAGAATTTTTGCGAGCACTAAACCATTATTAATTTTATAAATGGGTATGTTTGAATCACAACAGTTTAAAGTATGACCGAGTCACTTAGCATTTTATCTCAAACAGTGAAAATGCTTGAAGAAAAGCGACAAAATCTAACTTTATATTGCGTGCATCTTCAAGAAAGATTGGTATAATTCTTGGTTACTTAATATAAATAACATTGTTTTCATGAAGATTATCCGTGGTATAACTAATCTAAAAAATCAGTTTTCTCAATGTGTTCTAACCTTGGGAAATTTTGATGGCGTGCATTTAGGACATCAACAATTAATTAACCATATTATTAAACAAGGTAAAAAACTCAATCTTCCCACTGTTGTGATGTTATTTGAGCCGCAACCACTAGAGTTTTTTGCCCAAGATAATGCGCCGTCACGTTTAACTTCATTTCATGAAAAAGTTATTTTTATTGAAAAATTAGGTATCGACTATATTATTGCTATTCCATTTACCCAAACTTTTGCCAATATGTCTGCCGATCATTTTATTCAAGATTGGTTGATCAATAAGCTACAAGCTAAATACATTACAATTGGTGATGATTTTCGGTTCGGATTTGAACGTAAAGGGGATATCAACCTTCTACAACAATATTCGCGAAATCATGATTTTGTAGTAGAAAGCATACCAACATTTGTTTGGAATAATTTTCGTATAAGTAGTACTGCTATTCGCCAAGCACTTTTGAATAGTGATTTTGAATTGGCTCATTGTCTATTAGGTCGTGATTATACAATTCAAGGTCGCGTAGTTCATGGCAATGCTTTAGCAAGGGAATTGGGATTTCCAACAGCAAATATTCACTTACATCGAAAAAAGCCTGCACTACAAGGAGTCTATTTTGTTAAAGTCAAAAATATCTGCAATAATCAGCATTATAACGGTATTGCCAATATTGGGATAAGACCAACTATTAATGGAAAAACCGCAATACTTGAGGTAAACCTTTTTGACTTTTCGGGTAATATATATGGACAATATTTAGACATAACGTTCATCAAAAAAATACGCGATGAGAAAAAATTTGACTCATTAGCAGAATTAAAACAACAAATTACACAAGATATTTGCACTGCGAAAAAGATCAGTGCAAAATTAACCAATAATAAAGTAGTATCAACACATTTAACTGGAATAAATCAGCATGACAGACTATAAAAATACATTGAATCTACCGGAAACTGGATTCCCAATGCGAGGAGATCTTGCTAAACGCGAACCAGCAATGTTACAAAATTGGTACGATAAAGAACTTTATCGCAAAATTCGCTCGGCCAAAAAAGGTAAAAAAAACTTTATTCTGCATGATGGCCCTCCTTATGCAAACGGAAAACTACATATTGGTCACGCCGTTAATAAAATCCTTAAAGATATTATTATCAAATCAAAAGGGTTAAGCGGTTATAATTCCCCTTATATTCCAGGATGGGATTGTCATGGCTTACCGATTGAACAAAAAGTTGAAGAGCAAGTAGGAAAACCAGGTGTAAAAGTAACACCTGCTGAGTTTCGTCAAATTTGCCGCGATTATGCCGCTTCACAAGTTGAACTACAAAAAGCTGATTTTATCCGTATGGGCGTACTAGGTGATTGGCAAAACCCTTACCGTACAATGGACTACAATACCGAAGCGAATATTATCCGTGCGTTAGGTAGAGTGATAAAAAACGGTCATTTAGTTAAAGGCGCTAAACCTGTTTATTGGTGTACCGATTGTATGTCATCTTTAGCCGAAGCAGAAGTTGAATATTATGATAAATCATCGCCAGCAATTGATGTGAAATTTAAAGCTGTTGATAATCAAGCCGTAGCAAATAAATTTGGTATCAATACTGATTTAACCATTTATGCTGTTATCTGGACAACCACGCCTTGGACATTACCAGCTAGCCGAGGGATAGCTTTAAATGCTGATTTTGAATATCAACTTGTTCAAATTAATGATAAAGAGAGCTTAATTTTAGCAACTGATTTAGTTGAGTCTGTGATGCAACGTGCCAATATCGACCAATGGAAAGTATTAGGTAGCTGCCAAGGTAATGCTCTTGAGTTGTTACGTTTTAAACACCCATTCCTTGATTTTGATGAACCAGTTGTACTTGGCGAACACGTTACAATTGATGCAGGTACAGGAGCTGTGCATACCGCACCAGGACATGGTACAGAAGACTTTATGGTCGGTCAAAAATATGGTCTTGAAGTGGCAAATCCAGTTGGTGGTAATGGTTGTTACTTGCCTGGAACGGGCGCTGGTCTCGATGGGTTATTTGTGTTCAAAGCGAATAAAGTTGTCGTTGAAATGTTAAAAGAACATAACGCACTATTACACTTTGAAAATATTGAACATAGCTATCCATGTTGTTGGCGTCATAAAACACCGGTTATTTATCGTGCTACACCACAATGGTTTATTAGCATGGATAAACAAGGTCTGCGAACGCAATCATTAAAAGAAATTAAACAAGTTCGTTGGATCCCTGATTGGGGACAAGCACGCATTGAAACCATGGTTACTAATCGCCCTGATTGGTGTATTTCTCGCCAACGCACATGGGGTGTACCTATGACGTTGTTTGTTCACAAAGAGACCGAAGAACTTCATCCAGATACACTAGCATTAGTTGAAAAAGTTGCACAGTTAGTTGAAAAAGATGGCATTCAAGCTTGGTGGGATGCTGATATTAAAGATCTTTTAGGTCCTGATGCTGATGATTATCGTAAAGTACCTGATACGTTAGATGTTTGGTTTGACTCAGGATCAACATTTTCTTCTGTTGTGCGTGCACGCCCTGAATTTGAAGGACATGATGCAGAACTTTATTTAGAAGGTTCAGATCAACATCGTGGTTGGTTTATGTCTTCATTAATGTTATCAACAGCAATTGATAATAAAGCCCCTTATAAACAAGTATTAACACATGGTTTTGTGGTTGACGGTCAAGGCCGTAAAATGTCTAAGTCACTAGGTAATATTGTGACACCACAAGAAGTGATGAACAAACTTGGGGCTGATATTTTACGCCTATGGATTGCATCGACCGATTATTCAGGCGAAATGAGTTATTCGGAAGAAATTATCAAACGAGCTGCCGATAGTTATCGCCGTATTCGTAATACCGCACGTTTTTTACTGGCAAATTTAAATGGATTTGATCCAGCTAAAGATATGGTAAAACAAGAAGATATGGTTATTCTTGATCGCTGGGCAGTTAGTATGGCAAAAGAAGCACAAGAACAAATTATTCAGGCTTATGAAAATTACGATTTCCATAAAGTTGTACAACGTATTATGCAATTTTGCTCAATCGAAATGGGATCATTCTATTTAGATATTATTAAAGATCGCCAATACACAGCAAAAAGTGATAGTATTGCCCGTCACAGTTGCCAAACTGCTTTATATCATATTGCGCAAGCAATGGTTCGTTGGATTGCACCTATTTTATCATTCACTGCTGATGAAATTTGGCAATATCTGCCAATGGCTGATAAACAAGAATTTGTTTTTGAAGATGAGTGGTATACAGCACTATTTACATTGCCAGAAAGCGAAGCATTAAATAGCGAATATTGGGCTCAGATTTTAGCCATTCGTAGCGAAGTGAATAAAGTGCTTGAACAAGGTCGTAATGATAAAGTGATTGGTGGTGCACTTGAAGCTGCTGTTACGCTTTATGCTGATAAAGATATTGCAGCAACATTAGCTAAATTAGAAAACGAATTACGCTTTGTATTACTAACATCACAAGCTAGCGTAAAACCATTACAAGAAGCACCAGAAAATGCAGTGCAAAGCGATATTCAAGGACTAAAAATTGAACTTGCTAAAGCACAAGGTGATAAATGCCCTCGTTGCTGGCACTATACCATCGATAATGAGCCAACATCACATTTATGTAAGCGTTGTGAAGAAAACATTCACGGCAAAGGCGAGGTAAGGCATTTCGCATAGCAACCTATTTAGTAAATTAAATGGAGCTATGCCAATCCCTTAAGCAATCTAGTACCTTTTCCGCCGACGATTGTCGGCGGAAACATAATAATGAGCACAAACTATATGAAAAAAGATAATGGACTTTACTGGTTATTATTTGCAATCATTGTTTTTATCATTGATATCGCAAGTAAATTTTGGATTATAAATAATTTCTCGCTATTTGAATCAGTGAATCTTTTGCCATTCTTCTCTATCACTTATGTACGCAATATTGGCGCTGCCTTTAGCATTTTTGAAGGGCAACGTATGATGCTTGCTGCTATCGCTTTAATTATCAGTGCCGTGATAGTACGTATGTTATACCGCAACACTCGCCAACAAAAATTAGAGAACTTGTCGTTATCAATGATTTTAGGCGGTGCATTAGGTAATTTATTTGATCGTCTTTATCATGGATTTGTGATTGACTTTTTAGATGTCAATTTTGGTGACTGGCACTATCCAACTTTTAATATTGCTGACTGTGCAATCTGCGTTGGTATTGGACTATTTATTTTCAGTAATTATAAAAAACCAAAGAAGACTGTATAGTATGCAAATTATTTTGGCCAATCCTCGCGGTTTTTGCGCTGGTGTTGATCGTGCTATCACAATTGTTGAACGTGCACTAGAATTGTTTGGCGCACCAGTTTATGTCCGTCACGAAGTAGTACACAATCGCTATGTCGTTAATCGCCTAAAAGAATTAGGGGCAATTTTCATTGAAGATATTAGCGAAGTACCAGATAACTCAATTCTTATCTTTTCAGCGCATGGGGTGTCTAAAGCTATCCGTGAGGAAGCCAAACAACATAAACTCCGTGTTTTTGATGCCACTTGCCCACTTGTAACCAAAGTACATATGGAAGTGGCTAGATCGAGTTATCGTGGTGAAGAGGTTATTTTAATCGGCCATGCTGGGCATATTGAAGTAGATGGTACAATGGGACAATATAACAATCCCGAAGGTGGCATTTATTTAATCGAATCAATTGATGATGTAAAAAAGCTACAGGTAAAAAACGAAAATAATCTTTGCTTTACCACTCAAACAACGTTATCCGTTGATGATACGGCTCAAATTATAGATGCTTTAAAAAAACGTTTTCCTAATATTCGCAGCCCACGCAAAAATGATATCTGCTATGCCACAACCAATCGCCAGCAAGCAGTGAAACAATTATCATCACGCGCAGACATTGTTTTAGTCGTAGGTTCTAAAAATTCGTCTAATTCAAATCGCCTAGCCGAGCTAGCAAGGCGAAACAGCAAACAAGCTTATTTAATTGATTTTGCATCTGACATCCAAAAAGAGTGGTTAATAAACGCACATACAATCGGCGTAACAGCAGGTGCTTCTGCGCCTGAGATTTTAGTACAACAGGTGATTGATCATTTAAAAAGCTTAGGTTGCACATCGCTTATTGAAACAGATGGCATTTTAGAAAATATCACTTTTGAAATTCCAAAAGAACTTCGAATTAACATTAAATCAACCTGATTTAAGAAGACTTAAGTCCCTCAAATTTTACTAATAACTCTTCTTTTGTTTCAATATGTTCAGGATCTGCAATGATGGCATTTTGAATAGGGCAAACTCGCTGACAAGTCGAATGATCATAATAACCGACACATTCCGTACATTTATTGGGATCAATTTCATAAGTATCAAACCCCATTGAGATTGCCTCATTTGGGCACTCAGGCTCACACATGTCACAATTAATACACTTATTGGTTATTTTTAACGCCATTGCTCTTCTAACTTTACTAATTAAAAAAATTAGTACCATTATAGCGTAATCACCAATAAATCCGAATAAAGATCGCGTTATCGCTTATTGAGTAGTTCAATCTTTGCAAAAAATTTTAGAAAATCATGCTATTTCATTTAGCTATACTTAAAAGTGAGTACTACAGCAGCTTATGCGGGTCGCTTTTTTTAAGTTGATGCTATATATAGCAAAAGATAAGGATATTACACTAATGAAGAAAATCAATACCCCTGCCTGCGGCATGAAGCGAACCACTATTGATTTACTGATGGCACTGCGAGAACAACTCGACCAATATTGCTTTTATCATAAAATCAGTATGGCTGATTACATAAGACAGCTTATTAAAACCAGTTTGACAACAGGGAGGCAAAAAATGAGCTTGCCTAGATAAATGGATTAGGCAACTTTCCCCGAATAAAACTAGCCGTCGAGAGTTAACCGCTGAGCAACAGCGGATTATGGCGTTAGAAAAAGAGATTAAAGAACTGAAAATGGCCAATGATATACTAAAAAAGGCGCATGTGCATATCATCAACAATCCAAGTCGGTGAAGTACACTTATATGAAAAATCATTTAACCAGCTATCCGGTTACTAGGATATGCCGATTACTTGGTGTCAGTTCATCGGGTTATTATGCTTGGTTAAAAAGAGCAAACAAATCAACCAAACTCAGCGAGTATATCCAAAAACAGTATTGGCAACATAAAGCTCGTTTGGGTGCGCCAAGCCTGCTTCATGATGCAAGAAAAGCGGGCTATCAAGTTTCAGAAAGGACAGCTTGCCGTGTTTTGCAACAATGGGGATTACTTAGTTTAAGATTGCATAGTAAAGCAGCACGTAAATTCAAGTATAAAACAGATATGGCTCATCGCAATATTGCGCCCAACACGTTAGATAGGCAATTTAACCCTGATAAGCCTAATAAAACATGGGTAACCGATATTACTTATATTAAAACAGGGGAAGGTTGGTTATATTTGTCGGTGATTATCGATTTATATGGACGAAAAGTGATTGCAAGGCAAACCAGACGCTACATAGACCGCCATTTAGTGTGTAATACATTAAAACAAGTCTTATTTCGGCGTTACTTTCCTAAAAATGTACTCATTCATAGTGACCAAGGAAGCCAATATTGCAGTGCTGATTTCAAGCAATTATTGTTACAATATGGGCTAAGGCAAAGCATGAGTCGAAGAGGAAACTGCTTTGATAATGCGATTGTTGAAAGTTTTTTCCATACACTCAAAACCCATATTATTCATGACTGTTACTATAAAACGAGGAAGCAGGCTAATAAAGCACTATTTGAATATATTGAAATCTATTATAATCGGATACGCCGTCATTCAGCCAATGGCTGGGTATCACCTGAACAATATGAACAACAATATTACCAAAACGAAAAAATGATAGAGGCGGGCACTGTCTAATATTCTGGCGAGAATCACTTCGAAAATTACTTTATGTTGAAAAAGAGGATGCAGTCAGCACTTTTTCCGTTATTACGACCAGTAGTGCTTTGTGTTTTTTGGTCAATCGCCAGTAAATGGACTTAGTTAATGGCTGAAAACAATAGACGGGTTATTGAACAAACATCTCAAAAAGGAAAAGAAAATCAGTTCAAATTAGTTAACACTATTCAACTTTATGATAAAGAATCAGTTATTATTGAGAGTGATATCGACCAGCCCCCCCCCATTTTACTTATATTGAAGGATCAAAAACATTAGAAACACTTTTTCAGCTAAGCATAAAATTTTTAAATCAGATGGAAGTCTAAAATGGATTTACTACAACAGTTTTTTTAGGTGAAAAAATAGTAATATTCCTGAACAAGATGTTACAGAAATTGCTCAATGAATATTTGATAATATTGAGTTTAATTTTACTGATTGAAGCTAAAAAAAGTGATATAAATTAATGCAAATTAGTTAACCTTCCCACCTAATAATAACGGCTAAAATGAAAAAATTTAGTTAAAAAATGTTGCTTCATAAAAAAAATAACTTAATTTAGATAACCTAATTAGATTATCTAAATTAATCAGTAAACTATAATGATAGAAAATATTTGGCTGAATATAAATAATCTCCTTCGTAAATTAATTGTGACGCAGGTCATTGCTCACTTCGGCTAATTAATAAACTAATTGTTGTCCATGTTGGTAGCAACTTTCTCAAATACTAAATAGAAGGGGATAATGATTTTTTTGTTTAGGTATCACATATTGTACAAAGAAGAGCTATTATAATGAAATTAAAAGGATTGTATTTTGATTGTCAGGTTGATGGTTGTGCTCCTGATACTTTTGCGGTCACGGAGTTTACGTTAGACGAGCACCTGTCAGAGCTATTTACCTTAACCCTAACCCTGACAAGTCCCGAAGCCGATATTGATATTAAATCGCTGATTTTGTGTAAAGCATATTTAACGGTGAGTCAGAATGGCGTACCCCAGCGAGAGGTGATAGGGATTATTACCGAAGCCAAACGTGGTAAAAGTGGTTTTCGGCAGACCTATTATACCCTGATTGTTCGCCCCTCGCTATGGTTACTAACCCAACGTCAACAAAGTCGTATCTTCCATTTTAAAAGCATTCCAGAAGTTCTCGATATTTTATTGCAAGAGCATCAAATTCGTTTTTGTTGTGATTGTCGCGATAAACATACTCAGCGTGAATTTATCACCCAGAAACGAGAAACGGACTATGCATTTTTTTGTCGCTTAGCGGCAGAAGAAGGGATTACTTTCTGGTTTGAAGTCAACAAAGGCGAAGCGCAGTGCTTGTATACTGATAGTTTTCTTTCATTGTTAGGCGGTGATACGCTAGAATATAATGACCATCCGCAAAGTAGCACAGAGGGTGACTTTGCTTATCAGATGAATTTGTCTGCCCGAATGACACCCCAAAAGGCGATGGGCAAAGACCGGACGTATTTACATCCTCGTTTTCCTTATCAACACGAGGTTAGGGGAGAGACCTTACTAGGGGTGAATACTTCTCTCTACACCATTTATGATAGTTTTGCCCGTTTTCCTGATTATGATTCGGCTGAACAGATGACTCGTTATCGACTAGACGTTTTACAAAGAGAAAGTGAATATGGTGAGGGCGAAAGTAACTGTTTTGCTTTACGCCCAGGTTATTATTTTCGGCTTTGCGGTCATCCTTTTGCCGCTCTTAACGAAAAATGGCAGGTGACCTGGGCGGTTCATCATGGCGTTTTACCCCAGTCAGGACAGGAAGACTTTAGCGACACAGCGGCGAGCTTAACCAATCACTTTCGTTTTATCTGGTATTATAAAAACTGGCGCCCAACGTTTATACCTAAACCAATTGCTGATGGTCCAGAAGTGGCCGAGGTGGTGGGACCAGCGGGTGAAGAAATCTTTACCAACAAGCAGGGACAGGTGAAAGTACACTTTCACTGGAACTTATATGACGAGGCGGACGAAAAGGCATCGTGTTGGGTGCGGGTTATGCAAGGCTGGAGTGGTCGAGGTTATGAATTTTATGCTATACCGCGTATTGGTCAAGAGGTGATAGTCAGTTATATAAATGGTGACATTGACAGGCCGATTATTACTGGCTGTACTTACAATGACATCATGGCCTTGCCGGTGCAATTACCCGAAAAGAAAACACAAACGGTATTTCGAACCCAAACTCACAAAGGTCAGGGGCACAATGAACTACGTTTTGACGATGCGACAGGCAATGAACTTTTACATCTACATGCACAAAAAGATATGGATATACATGTATTGAACGATCACACTGTCAATGTTGAGCATGATAGTAAACACCATATAAAAAATGATAGCCATTTAAAAATTGATAATGAATACAGAGTACATGCAAAAAATGACATATCACTCTCAACGACCTCAGACTTACATATTAATGCTGATCAAGGAATATTCGCTCAAGGAAAAAGTGAAATACACCTTCAATCCGGTATGAAAATCGTGATTGATGCAGGAGCAGAAATAACCTTACAGGCAGCAAACAACTTTATTAAAATTGATAGCACAGGTATTCACACTAGTTCTGTGTTTAATGTCGGTTCTGGGTCAGCAGGTAAAGGTACGGGTTGGCGAGGAAAATTGCCTAGTGGTTTATTTACAGAAATCACACAACTTTTACCCCTCTCTCGCAATCAACGATTAGTACTTCTGAGCAATACCCCGTTTTGTGAGGAGTGTGAAAAATGTAAACAAGAAGGAGGATGTGCGATTTAATCGCCTAAAATATGATGAATAATGATTGCAATCATCTTAGTGACTGGATAGCCCTTCATTCAACAACGCATAATCACTTATATGCCGTCTTATCTGGCTCAGCAACTAGCGATGCATTGACTTATTATGGTCAATTGGATGGAACTTGCTCACCTGAAGGCATATGGTTAAATACCCCTTATCAGCAATGGTACGATATGATGCCATATATAGTGGAATTATCGCCTAACAGTCCCTTTTTGACATGGATTAATGACACAACAACAAGTAATTGGGGATGGTTAGCTTTCTCTCCTTTCTCGCAACAAGAGTTAGTCGCTCAACTAAAATTATTAACAAAAGTAAAACTGCCTGATAACAAAGAGGTCTTTTTTCGTTATTGGGATGGGCATTTTTTAGCACAAATTCTAGCAGCTTCAACAAACACACAAAAACAAGCGCTATTACCTGGATTGTCGACACTTTGGACAAACAACCAAGTTATTCATTTTCCTGAGCCTATCACTATTAATAACGACACCATACAAACCCTAGCGCCAGAACAACTATCGTTATTAGCTGACGAAAAACAAAAAGAGTTACGCCAAGAGTTAAAAACGTATCTAAAACAGAAGTTCCCCAAAAAAATGCGAACATTAGGAGCAAAATACTCAGAACAATTTCTTAATTTAATGATGGATAAAATCGCTCAATACCAAATCCCCCGTAAAGATCAGGCAAAACAATTTTTAGATTTAGCGATTGTACTTGGCACTCATTTCGATACTGATCCAATGTTAAGCCGATGGGTAAAACCTCGTTTGCTTACTGTTGCAACCAACACTATCAGCTTGATCGAACTAAATGACGATTTATCAATACCTTTTAAAATAGCTATGGGTGAAAACTTATCGACTTACCTTACCCGATTACAACAATTATTGCAAAAACCGACACATTCCTTATTCGAAATCGAAAATGAAGAACAGGTGATTCAATTTGTACAGGATCTGTATCCTGAGCGGAATCAACAGTTGGCATTCGATACTCTTGAAAGGTTTTATCAGCAACAAATTCCTTATTATCAATCTCAGTTATTTTTTGATTATTCAAGTCATGCCGTGCTATTGGCAATGCAATTCTTTTTAGGGCATAGAATATTTGAAGATCCACTTTACCCTTGGGCCAGCACATTAATGATTAAAAATGGACTATTACCCGAAAAGGAATGTGTTGAGCGCATGGTCACATATGCCAAAAAACGCGTAAGAAAAGAAATTATAATGGTTAACAATCATTTGAGGAAAAATAATGTGTGCAGCTGATGGGATATTTTATCCTGGATATGAGCCTTCGAAAAAGAAAAAAGGCAATAAAAATGAAGATGAAGATAAAAATAAAGATAAAAATAAAAATGAAGATATTATCTTACCTAGTATTGAGGAACAAATAGGAGCACATACAACAGAATGTAAAAAAACCTTAGTGGTTTTTGTTGGTGGGGCAGCCGATTCTTTGTTTAAACCGTTATTAAACCACGTTTTTGGTAAGTATGAGAAACTTTATGGTCGAGGAGAAAATCGATTGCAAGATGTTTGTTATTCAGAGCATGGTGGTGGTAAGGTTGTTGCATTGATAAAAAAGTGGTTTGATGCAAAACAAAAAATTGTATTGGTTGGGCATAGTTGGGGAGGGCATAGAGTGATTTGTCTGGCAGAAGAAAACCCCGACATTATAATAGAATTATTGGTCACCTTAGACCCAGTATCATGGTCAAAAAGTGGTAAGCAGGCAAAACCGAAAAATGTAAAACGCTGGCTTAATGTGTATGTTGATTATAAAACAGCAAGCTGGTGGCGTTCTGATAATTTGATTGCACGGATTGGTGGACCATGGGAAGAATGCCAAAACGCTGACGAGAATATGATAATTAACAAGGATATAAGAGGTAATAGCATTGATTTTGGGCATGCTGATGCAAAACTGATGTTTGAATTGACGAGGGTTATATATGAAGTTATTAAATTATAAATCTATTATTTTAGCAACCACATTATCACTAACGGGCTGTATTTATGGTGATTTAGATAAAAGGACAAGGATGGATATTTATCATAACGTTGTTGAATATTGTGAATCGAACCATTATTCATTTTGTGAGGTTTATGCGCAATGTTATCTCGATATTTTTAATCAACTATATGTTAATCAAGGATTTATGGCAGCCACGTTGAGTTCAGTATTAGATTTTTCTCCAGTAAATTATAGCGCAATGAATGCTAAAGACACAATGGATGCTCTTTATTCTGAGTTAAAAGAGAAAGAAAAAATAAATAGAGAAGACCTAAGTTTAGATATTAGTTATCTATTATATTCCCATAATCAATGTTCATCCATTATTGGCGCAAAGCAGTATGATATTTCGCACTATCATCACCAAATTGAAAAATCCATAGAAAAAAAGAAAAAGAAAATGAATAAAAAATAGCTAGCTGGCAAGCCAATAGAATTATTGGTCACCTTAGACCCAGTATCACGGTCAAAAAATGTAAAACGCTGGCTTAATGTGTATGTTGATTATAAAACAGCAAGCTGGTGGCGTTTTGATAATTTGATTGCACGGATTGGTGGACCATGGGAAGAATGCCAAAACGCTGACGAGAATATGATAATTAACAAGGATATAAGAGGTAATAGCATTGATTTTGGGCATGCTGATGCAAAACTGATGTTTGAATTGACGAGGGTTATATATGAAGTTATTAAATTATAAATCTATTATTTTAGCAACCACATTATCACTAACGGGCTGTATTTATGGTGATTTAGATAAAAGATCAAGGATGGATATTTATCGTAGCGTTGTTGAATATTGTGAATCGAACCATTATTCATTTTGTGAGGTTTATGCGCAATGTTATCTCGATATTTTAAATCAACTATATGTTAATCAAGGATTTATGATAGCCACGATGTGGTCAGTATTAGAATTTTCTCCAGTAAATTATAGCGCAATGAATGCTAAAGACACAATGGATGCTCTTTATTCTGAGTTAAAAGAGAAAGAAAAAATAAATAGAAAAGACATAAGTTTAGATGTTAGTTATCTATTATATTCCCATAATCAATGTTCATCCATTATTGGCGCAAAGCAGTATGATATTTCGCACTATCATCACAAAATTGAAGAATCCATAGAAAGAAAAAAAGAAAATGAATAAAAAATAGCTAGCTGGCAAGCCAATAGGATTATTGGTCACCTTAGACCCAGTATCACGGTCAAAAAATGTAAAACGCTGGCTTAATGTGTATGTTGATTATAAAACAGCAAGCTGGTGGCGTTCTGATAATTTGATTGCACGGATTGGTGGACCATGGGAAGAATGCCAAAACGCTGACGAGAATATGATAATTAACAAGGATAGAAAAGGTAATAACATTGATTATGGGCATGCTGATGCAGAACCGATGTTTGAAAAAAATGGAGTTAACTATGAAGTTATTAAATTATAAATCTATTATTGTGGCAACCACGTTATCGCTAACGGGCTGTATTTATGGTGATTTAGATAAAAGGGCAAGGATGGATATTTATCATAACGTTGTTGAATATTGTGAATCGAACCATTATTCATTTTGTGAGGTTTATGCGCAATGTTATCTCGATATTTTTAATCAACTATATGTTAATCAAGGATTTATGAGTGCCACGATGTGGTCAGTATTAGAATTTTCTCCAGTAAATTATAGCGCAATGAATGCTAAAGACACAATGGATGCTCTTTATTCTGACTTAAAAGAGAAAGAAAAAATAAATAGAGAAGACTTAAGTTTAGATATTAGTTATCTATTATATTCCCATAATCAATGTTCATCCATTATTGGCGCAAAGCAGTATGATATTTCGCACTATCATCACAAAATTGAAGAATCCATAGAAAGAAAAAAAGAAAATGAATAAAAAATATTCGCAACTTATAGTGTATTTTATTCAGATATACTTATGAAAAAATAAGAATTGTGAAGTTATTTTATTTAAACAAGTGAAGAAATAAAAGTTATAAAATAAATATATTTTATACATTCAAATATAAGCAAATGTTAATTAAAATGGAGGTCTGAAGTGAAATTATTAAGCTATAAAAGTATTATTTTTACAACAACCATAATATTACTTACTGGGTGTGGTAATAATTATGCCTCTTCTTTAAGGAAGAAAGCAAAAATTGAAATTAATGATACAGTAACTAAATATTGTGAAGCTAATCATTATTCATTTTGTGAAATTTATGCACGTTGTTATAACAATGTTTCTAGCTACTTATATCTAGCTACAACAGATAAACTCAAGTTTATATCAGAGATAACAAACGATCCTCAATATTCGCCCAATAAAACCATGGATATTGTTTATTCCAAGTTAAAAGATAGCGAATCCAAATTAAAAAATAGCAAAGAAAAATCGAAAGAAGACTTAATTTCGCGTTATTATTATAATTCAATATTATATCCTCACAATAAATGTTCATCGATTATTGGTGCAAAACAGTATGATATTTCTCGCCACAATAACATTATTCAAAAATCATTGGATAGCATGCGAAGTTGGATGATGGTTGAAAAAAATTACAATAATTTATAGGAATTGTAACTATCCCCTAAAATAGTACAGCAAAAAAGTAGAAAATTCTCTATGATAAAAGCAAAAGGGAATTTAATTATGAAAAAAATGACTGAACATCAGATTGTATCTATTTTAAAAGAAGCTAAAGCGGGTATTCCCGTTAAAGAGCTGTGCCGTAAATATGGCATGGGGAATTCAACTTTCTACAAATGGCGAGAAAAATACGGCGGAATGGAAACTTCGGATATCAAACGCTTAAAGGAGCTGGAGGCTGAAAACCGCAAGCTTAAGCAGATGTTTGCCGAACTGAGCTTAAAATCCCAGCTGCAGGAAGAAATCATAAAAAAGCTTTAGTGCCCACAAAGGCACGTAAAACGTGGGCACAGCAACTACAACAAAATCATTCAGTTACTATTGCTATGAGTTGTGCCATTGTTGGCTTAAGCCGTTGTGCTTACTATTATCAACCTAAGTTACAGGATGATTCGGTGATTGTTTCGGTGTTGAATGCTATCACGGACAGGCATTTACGCTGGGGCTTTCCTAAATGCTTTAATCGTATCAAAAAGCTCGGCTATAAATGGAATCATAAACGGGTGTATCGGGTGTATTGTGAATTAAAGCTTAATCTCAGGATAAAGCGTAAACAGCGCATTCCTCCACGAAGCCCAGAAAGGCTATTAGCACCCAATAAACAAGGCGAATGTTGGTCAATGGATTTTATGAGTGACAGTAGTCGTAATCAGCGTCGCTTTAGGACATTCAATGTCATCGATGACTTTAATCGTGAGGCGTTAGGGATTGATATTGCAGTAAGCTTACCAGCAGGAAGGATTACCCGTTACTTAGATAAACTGGCTGAATATCATGGGTATCCATTAAAAATACGGGTCGATAATGGGCCAGAATTTACAGGAAAAACCTTTATAAACTGGGCTAAATCACATGATATAACCATTGATTATATCCAGCCTGGTAGCCCTTATCAAAATGGCTATATTGAACGATTTAATCGTACCTATCGTACTGAAGTAATCGATTTATATCTTTTTAACAACTTAGCACAAGCAAGGAGAATAACCGAAGAATGGTTAACGATTTATAATACCGAAAGACCACATGAGGCATTAAATAACATGACACCGATTGAGTATAAAACACTAAAACAAGCAGCTTAATTTTCTACGTGAGTTGTGTACTAAGTTTGGGGCATTTACAAATATAAATAAAAATTAACGCATTATCACTGAAAAGAGATATGGCGTTTTTTATATCATAAAAAAAGAAAAATAACTGTCACAGATTTGGCTAAGCGCATAACAAAATTTATCAAGACGAAATACTACATGTCTGCACCAAACATTTACCTTTACTTAAAAACGAAAGCAAACAAAAAATGTGAGAATATTTATTCGTTGCTATTAATGATTTTTCACGCACTCGCTATACAGGCATTTATTCCGATAAATCCCAATTTAGCCCGGCACTTTTATAAAAGATGATGTGTTAAGCAAATGTCCTTACCACTAAAGGTATTTATTTGGAATCAGCAAGTAACTAGCGATTCAAAAGATAGGAGTATAAAACTGAGAGAAAGTTTTTTCTTATTTAGGTGCAGCTGATCAATATAAAAAGGAACTTATCGTAAAATATTTATCAATATTATGTTTGCTAAGATCATTTTCCTAAAAAACTTATTGCTTTCTTTAATTGGAAAAAATTTACTGGTTAAATTTTAAAATTTAATAATGGTGGGTCGTGAGCGATTCGAACGCTCGACCAACGGATTAAAAGTCCGCTGCTCTACCGACTGAGCTAACGACCCATTTGATAAGAACTACTATGCGCTTAATAGCTGAAACGATAAGTAATTTCGGGGTGCTATAATACTTATAATTGTATTACTACGCAACCACTTTATTGCTACATTTTTCTAATAGCTGATTATTTATACATTTCATTTTAGTGACGCTAACTTTTTATTAGCAAGCACTACCGCATTCTTATCTTTTGGGTATTTATTCACTACTTGTTGAAAAACAGTTTTAGCTTTTTTGGTATCTCCTTTATCAAGTAAAATTAACCCCACTTTATAAAGACTATCAGCAGCTTTGGAAGAAGACGGAAAATCTTTTACTACAGTAGCATAATAAAATGAAGCATCATTTTTTTTACTTTGTTTATATAAAAGCTGACCTAGCCAATAGTTAACATTAGCTCGATAACTAGACTTTGGATAAGATTTCAGATGTTTTTTAAAGGCATCAATAACCTCGTTATTTTGCTTGCCTTCATTAACAAATCGGATTATAAAATTATAATCCGCTTTATCATCGCCAGTAGTTACCCATCCAGATAAATCTGATGAAGATTTGGACAAAGTAGGATCTGAAGATGTTTTTGAACTATATCCTTCTCCTTGTAAATCAAAATCGGTATTTGAAGAAAATCCTGAACTATTAGTCATTTGTTGAAGAATCATTTTCTGGCGTTCAATTATCTGATTAAGTTGATATTTTGTCTCTTCTAACTGACCACGAAGAGTATCTACATCTGCTTGCAAATCGCTAATTTTTTGTTGGTTTTCAATCAATAGCTGTCCTTGTGCTTGAACCGTTTGATCAATGTCGGAACTACTTGCTGCACAACCAGTAAATAAAAGGAATAAAAGTAATGTGAGTATTTTTTTATGCATATTATATAAGACTCAGTGTAAACTTAAAATTAAAAACGGCTGAATAATCAGCCGCTATAAGATGTTATTAGTATCCTACATAGGTTACTACTGCACGACGATTTTTAGCATACGCTTCTTCATCATGACCTAACACAGCAGGTTTTTCTTTACCATAAGAAACGATTTCCATTTGACTTGCAGAAGCACCGTTACCTTGTAAATATGATTTAACTGCAGCAGCACGACGTTCACCTAATGCGATATTATATTCTGGAGTACCGCGTTCATCAGCATGACCTTCAATAACAACTTTTATGTTACTTGTACGAATAAATTCAGCATGTGCATTTAATAATGTTGCATATTCAGATCTAACATTATATTTATCAAAGTCAAAATAAACTGTATTAATTTGTTGTAATTTTTGAAGTTGCTCTAAGGCTTCTTTTGATAAAGCACCATTTAAATTACCACTAACGGTTTGGCTGCTATTAGATGAGCAAGCAGTTACAGCGATTAATGGTAAAGCAACCGCTGCTACTTTAAGAAATTTAGAAAATTGCATTGTATAAACTCCTGTTGTTTGAATAAATTCTATTTATATATCTAACCAACTTTTAAGTAACGCCCGTTATGGGACTAAAAGATTAGAGTAATATATTATAACGACCTTAAACTTTACACAATTTTAATAATTGCAATGTAGTTGTTTTTTTAAGCTGTCTTTATAAATATGGTGACCATGCAGGGAATTTTACTTGCCCATCAGTAGCTGGTAACCTTGCCTTAAAATTACCATCTGTAGAAACAAGGTTCAAAATTGTACCTAACCCTTGAGATGAACTATAAATGATCATTGTACCATTTGGTGCAATACTTGGCGTTTCATCTAAAAAAGTATCAGTTAAACGTTGATAGGTTTTTGTATCCATATCATATCGAGTTATATGTTGTTCGCCATTATTGCTTGATATCATTGCAATAAACGAACCATCAGGTGACACTCTGGCATTCTGATTTTGCGTATTATCCCAAGTCACCCTCTGCGATTCACCTGTATTTATATTAATACTATATAACTGCGGGCGACCTGCTTGATCAGAAGTGTAAACAATAGTTTGATTGTCCGGCATCCAAGATGGTTCTGTATTATTACTACGGCTAGAAGTAATTTGAGTAATTTGTTTGTTACTTAATGTCATCATATATAAATTTAAGCTACCGCCTTTAGATAGAGCAAATGCTAATTTACTACCATCCGGAGAAAATGCCGGCGCCCCATTATGCTGAGGAAAAGATGCAATTGTTTGTACAGCACCACTATCCAAAGTTTTTAACACTAATGAAGAATGCCCCCCTTCAAAAGTTACATAAGCTATTTTTTTCCCATCTGGTGACCAAGTAGGAGACATTAATGGTTCCTTAGAACGATGAACAGTAATTTGATCATAACCATCATAATCAGACACTCTTAATTCGTGCGAAAACGGCCCTTTAGTCATTTTTACAACATAAGCAATTCGTGTTCTAAATGCTCCCTTAATACCAGTTAGTGATTCAAAGATTTCATCACTTGCAGTATGAGCTGCATAACGAACCCAACGCTTTTCAATAGAGAATTGATTTTGAGCTAAAACTGTACCTGGTCGATTAACTGTATCGACTAATTGATAATTTATAAGATATTTTCCTGACGCATCAGGTTGTATTGAGCCAACAACAACAGCTGAAACACCAACTTTGTTCCATACAGTTGGAGTAACCTCTGAAGCTGTTGTCGGTTTCTGAGGCATTTGATTAACGTCAATAGGATTGAACTTACCACTGTTACGCAAATCAGAAGCAATAATTTCTTCAATGGCTTGTGGCGGTTCTCCACCACCTGTCCATTTAAATGGGGCAACAGCTATAGGTTTAGCTGAGCTCACTCCATCAGTAATAATAATTCTAACTTCAGAATTAGCCATTGAGGTAAAAAGTAAAATAAAACAAGTTACCAAAAAGCGGGAGGCGAATTTGATCATCTTAAATTCCTTAATAAAAATAAGATACACAGAGTTGAATAAAATATAAAATCATAAAAAACAGAAAACCAAGCTTTTAGGAATTCATATGCTGTCTCTAATTAATTCCATATATTAAGCTTTACAAACCATTAACAATTATACCCTGAGAAAGATAGTCGATATCTAGTCACAAGTCTATAGCCTTTAAAATAAAAAGATTTTTATCATTTAATTGTTTGATTATATATAATAATCAAAGTGATATTAAAAATAATTATTCTAAATCTAATTGCTTATACTAATCCTATTTAGGTAAGGTTTAAAGTGTTTCATAAGATATTTTTATATAAGCGGTAGAAGGGATGTATTAAAAATGTTAAAGCCATTTGACAAATAGCCAAAAGTGATAATTTTGGCTTAATAAGTATTTCTATTTTTGACAAAATTCACAATAAAAAGTATTACGCTGTCCAATTTTTTGTGATTTTATTTCTGTACCACAAATCAGACATTGTTCACCTTCGCGTCCATAAACTTGTAACTCCTGTGCAAAATATCCAGGTTTACCATTAGACTGCAGGAAATCCTTGAGTGTTGTTCCTCCTTGTTTAATTGATTTAGTAAGAACTTGCTTAATAGCAGCTACAAGCCTTTCAAATTCATTTAATTGTAAGGAGTTTACTTTTCGAGTAGGGTTGATTTTTGCCATAAATAACGATTCAGAAGCATAAATATTACCAACCCCAACCACAATATGGTTATCCATAATCCAACTTTTTATGGGAACTTTTCGACTCCTTGCTTTTTCAAATAAATATTCAGTTGAAAATTCGTCACTTAAAGGCTCTGGTCCCAAATGTTGTAATTGAGATATTTCGTCTAGCGAATTTGCCCAAAGCCAAGATCCAAAACGCCTAGGATCGGTATAACGTAGAGTAACGCCGTTTTCTAAAACTAAATCAATATGATCATGCTTTTCTGCTTTTTGTGGATTTTTTAAAATACGTAAACCTCCAGACATTCCTAGATGAATTACGATCCAATTGTTGGGTAACTGTAATAATAAATATTTTGCACGACGTTTTATATCTAAAATAACTTGCCCGTGCACATTACTTATAGCCTTATCAACGGACCAACGTAATTTAGGTTGTCGAACAATAATTTTATCGATAATCTGTCCTTTCAAATACGGCAAAATACCTCGACGACTTGTCTCAACTTCTGGTAATTCAGGCATATAATTTCCATTTAGTTATTTAATAGGTCAGTAACCCAAGTTGGTGCCTGCTGAACGGACCTAGGCTGGTTATTCGCTGAGCATAAGCTATGAGGGTTAATTGTCCATACTGGTAAAGAGCGAATACCACTTCCATCACATTGCCACTGTCCATCACTATCAATAGGTACCATAAAAATATTTTGAGGTAGTGGCAATACTAATTTCTTTGGTGGATTATTTTGTAAATATTCACTATAAATTTTTAAGGCGCCAGTTGCTCCTGTTAATTTCATTGGAGAATGATCATCTAAACCAATCCAAACAACAGCAACATTTTTACCATCTATCCCTGTAAACCAGCTGTCACGAGAATCATTACTTGTTCCTGTCTTAGCTGCTAAATTAAATGAACCATATTTAGCTTTTAGTGAACGAGATGTCCCCGAGTTAACAACTTGCTGCATAGCATAAGTGGTTAAATAAGCCGATTGTTGAGATACGGCCTGAAGCTGTTGTGGGTAGCTTTGATAAACTAGCTCACCTTTATCGGTCAATACATATCTTAAAATAGAAAGTGGAGATCGTTGACCATTATTAGCTATCGTTTGAAACATCTGCGCCGTTTCTAACGGTGTTAATTCTAAAGCACCTAGTAATCTTGATGGTAAATTAGATATACGGTCTGTTGATACACCTAATGATTGTAAAGTATTCCTTGTTGCATCAAGCCCTAATGCCATTCCTAGATTAACTGTTGGCACATTAAGCGAAAGTGCTAAAGCATCTACTAACATAACACGATCACGAAATTTACGATCATAGTTTTTCGGTTCCCAATAACCATTACCATCAAGCTTTATTGATAAAGGTTTATCATCAAGCCAAGTATTAAGTTGGTAATGGTCGGGTTGCCCTAGTGCAGTTAAATAAGTTGACGGTTTAGCTAATGAACCAATTGCTCGCTGAGTTAACCAAGCACGGTTATATCCTGGATAACGAGGTTCAGCACTACCAATGATAGAGCGAATTTCTCCAGTTTCTCGGCTAACTATAACCATTGCTGTTTGTAATTCTTTATTAGTTGATTTTCGCAGTTTCTCAATTACGTTAGTTACCGCTTGCTCTGCAGCTGATTGAGCTATAGGATCAAAGGTAGTAAAAATCTTCATACCAGACAGATGTTCTGCCTTATCGCCTAATTGTTTTCTAAGTTCACTACGCACAACTTGCATAAATGCTGGTTGTGGCGAAATTACACCACCTTTGGGCAAAACTGATAGTGGGCGCTGACTTAATAAATTATACAACTCATCATCAATAATACCTTGCTGCTGAGCAAGTTTTAAAACAACATTACGACGTTCAATAACTTGTTGAGGTTGTGTCCAAGGATTATATAATGAAGCTCCTTTTACCATGCCAACAAGTACCGCTTGCTGATCTAATGTCAGTTCATTAACTGGGCGACCAAAATAGTAAAGACTTGCTAATGGAAAACCATGGATCTCTTCACTACCCGCTTGCCCAAAATAAACTTCGTTTAAATAAAGCTCTAAAATACGTTCTTTGCTATAGCGTCCATCCAAAATAAGAGCCATATAAGCTTCACGTATTTTGCGACTTAAACTACGTTCGTTAGTTAAAAAAAGGTTTTTGACTGTTTGCTGAGTTAATGTACTTCCACCTTCAGTACGACCTGTTGTTAAATTAACAAAAATCGCACGACCAATAGAATATAAACTTACGCCATGATGATCATAAAAACGTTTATCTTCCGTTGCGACTAATGTTTGTAATAATGAATCAGGAAACTCTTTTAATGGAACAAACAGCCGTTGTTCTCCATTTGGAGAATGCATCATAGTAATTAATTTAGGATCAATCTTAAGCAATCCAAAATCACGACCTGAATCTATATTAGTAATACGATCAATACGATTTTCATAAAAAGTTATTCTAACTCTAAAAGCTTGCTCTTCACCATCAGGAAAAGTAAAAGGTCGACGATAAATTTCAACCGCATCATTTCTTACAATAAATTCGCCTGGACGAGTAGCTTTGGTATCTTGTTGACGATATTGCGCACCAACTAATATTGTTACCACATCATTTAGACTATATTCACTATCTGGTTCAAGATCAATAATTTGCCCATAAACTGCAGCCGGTAACTCCCATACATTTCCATCAATCCGTTCTTTAATTTGTTGATCAAGATAAACGCCATAAATAATAGCCACTGCAGCAAAGACAAGAAACAACTTAAATAGTAGTGTCAAAAATCGTCGCCAAAGTGTAGTCTTTTTATTTTTTCTGGCCTTTTTAGAAGAGCGTTTTTTTTCTGTTTTAGCTGATGTTTTCAAACTGCACCTAACATTTATTATTAAATAATAATTAGCTTATGATAACATAATTTTTAAGGGCACCTTGACCACCTTTTTTAAAAAGGCCAGGTAAGTAAAGGTTTAAATATAAAAACAAATATATAAACTTAAAAGTTTAGTTGAGAGCTAATACTTTTAACTTTTGAAAAGAATGCCTTTCTCGACTTACCTGTTAATCCTTCTGAAATAGGTAAACTTGCTGTTAATGGATTAACTGGCTTGTTATTAATATGTAATTCAAAATGAAGATGAGGTCCAGTAGAACGCCCTGTATTTCCCGATAGGCCGATTTTATCGCCTTGCTTAACTTGTTGACCTGGTTTAACTAAAATTTTATCCAAGTGCATATAAGTTGTCATATACTGACGACCATGCCGAATAGCAATATAGTTACCCGCTGAACCA
This sequence comes from Gilliamella sp. ESL0232, assembly GCF_013346885.1. NCBI lineage: Bacteria > Pseudomonadati > Pseudomonadota > Gammaproteobacteria > Orbales > Orbaceae > Gilliamella > Gilliamella sp. ESL0232. The sequence goes on along the minus strand of NZ_JAAEDW010000008.1, from coordinate 6,138 downwards.
CTATATTTTGCAATTACTACTTCACCATTACCAACGGATAATACAGGAGTACCACGTGATACAGCAAAATCAACACCATTATGAGGGGCTATTTGTCCTGTAACAGGGTGTAAACGACGTGGATTAAATCCAGAAGAAACACGTGCTTTTTTCGCTAAAGGATAACGGAAAAAACTCTGCGATAAGCTGTTACCATTAATATCATAATATTTACCATCATCAGCTAAAATAGCATAATAATCCTTATTTCCATTTTTAATTCGAATACCTAACAACTGACTATTAGATAAGCTTTTACCATGCATTTCCCGTGTTAGAGCAACTGAAAATTTATCACCAACTTGTAATCGACGAAAATCTAAGCGCCACTGTAAAGCGCGAGTAATAATACCTATTTCATTACTAGTTAACCCACTTTTTCGAGCATCGGCAACAAAACTAGATTTAATGTCACCTTTTATAACAATATTTTGTGGGATGACTTCAGCAGTTTCAGAGCTTTCTATAAATTTATCACCCGATTTTTCATAGATTCGAATATTATTGCTTGATATTGTCCAACTAAAAGTTTGCAAATTATGATTATCATCAGTTGTCCAACTAATTTGTTGACCAATTCGTAGATTTGCAAGTTGCTTAAATTTTGTTGTTAATTGATAGATATCATTTTTATTAACATTATAACGAATTAGAATATCATGCAAAGTATCGCCACGAACAATAGTATATTGTACTGCATTATCTTTACCATCAACGATATCATCTAATTCATCTTTAACAATTTCATCTTCAGGAACATCAGATGATTCAGCAACGGTAGCCATTTTCCCATTTACTATCTCGACTTTTCCATCACCATCAATAGAGCTGGAATTATCATTTACAGTAGTTTCAACTTGAGGAGTTAAAGGAACATAAATTGTTCGATCCAAATTGAGCGGACGCCACAGAGCAGTAAATAAAATAACAATAAAAAGAACGCCCAATATTGAAAAATAGGGAATTTTAAAATTATTTTTTTCAATATTGAAGGATTTTATTTTTCTTGCCAAAATTAACCTTAACTATTTATTACTAAAACTAATTTTTATCTAAACAATCCAACAGTTGCTGTGTTAAATTTGTTAAAAATTGTAAATATGCACCTTTTGAAGGTGTTATACTCGTTCCTAATGGATTCAATTCTCCAATTCGAACATCTGTTCCACTCACTAATTTTTCAATAACTGCAGGGCTAAACTGTGGCTCACGAAATACACATACTGCTTGGTGCTCTTTGAGCTCCTGTTGAATAGCATAAACTTTTTGAACACCGGGCTGAACTGCTGGATTTATAGTAAAACTGCCTAGTTTTTTTAATCCGAACTGTGCCTCAAAATACCCATAGGCGTCATGAAACACAAAATACCCTCTATTTTGTACGGTAATTAGTTTTTTTGCAATGTTTTGTTCTGTTTCTGTGAGTTTAGTAATGAATTCGTTTAAATTTTCATCAATTAATATGCTTTTATCTGGATAAAGCGTAACAAGTCTATCATGAATTGATTGTGCGATAATTTTAGCAATTTTAGGTGAAAGCCAAATATGCTCATCATATTCACCATGGTGATCTTGATTGACCTCATCATGAGAATGATCATCTTCGTGATCATCATGGCTGGTTCTAAGTAACGATTTGATTTCTGGTACAGCCATTAATTCAATTTGCTTTTGCTTATCTATATTTTTTAAAATTGTTGGCATAAAAGCTTCCATATCTTCACCGACCCAAACCACAAGTTCGGCTGATTTAAGTTTTGCTAAATCAGAGGGCTTTAAATAATAAGTGTGTGGAGATGCGCTATCAGGAAGTAAAATATCATTATCAGTTACTCCTGAAGCAATGGCTTCAGTAATAAACCCAATGGGCTTTACAGATGAAATAACTGTCGCATTAGCTATGTTAGTGATAGTTTGCATAAATATTAATGAACAAAATATCATTAAAGAACAGATTAATTGTTTACTATTTTGTGCAATATATTTTTTCACACCATATATCCTATATTTAAAAGTATGATAGAATAAAAACATTAATTGTTATAATATAACATAACATTATTGTAGGCAAGGGCTCTTAACGATATGACACCACTAATTTCTCTTGATAGTGTTTCAGTAGAAATTGACCATCAAAAAATATTATATGACGTTTCGTTAGCAATACATCTTAATCAAATTATTACATTACTTGGTCCCAATGGTGCAGGTAAATCAACTCTAGTAAAAGTCATTTTAGGTTTAATTCCATTTACTTCAGGGACAATTAAGCGTTCAACCAATTTAACAATTGGTTATGTACCACAATCAATTAATTTAAATACCACTCTGCCTATTACTGTTAAACGTTTTATGCACTTAAATAAACAGTTAAATACCGAAAAAATTTTTAATACGTTATCAATGGTAAAAGCTGAATATTTGATTAATAAATCTATGCATCAATTATCGGGTGGAGAATTGCAACGCGTATTATTAGCTCAAGCCTTAGCAAAGCAACCTCAATTATTAATTCTTGATGAACCAACTCAAGGAGTGGATGTTAGTGGTCAAGTATTATTATATGATTTAATCGTTAATGCAAAAAAACAGTTTAATTGCGGTGTATTAATGGTTTCTCATGATCTTCATTTAGTTATGGCAAAAACAGATGAAGTAATTTGTTTAAATCATCATATTTGTTGTTCAGGCACACCTGCTATTGTATCTAATGATCCTGAGTTTATTTCTCTCTTTGGACGACATGGGGCTTCACAAATCGCTGTTTATAAACATCATCATAATCATCAACATGATTGCTGCACTTCTACTATTGATCAACATAAGCAAATTGCTATGTCTAGTTATGGAAAAAAAAATAATGATTGAGTTACTATTACCTTCTTTATTAGCTGGTTTATGCTTAACAAGCATAACTGGTCCCTTAGGTACTTTCGTTGTTTGGCGTAAAATGTCTTATTTTGGTGATACCCTATCCCATGCTGCTTTACTTGGTATCGCTTTTGGTTTTTTACTGAATATCAATTTATTTTATGCAGTCATTTGTGTAACTCTTTTACTGGCCTTAGGATTACTTTGGTTAGAAGCTCAAAAACAACTTCCAATTGATAGTTTACTTGGTATTTTAGCTCATAGTGCATTATCTCTTGGTTTAGTTGTAATTAGTTTAATGAATAATATCCGAATCGATCTAATGGGATACTTATTTGGTGATCTATTATCAGTAACATATTCTGATCTTTATCAAATTACTACTTGTGTAGCATTTATTGGTGCCTTATTGCTTTGGCGATGGAATGACATTTTATTTATTACTGTAAGTGAAGAGTTAGCTTTTAGTCACGGTATTAATGTTCAAATAACAAAATTGCTTTTAACTCTACTGTTGGCGCTAACAATAGGTCTATCAATGAAATTTGTTGGAGCTCTGATTATTACATCTTTACTTATCATCCCTGCCGCAACAGCCAAATATTATTCAAAAACTCCCGAGGCAATGGCAATAATTGCTATAATAATTGGTATGTTATCAGTGATTACAGGACTAATATTTTCTTTTATTTACGACACACCAACAGGGCCATCAATTGTATTAAGTAATACTTGTTTATTTTTTATATCATTATTTATTTCAAAATTAACTTTAAACAAAAAAAATTAAGATTATTGCAAAATTAGATTATTTATTGCGTGACATATCCCATTAATAAAAATGACTTTAATAATCAGTTAACTATTTCTAATACTATAATAGTACAATTCAATATGTTGATAATTAAAAACTATGTCACTTGCAATTATTTATACTCGAGCATCTATTGGAATACAAGCACCGTTGATAAACGTTGAAGTTCATATTAGTAACGGGTTACCTGGTTTTGTTTTAGTTGGTCTGCCTGAAGCAACGGTTAAAGAAGCTAAAGATCGAGTTAGAAGTGCTATTATTAATAGTGGTTTTACTTTTCCTTCAAAAAAAATAACTGTTAACTTATCTCCTGCAGATCTTCCAAAGGAAGGAAGTCGCTTTGATTTACCAATAGCTATCGCTATTCTTGCCGCTACAGAGCAAATTCCAACAGATAATCTATTACATTATGAATTTTTGGGAGAATTAGCTCTTTCAGGTAATATTAGAGCAGTAAAAGGAGCAATTCCGGCAGCTATTTCTTCTAAAAAGAAAAATCGCACACTAATTATTTCAGCAGAAAATCAATCTGAAATTTCTTTAATTCACCAAAACAATACTTTAATCACCAATAACTTATTAGAGTTATGCCAATATTTATATAACGAAATTGACTTGCCAGCAGTCCAATATCGTGAATACAAAGATATTGATAATAATTTATCAAGCCTACAAGATATAATCGGACAGGAACAAGCCAAAAGAGCATTAGAAATTGCAGCCGCAGGAGGTCACAATTTACTATTAATTGGACCTCCTGGAACAGGTAAGACTATGTTAGCAACTCGTTTGACTTCCCTGTTACCTCAATTATCTGATGAAGAAGCACTTGAAAGTGCGGCAATAACTAGTCTAGTTAGTCCAAATGGATCAATTAAAAACTGGCGTAAGAGGCCGTTTAGATCACCTCACCATAGCGCATCAGCAGCAGCATTGGTTGGCGGAGGAACAATACCTAAACCAGGAGAAATATCACTAGCACATAATGGGGTTTTATTTTTAGATGAATTACCAGAATTTAACCGAAAAGTATTAGACGCTCTTAGAGAACCAATTGAGTCAGGTGAAATTATCATTTCGAGAGCAAACGCAAAAATAAAATTTCCTGCTAAGTTTCAATTAATAGCAGCAATGAATCCAAGCCCTACAGGACATTATCAAGGAACACACAATAGAACAACACCCCAGCAAACAATTCGCTATCTAAATCGACTTTCAGGACCATTTCTCGATAGATTTGATATTTCTATTGAAGTACCTTTATTGCCTAAAGGCACCTTAAGTCAAAAAAAGACTTCCGATGAATCAACCGAAACGGTAAAACAGCGAGTTTTACAAGCAAGAAATATTCAGTTTAAAAGAAACAATAAATTAAATAGTCAGTTAAGTGCAAATGAAATACAATGTTATTGCAAATTATCAGATGAAAATAATGAATATTTAGAACAAGCATTGATTAAATTAGGACTCTCTGCTAGGGCGTGGCATCGTATATTAAAAGTATCGCGTACAATTGCAGATTTAGATTCGTCAGAAAATATAGAACGAAAACATATTTCAGAAGCATTAAGTTATCGTTCTATGGATCGATTATTAATTCAATTACACAAAAATATCGGTTAAAAGAATTAGTCGTCACTATCGACAAAATCATCAGTTGTATCAACTTGAGGCTTCCCGCCGGATAATGTATGAAAGCGTTTAGGCTTATTTATACGAGAAAGATATTTTAGCCAAGTTTTTTCGAAATCAGTTGATGGTTCCTTTTTACCTTTACAAACGGCAACAAATGATTTTTCTTCTGCTGTAGTAGGTTTTCTAACTTCTGTATCAAGATCTTTAAAAGCACACCCATGTTTTTCCAAAATAAGAGCTTCTTTAATAGTAAAGTCTCCGTGACGAGAAAATCCTCTTGGATAATTCTTATTATCAAAAAAACGTTGTTGACTTACAAAACTCTCAGCCATGTTCTATCCTCTAGGTTGTAAAAGTATCTGGGCAGGAATTATAATTGACTAAGTTAATCTGTAAATAGAATTCTTTTATTTGTTCTATCAAAAATGACTAAATGATTAAATTTAAAACAGAACAATTATTTTTGTGGCAGGGGCGGAGAGTCTCGAACTCCCAACACCCGGTTTTGGAGACCGGTGCTCTACCAATTGAACTACGCCCCTAAATAAGGTGGCGGAACGGACGGGGCTCGAACCCGCGACCCCCTGCGTGACAGGCAGGTATTCTAACCAACTGAACTACCGCTCCACCGTATTTGGTATGTATATATAAAATTTAAAAGTCTGGCGGCACCCTACTCTCACATGGGTAATACCCACACTACCATCGGCACTACGGCGTTTCACTTCTGAGTTCGGCATGGGGTCAGGTGGGACCACCGCGCTATTACCGCCAGACAT